>NZ_CP053346.1:4200000-4535000 GCF_013113735.1 Sphingomonas sp. AP4-R1
GCGTCTTCACCGATCGCATGGCGCCGCGCGGCGCCCGGATCCTTTATCCAATGCCCTATGGCTATGTGACGAGCGACGGCGCGCTGGCCGAGCCCGCCCGCAGCCCGGCCGAAACCCTGCTCGTCCCCAGCCATTATGAGGACGATCCCCTCGCGGTCCACGATCACCCGACCGCCAAGGATCGTCTGGGCGATCTGAGCGCGGGCCTCGGCGCGGCGGCGACGCTGACCGTGGATGACGCCAAGGCCGTCGCGCAGATGGCGGGCGTGCAGCATGTCGTGGCCGGCGTGCATGAAAATGCCCGCATCTTCTCGGGCGACGACAAGACCAAGCAGTGGTTCACCCGCTATCACGGCACCGAATGGGCGCTGCCCGAAATCCGCAGCGGCTGGTCGATCATCCACGGCCGCTTCCTTTCCAAGCAGGATGCCGACGAGAAGGCCCAGGTGATGGTGCTGGGCAAGGTCGTCGCCGACAAATTGTTCGGCGAGGGCGTGAACCCGGTCGGCAAGACCACGACGATGTGGAACCAGACCTTCAAGGTGATCGGCGTCCTCTCCAGCCGCAGCTGGGCGAGCCAGCCGGCGCCGGGCGACGATCAGTTCGACGCGGTCTATGTGCCCGTCACCACGATCGACGGCCTGCTCAATCTCTCGAAGCTCAACACCATCTCGCTGACCGCCTCCTCCGTCGGCGACGTCAGCCGCCTCGCCAACGAGGTGAAGCTGCTGCTCCGCAAGCGCCACAAGATCGGCGAGGAGACGCCGGACGACTTCACCGTCACCACGATGGCGCAGCAGGCGATCGGCAAGGGCATTCCGCCCCAACTGGCCCGCGTGATCAGCGGCAATCTTCAGGATATCGACAAGCTGACGATCGAGCAGATGTCGGCCTCGCTCAAGAAGACCAACGTCATCATGCTGGCGATGCTGGCGGGCGTGGCGACGATCTCGCTGCTCGTCGGCGGCATCGGCGTGATGAACCTGCTTTTGCTCTCCGTCACGCAGCGCACGCGCGAGGTGGGCCTGCGCATCGCGCTCGGCGCGCGCCGCAGCGACATCGCCACCCAGTTCGTGCTGGAGGCGCTGCTGCTCTGCCTGATCGGCGGCGTGCTCGGCGTCCTCGTCGGTGTGTTCGCCTCGGGCGGACTGGAGCGCTTCTTCCAATGGTCCGTCGCCATCTCGCCCATGTCGGCTTTCCTCGCGCTGATCGTGGCCGCCCTGCTGGGCATCGCCTTCAGCGTCTATCCCGCGCGCCGCGCCGCCCTGCTCGATCCCATTGAGGCCCTTCGCCATGAATAAGACCAAGCTTGCCGTCCTCGCCGCCCTGATGCTGGGCGCCACGCCCGCTTTCGCCCACAATGGCGTGATCCACGAAGCGCCCCACGGCGGCATCCTGAAGGCCACCAAGACCGCGCATCTCGAAATCCTGTTGGCACCCAAGGGCGGCGTGCGGATCTATTTCATGGATGCCTCGGGCAAGGCCCTGCCCGCGACGGCGGCCAGCGATCTTTCGGTCGAGATCGATCGCCCCGGCCAGAAGACCGAATATGTGACGATGAAGCCCGATCCGACCTCGACGCTCTGGATGGGCAACAGCAAGCCCGTCACCGATCCCAAGAGTGTCGTCCGCATCGGCAGCGTCGTGCAGGGCACCTCGGATCTGATCGAGATCCCGCGCTCGCAATTCCCGGTCTACGGCAAGGAAGCCCCCGCAAAGGCCAAGCCCCATGCTCACTAATCTCCGCATGGCGCTGAAGGCGCTCACCCAGAACAAGCTGCAGGCGATCCTCACCCTGCTGGGCATGAGCGTGGGCGTGGCGATGGTGGTGATCGTCTCCGGCCTCGGCCTCGGCGCGCAGCAGCGCATCGAAAGCCAGATAGAGAGCGCCGGCCCCACGCGCATCACGATCAAGCCCGGCAATTTCACGCCGTCCGCGATCGACAGCAGCGGCCAGCAGGATAGCGGCGGCGGCGAACAGGGCGAAGGCTCGGTCGTGGCCAATGGCGATACCAGCGCCAATGTCGACATGTCGCAGAGCGCGGCCATCGTCGATGCCCGCCGCCGGAGCACCGCGCCCAAAAAGACCGAGTTCAAGACCCCGCCCACGCCGATCGACGCAGCGCAGGTGGCGGCCCTGAGCAAGATTGCCGGTGTGAAGTCGATCGCAGGACAGATGGAGGGCAATGCCAGCCTCGATGCCGGTTCGCCGCTGCCCACCGCGATCCTGCGCGTCTCCGGTTTCGATGCGGCCTGGCCGGACATGACCGGCTGGAAGCTGCTCGAAGGCCGCCTGCCCAGCGCCGGCGAGCATGAGAGCGGCGCGCCCGTGATGCTCGTCACCCCCGCCATCGCCAAGCGCCTGTGGCCGGACGACGCCTCGGCGGTCGGCAAGACCGTGCCGATGAGCGGCAAGCCGGTGAAGGTCGTCGGCGTGATCGGTACGTCCGAGAAAGCGGGCAGCTCGATCGTCGTGCCGACCGTCTATCTGCCGAACAAGCTGGCGGGCGCGCTGCTCGGCCGTACCAGCTATGACACGGTCACGATCCGCACCCAGTCGATCGGCGTCACCACCCAGGTCAACAAGGCCGTGACCGAAGAGCTTCGCAAGCTGCACGGTCTGGGCGAGGGCTGGGCGAACGATTTCCGCGCCGAGACGCAGAGCAACGGCGCGCTGCCCGGCATGGGCTCAGATCCGCGCCTCGCGCGGGCCGTCCACTCCAACTCGGCCGGCTTCGAGCAGACCTCGTGGGAGGAGATGGCCAAGAGCCTGCGTCAGGCGGGCCGCACCTTCTCCTACCTGCTGGGCGGCGCGGCGGCGGTGTCGCTGCTCGTCGGCGGGATCGGCGTGATGAACATCATGCTGGTGTCGGTGGCGGCGCGCACCCGCGAGATCGGGCTGCGCATGGCGCTGGGCGCCCGCACGCAGGACGTAATGGTCCAGTTCCTCGTCGAGGCGGTGACGCTCGCGGCACTGGGCGGGCTGATCGGCATCGCGCTCGGCAGTATCGGCCTTTACGTGACCGAACACGGCTTCCACACCGCCACCGCCGTCTCGCCGATCATGATGTTCGTCGCCGTCGCGATGGCCGCCATCACCGGCATCGCCTTCGGCTTCGGGCCCGCGCGGCGCGCTTCGCTGCTCGATCCCGTCATCGCGCTGAAATCGGAATGACGATGCGCTTTTTCCTCTCCACGCCTGCCTGCCCCGAACGGAGGTTCCCATGTTCGCGCTGATGCCCGTCAATATCCGGCTCGCGCTCCGCTCGCTCAGCCGCAATCGGCTGCGGACGCTGCTCACTATGCTCGGCATGATCATCGGCGTCGCGGCGGTGCTCACGATGGTCGCGCTCGGCACGGGCGCACGCGCCTCGGTCGAGGGTGAGGTCAGCTCGGCCGGCACCAAGCTCGTCTTCGTCCACTCGGGCAACTACACGCGCGGCGGCCAGAGCGTCGGCATCGAAGAGGGTGGCGGCGGCGCCGATACGCTCACGATCGCGGACATGAACGCGATCAGGGACGGCGTCGAAGGCATCAAATATATCAGCCCCGCCGTCCAGACGCGCACCAGCGTCACCGTCGGCGCGAGCAAGGCCTTCGCCAAGATCGAGGGCGTCGGCGTCGATTTTGCGAAAGCCTATTCGTGGGATCTGAAGTCCGGGAAGATGTTCGAGGACAATGCGAACCAGGCCGTGATCGGCCGCGCGCTGGCCGATCAGCTGTTCGGCAAGGATTCGAACCCGGTCGGCAAATCGATGCAGATCCGCGACCAGAGCTTCGAGATCGTCGGCGTCACCTCCGGCGAATCCGAAGACCATAAGGACTCGGTCTTCATCCCCTATCAGAAGCTCCAGATGGCGCTGCAGATGGGCAATATCAGCGAGATCGTGATCGCCGCCGAAAAGGCCGGCGAGGCCTCGCGCGTCGGCGAGGACGTGAAGAAGATCCTTCGCCAGCGCCACGGCCAGGGCAATGGCAAGGCCGCGTCCTACCTTTCGGCGCAGGCCGGCTCGGCGGGCTCGGTCGACGACTTCACCGTGCAGACGCAGGCCGCGCAGGCGCTGACCAAGGGCCTCTACACCCCGGCCGCCGCCTTCGCGCTCGCCAACCTGCCGAAGCTCGACGAGGTCAATCTCTCGGAGATGGCCGATACGCTCGACCATGCCAGCGACACGATGACGGCCCTGCTCGCCTCGATCGCGGGCGTGTCGCTGATCGTCGGCGGCATCGGCATCATGAACATCATGCTCGTCTCGGTGACGGAGCGGACCCGCGAGATCGGCCTGCGCATCGCCAGCGGCGCGCATACCAGCGACGTCGCGATGCAGTTCCTGGTCGAGGCGGTGACGCTCTCCGTGATCGGCGGCATCATCGGTCTGGTGCTGGGCCTCGTCGCCTCGCGCGTGATCGGCTGGTCGCTCGCCTGGCCGGTGAGCGTGTCGTTCGGCGCGATGGCGCTGGCGATGGGCATCTCCGCGCTCGTCGGTCTGGTCTTCGGCAGCTATCCGGCGCGCCGCGCCTCGCTGCTCGATCCGATCGACGCGCTCCGCACCGAATAAGCTCTGGAATAAGGGGAGCGCGAACCTTGGCGAGCCAGTTCGCCCTCCCCCCGCGCCGCATGAACCAACGTCGGGTTGTCATCGTCGCAGGCGTGGTCCTGCTGCTGCTCGCGGTGCTCGCCGCGTTCCGGCTGGGCGTGCCCTCGCCGCTCGCTCCCGCCGATCCGGTCGAGGCGCAGGCGCGACGCTTCGTGGAACTCGCCCTCGCCTTCGGCCAGACCGACGAGAAGGAGGTCGATGCCTATTTCGGCCCGGATTCCCTGCGCCCCAAGGCCGATGCCAAGGTGCCGTCGCTGGACGATCTCCAGCGCGACCTGACGACGCTCGCCGTCGATATCGCCGCCGATCCCGGCCCCGTCACACCGCGCCGCACCCGCCTCGCCAGCCGCGTCGCCCACCTGCAGGCGCTGATCGGCACGATCCAGAAACCGCGCAGCCTCTCGTTCGATGAAGAAGCCAGGCGCGTCTACGGGATCGATCCGGCACCGGTCGACGCAGCGGCCATGGCCCGCGCTGTCGCCGAACTCGGCCGACTCCTGCCCGGTCGCGGCCCGCTCGCGGCACGGGTCGACGCGTTTCGCGCGCGCTATGTGATCCCCGAGGACAAGCGCGAGGCCCTCTTCGATCGCGCCCTCGGGGAATGCCGCCGTCGCACGCGCGCGCATTGGCCGTTGCCCTCGACCGAGCGCGTCGATGTCGAGTGGACCACCAGCGTCGACGCCGCCTGGCATCGCTACCGTGGCAACTATCACAGCCAGCTGCAGATCAATCCCCAGGCGGTAGCCTTCCTGGGATCGGCGATCGATGTCGCCTGCCATGAGGCCTATCCCGGCCATCATGCGCAGTTCGTGATGCAGACGCTGGCGGCGCGGCCCAACGGGCTCCCGATCGAGGAGCGCGTGGTGCTGCTTCGCTCGCCCGATTCCATGTTCCGCGAGGGCGCGGCCAATTATGGCGTGGACCTCGCTTTCCCCCCTGCCGACCGGCTCGCCTTCGAGCGGGACGTCCTGTTTCCGCTGGCCGGTTTCCCGGCCACCGACGCCGCCAGGTTCGAGAAGGTCCGCGCGCTGATCGACGTGCTGGCGCCGGCCACCGCGCCGATCCTGCGCGATTACCGCGACGGCCGGATCACCGCCGATGCCGCTGCTGCAGCCCTCCAGCGCGACGCGCTCGTCTCCAGCCCGCAGGCTCTGCTCGGCTTCGTCGACCAGTTGGGCGCCTATGCGCTGGGTTACACGGTCGCACGGGACTGGGTGGCCGACCGCGTCGCCGCCGCCGCCGGCAAGGACGGCGATCGCTGGGCCGTCCTCAAAACCTATGTCGCGGCGCCGGGAATGCCGTCCAGCCCACCCCCTTCCACGCCCACCCCTTCCACGAAGGACAAGCCATGATCCACCCGTCCCGCCTGATCCCGCAGCGCCTGCTCGTGCTGGCGACGCTGGCACTCGCGGCTTGTTCTTCCGGCGCGGAAGCCCCCAAGGCGATGCACCCCGCCGAGGCCGCCTATCTGAAGGCCAACGACAAGGCGATGGCGGCGATGATGTCCGGCATGGAGGTGAAGCCGACCGGCGATGTCGATCGCGATTTCGCCCTGATGATGATCCCGCACCATCAGGGCGCGATCGACATGGCGCAGGCGCTGCTGAAATATGGCAAGAACGAGGAGCTGCGCGAGCTGGCCCGCAACATCGTCCAGAAGCAGGCCGAGGAGATCGCCCTGATGCGCCGCGTCGCCGGCGACATGCCCGCCGCCGCGTCGGAGAGCCATATGGACATGTCGCACGGCCATTCGATGTAAGGCCGAACGCGACCTGTTAGCCGTCCCCCTCGCGCAGCATCCGGATGAAGGAGCGCGCGATCGTCGAGGGTTCCCCCGCCCGGATCAGCCACAGACGGCTGACGGCGTTTTCCGCGGCGATGGGACGATAGACGACGCCATCCACCTTCAGCGCGCGCAAAGATTGGGTGACGATGGTGACGCCGAACCCGGCCGCCACGAGACCGAGCATCGAGCCCAGCCCGTTCACCTCCTGCACCGTCCGCAGCTTACGGCCTTCGCGCGCAAACAGCAGATCGACCTGGTCGTTGAAGCCACCGCCCGCGTCGTTCGAGAACATCACGAACGGCTGATCGGCGACGTCGTCGATCGTGAGCGGCCTGTCTTCCCGTGCCAGAGGGTGATCGTCACGCAGACCGATCAGCATCGCCTCCTCGTGCACGAGACCCGACACGAACGCGCCGGGCAGGATCGGGCGATCGTTGCTGCGGATGAACCCCACTTCCAACTGGCCTTCGCGCAGCTGTGAGAATTGCGCCTCCCGGCTCAGTTCCTTCAGCGTCATGTGGATCGCGGGATGCTCGGCCCGGAAGCGGGCGAACGTGCCGGAAACGAGCGGCACGAACGGCACCGAACTGACGAAGCCGATCGCCAGTTCGCCCTCCTCGCCCTGCTGGATGCGACGGGCGACATCCACGGCGTGCAGCGCCTGATCCAGCGTGCGCCGCGCCTCGATCAGGAAGATCGCGCCCGCATCCGTCAGACGGACGCGGCGGCTGGTGCGATCGAACAGCTCGATACCCAATTCGTCTTCCAGCGCGCGGATCTGCTGGCTCAGCGGCGGCTGGGAAATGCCGAGCTTCAGCGCCGCCCGGCCGAAATGCAGCTCTTCCGCGACGCGCACGAAATAGCGGAGGTGGCGAAGCTCCATCAGATCAGGTCGTAAAACATATCAATCGAGCCGTATCATATATTTGAGCAAAGGCGAATGATGGTGCAATGCACAATTGTACCAATTAGTATGGTTACGTTCGAAATCGCTATATGCTCCGTCCGGAGCTGGCCCCTCCGGCCTGGCGATCGCCTTGGAGTCGACGAGCGCAGATGATCGGCATCGTTAAGGTCGCACTGTCGCGTCCTCTCACCTTCATCGTCATGGCCGTGCTGATCCTGATCGCCGGCATCGGCGCCGCTTTGCGAACGCCGGTGGACATTTTCCCCGACATCCGCGTGCCGGTGATCGCCACCGCCTGGCAATATGCGGGCCTGTCGCCGAACGAGATGGACGGCCGCCTGATCACGCCGTTCGAGCGCATGCTGACGACGACGGTGAACGACATCGAGCATGTCGAGAGCCAGTCGATGCAAGGCATCGGCATCGTGAAGATCTATCTCCAGCCCGGTGCCGACGTCCGCACCGCCACCGCGCAGGTGACCGCCGTCTCGCAGACCGCGCTCCGCCAGATGCCGGTCGGCACGCAGCCGCCGCTGGTGCTGAATTTCAGCGCTTCGACCGTGCCGATCATCCAGATCGCGCTTTCGGGCAAGGGCCTGTCCGAGCAGCAATTGTTCGATACCGCGCAGAACCAGATCCGCCCGCAGCTCGTGACCGTGCGCGGCGCGGCGATGCCCTATCCGTTCGGCGGCCGTCAGCGTCAGGTGCAGGTGGATATCGATCCTCAGGCACTGCAGGCACGCGGCCTTTCTGCGCAGGACGTGGGCGCCGCCATCGCCTCGCAGAACCAGATCAATCCCGCCGGCTTCGTCAAGATCGGCACGTTCCAGTATAATGTGAAGCTGAACAACGCGCCCGCATCGGTGGAAGCGTTGAACGACCTGCCCGTGAAGGTGGTCGACGGCGCCACCATCTACATGCGCGACGTGGCGCACGTGCGCGACGGATCGGGCCCGCAGACCAATGTCGTGCGCGTCGACGGCCGCCGTTCGGTGCTGATGACCGTGCTGAAGAACGGCTCCACCTCCACCCTCTCGATCATCCAGGGCGTCAAGGACAAGCTGCCGCAGGCGCTGATCGGCCTGCCGCCGACGCTGGAAGCCAAGCCCATCGGCGATCAGTCGCTGTTCGTGGAAGCCGCCGTGTCGGGCGTGGTCCGCGAAGGCGCCATCGCTGCCGCGCTGACCAGCCTCATGATCCTGCTGTTCCTCGGATCGTGGCGCTCGACGGTGATCATCGCACTCTCCATCCCGCTGGCGGTGCTGGCGGCGGTCTTCGCGCTCTCGGCCACGGGCCAGACGCTGAACGTGATGACGCTGGGCGGCCTCGCGCTCGCCGTCGGCATCCTGGTCGACGACGCGACGGTGACGATCGAGAACATCAACTGGCATCTCGAACAGGGCAAGGGCGTCACCGAGGCGATCCTCGACGGCGCGGCGCAGATCGTGACGCCGGCCTTCGTCTCGCTGCTCTGCATCTGCATCGTGTTCGTGCCGATGTTCGCGCTGCCCGGCGTGGCCGGCTTCCTGTTCGTGCCGATGGCGCTTTCGGTGGTCTTCGCGATGATCGCCTCGTTCATCCTGTCGCGTACGCTCGTGCCGACGATGGCGATGTATCTGCTGAAGCCGCATGCGCAGGGCGAGGACGCCCACGCGTCGCAGTCGAACAATCCGCTGGCACGCTTCCAGCGCGGCTTCGAACGGCAGTTCGAGAAGGTCCGCCGCACCTATGTCAGCTATCTCGGGTTGGCGCTGAATCACCGCAAGCCGTTCATCATCGGCTTTCTCGCGATCGTGATCCTGTCGATGGGGCTCGTCCCCTTCCTCGGCCGCAACTTCTTCCCCGCGGTCGATGCCGGCCAGATCATGATCCACATGCGCGCGCCGGTCGGCACCCGCATCGAGGAAAGCGCCGCCGCCTTCGACCGCGTCGAAACCCGGATCCGCGAGCTGATCCCGGCCGAGGAGCTGGTGACGATGACCGACAATATCGGTCTGCCGGTCAGCTCGATCAACACGACCTACAACAATTCGGGCACGATCGGCCCGCAGGACGGCGACATCCTCATCACCCTCTCCGAGGATCACAAGCCGACCGCGGACTATGTGAAAAAACTGCGGACGGAGCTGGCCAGGAGCTTCCCCGGATCGACCTTCGCGTTCCTGCCGGCGGACATCACCAGCCAGATCCTGAACTTCGGTGCGCCTGCCCCGATCGACATCCAGGTTTCCGGCCGCAAGAATAGCGACAATGCCGAATATGCGGCCAAGATCCTGCGCGCGATCCGCACCGTGCCCGGCATCGCCGACACGCGCATCCAGCAGACGGCGCGCTATCCGCAGCTGAACGTCGACATCGATCGCACCCGCGTCGGCCAATATGGCCTGACCGAGCGCGACGTGACGAACAGCCTCGGCACATCGCTGGCCGGCAGCTCGCAGACCGCGCCCGTCTTCTTCCTCAATCCGGATAACGGCGTGTCCTATTCGGTGGTCGCGCAGACGCCCGAATATCAGCTGGGATCGATCGGGGATCTGTCCAACGTGCCGATCTCGGCAGCAGCCGGTACCGCGCCGACCCAGATCCTCGGCGGTCTGGGCCACATCTACCGGACCAACACGTCGCCCGTGTCGAGCCACTACAACATCCAGCCGACGATCGACGTCTATGCGGCGACGCAGGATCGCGATCTCGGCGCGGTGGCCGGCGACATCCAGAAGATCCTGAAGAAGCTGGACGCCGAGAAGCCGAAGGGCGTGACGGTCACGATCCGCGGCCAGTATGACACGATGAACACGGCCTTCACCGGCCTCGGCCTCGGCCTGGTCGGCGCGGTGGTGCTGATCTACCTGCTGATCGTCGTGAACTTCCAGAGCTGGCTCGATCCGTTCATCATCATCACGGCGCTGCCCGGCGCTCTGGCCGGTATCGTCTGGATGCTGTTCGCCACCGGCACCACCCTCTCGGTGCCGGCGCTGACCGGAGCGATCATGTGCATGGGCGTGGCGACGGCCAACTCGATCCTGGTCGTCTCCTTCGCCCGCGAGCGGCTCGCCGAACTGGGCGACGCGACCAAGGCCGCGCTGGAAGCCGGAATGGTCCGCTTCCGCCCGGTGCTGATGACCGCGCTCGCCATGATCATCGGCATGTTGCCGATGGCGATGAGCATGGGCGAAGGCGGCGAACAGAATGCGCCGCTCGGCCGCGCCGTGATCGGCGGGCTCATCGTCGCCACCATCGCCACCCTGTTCTTCGTGCCCACGATCTTCGCCACCTTCCACAGCCGCCGCCACGCCAAGGACAGCGTCGCCGGCCAACCCGAGCTCGCCCGTGTCTGAAACCCACGACCTGCCCCCCCTCCCCGACGATCGCCAGATGCGCGGTCTCAAGCGTTTCGGCATCGGTGCCGCCATCGTCGCCGTGATCGCCGTCGCCTTCGGCATCGTCAGCCGCTCGCACAGCGATCATGCTCTGGCCGAAACGGCCTCCGAGGCCTCGACGCTCACGGTGAACGTCGTGCGGCCCACGACGACCGATCACGCGACCGATCTCGTCCTGCCCGGCAACGTGCAGGCCTGGAACAGCGCGGCCATCTATGCGCGCACCAGCGGCTACGTGAATCGCTGGCTGGCCGATATCGGCGATCATGTCCGCGACGGGCAGGCGCTGGCGGTGCTGGATGCGCCGGATCTGGATCAGCAGCTCGCCCAGGCGCGCGCCGACTACCAGACCACGCTCGCGCAGGAGGCACTGGCCAAGACCACCTCGGTCCGCTGGGCCAGCCTGCTGAAGTCGGACGCCGTCTCGCAGCAGGAAGCGGACGAGCGCGCGGCCGATTACAAGGCGAAGATGGCCGTCGCCAATGCCAGCCTCGCCAATGTGAAGCGGCTGGAAGCGCTGAAGGGCTTCACCCTGCTCCGCGCACCTTTCGGCGGCACGGTGACGAGCCGCACCGCGCAGATCGGCGCGCTGGTCGTTGCCGGCAATGCCGGTGCGCAGCCGCTGTTCACCGTCTCCGATACCACGCGGATGCGGGTCTATGTCCGCATTCCGCAGGCCTATACCGGCCAGATCAAGGACGGGATGAAGGTGACGATGATGCTGCCCGAATATCAGGGCCGCAGCTTCACCGGCACGCTCACCCGATCGGCCGGCGCGGTGGACAATTCGTCCGGATCGATGCTCGTCCAGGTGCAGGCGCCCAATCCGAGCGGCGAGCTGAAGCCGGGCGCCTTCGCGCAGATCAGCTTCCCGGTTCCGGCGAGCGCCGGTGCGCTCCGGATCCCCTCGACCGCATTGATCTTCAACGCGGGCGGCACCTCGGTCGCCACGGTGGACGGCAACGGCAAGATCGCGATCAAGCCGATCACGATCGCGCGCGATCTCGGCAAGGAGATCGAGGTCGGCAGCGGCGTCAGCGCCACCGATCAGGTCGTCGATACGCCGCCGGACGCGATCCAGGCGGGCGATACGGTCAAGATCGCGAGCAGCGCCAAGGCGGACGGTGGCCGTGCCAAGAGCTAAGCTGTTCGCAGCCGCCACGCTGGCGGCGCTGCTCGTCTCCGGTTGCTCGATGGCGCCGGCCTATCATCCGCAGGCGACGCCGAGCCCGGCCGCGCTCAAGGAGGATCAGCCCGCCCCGCCCGCCGGCTGGGCCGAGGCGAAGCCGCAGGACGCCGCCGCGCGCGGTGCCTGGTGGTCGTCGTTCGGCGATCCCGTGCTGGACGATCTGGAGGCGCGCGCCGAACGCGCCAGCCCGACGCTCGCCGCCGCGCTCGCCCGCTACGACGCCGCCCGCGCGCAGGTGCGCGATGCCAGCGCGGACCTGTTCCCCGAGATCAGCGCCAGCGGCCAGATCCGGCGCGAGCGCCTGTCCGCGCTGCGCCCCAACGCGGTCAACGGTGCCAGCGAATATACGCAGCGCATCGTCGGCGGCTCGGCCAGCTACGAACTGGATCTGTGGGGCCGCATCCGCAACGAGGTGTCGGCCAGCCGCGCCGAGGCGCAGGCCAGCCAGGCCGATCTCGCCAGCGTGCGGCTGAGCCTGCAGGCCGATCTGGCGGATTCCTACGTGCAGTTGCGCGGGCTGGATGCCGAGCGCCAGCTGCTGGAACGCACCGTCGTCGCTTACACCCGCGCGCGCGATCTGACCGTGACGCGCCATGACGGCGGCATCGCCAACGGCATGGACGTCAATCGCGCGAAGACGATCCTCGCCTCGGCCCGTGCCCAATTGTCGGATGTCGCCAATCGGCGCGCCGCGCTCGAGCATCGGATCGCGGCGCTGATCGGCGAGCTTCCGGCGACCTTCTCGATCGCCGCCGACGTGAAGAATTTCGCGCCGCCGGAGATCCCCTCCACGGCCGCCTCCGAGCTGCTCCAGCGCCGTCCCGACGTGGCCGAGGCCGAGCGCAAGGCCTATGCCGCCAATCGGCGGATCGGCGTGGCGCGCGCGGCCTGGTTCCCCACCCTCTCGCTGAACGCGCAGGGCGGCTATAATTCGATCAACAGCGACGTTCTCCAGTCGCCCGCCAGCTTCTGGACGCTGGGGCCGGCGATGCTGATGCAGACGATCTTCGATGGCGGCCGCCGCGCCGCGCAGGTGAAGATCAGCCGCGCCGATTATGAGGAAGCCGCCAGCAATTATCGCGAGACCGTGCTGACCGCCTTCCGGCAGGCCGAGGACAGCCTCGCGGCGGCGCGCCTGCTCGCCCAGGCCTCGATCGACCAGCGCGACGCGGCCGAGGCGGCCAGCCGCACCGAGAATCTCGCGATCACCCGCTATCGCGACGGCGCCTCCGACTATCTCGAGGTGGTGACGGCGCAGACGGCGGCGCTGCAGGCCGAGCGCGCCGCGTTGCAGGTGCAGACCAGCCGGATGCAGGCAGCAGTGTCGCTCGTCCGCGCCTTCGGCGGCGACTATCACAGCCCGATCGCGGTGGCGCAGGCGGGCCAGCCTTAAGCCTCACCCTCAAACCGCTTGTCCTGAGCTTGTCGAAGGACCGTTCTTCTTTCTCATCTCGCTGAAAGAAAGAACGGGGCTTCGACAGGCTCAGCCCAAACGGAAGGGGGTTAGCCCCTTATTCCCCGATCAGATGCAGCGCGATGTTCCGACGGTGCGGGGCGCGGCGATGTTCGAACAGATAGACGCCCTGCCACGTGCCCAGCACGGGCAGGCCATCCGCGACCGGGATCGACAGCTGCACCTGCGTCAGCGCGGTGCGGAGATGCGCGGGCATGTCGTCCGGCCCCTCATCGTCATGCGCGTAGGCGTGGGGATCCTCGGGCGCGATCCGGGCGAAATAGGCCTCCAGATCGGTGCGCACCTCGCGCGCCGCATTCTCCTGGATCAGGAGCGAGGCCGAGGTGTGGCGGCAGAAGAGCGTCAGCAGCCCTGTCGCGATTCCCTGGCCGACCGTCCAGTCGACCAGTTCGCGCGTGACTTCGACAAGCCCCTGCCGCCGCGTTTCGATCCGCAGCTCGCCCGAAGCCTGCCGGATCATGCGAGGCCGCCGACAAGAGCCATTCGCGGAAAAGCGCATGGCGATGCGGCGCCATGCGCCGATCGGCGCATCATCGAACGACGCTTAGTTCTTCGGTGCAGCCGGTGCAGGCGTCGCGGCCGCGGCGCCGGTCGACGCCTTGGCGACGTCGCCGGTGGTGGCAGGCGCGTTCAGGATGTCGCGCGTGGCGCCGCCCTTGTTGACGGTCTGCGTCGCGGGCGAGCCCGCCTCGCTGCGGATGCCCGGCGTGGCGGCGGGGCCGGCCTGCGTCAGCAGCGCCTCTTCGCCGGCGCTCGCCTTCTGCTGGCCGCCGAACAGCGCGTTGAGCGCCTGGGTGGAGCTGTCCGCCTCCTGCGGGCGCGGCTCGCCCGGACGCGGCGGCACGAGCGTGAAATCGGGCGGCACCACCAGCGGCTGCGCGCGGCCGACGACGAATTCGTCGGGGCCGCTGCGCCCGGCGAACACGCCCTTCGGCGTCTTGGCGGCGCAACCGGCCAGGGTGAGGAGCGCCAACGGCACTGCCGCGACCCACAAACGCTTAGACATTCGCATTCTCCGAAGGCGGCGTCGCGTCACGCACGAACAGCGCGCGCACGGCCAGCAATACCACGCCGATGCTAATCGCGGCATCGGCGACATTGAAGACTAAAAAGGGCGACCATGCGCCGAAGTGAAGGTTCAGGAAGTCCGCGACATAGCCCAGACGCACCCGATCCGCGATATTGCCGATCGCGCCGCCCAGGATCGCGCCCAGCGCGAGCGCATCGACGCGGTTCCTCTCGCGCAGCAGCCACACCAGCACGCCGATCGCGATGCAGGCGGTAAGCCCCGCCAGCATCCAGCGCTCCGCGTCGGTGCTGGCGACGAGGAAGCTCATCGAGACGCCCCGATTTTCCACCCAGATGAAGCGGAAGATCGGCAGGATCTCGATCGGCCCGCGAAAGGGCAGACCGATCGGGCCCATGATCGCCCATTTCGAAAGCTGATCGGCCACGAGCACGGCCGCGGCCGTGGCGAAGCCGCCGATACGGACCGACATCAGCCGACCACGCTCGCGCAGCGATCGCACAGCGCGCCATCCTCGGTCACCTCGGGCAGGTGGCGCCAGCAACGGCCGCACTTTTCCAGCTCTGTCTTGGCGACTTCGAACGCGACCGGCTGGTCGGTTTCCAGTGTCTCGCCCTCGATCACCGTCACCGGCGCGGTGATCGCGATCTCGGCGAAATTCACCGAGCGCAGCAGCGCCGCATCGCCCGGCTGATAGGCGAGCGCGGTCACGTCCGCCTCCAGGCTGGAGCCGATCACCTTCTCGCGCCGCAACGGCTCGATCTTGCCGGTCAGCTGCGTGCGCAGCTCGCGCAGCCGCTCCCAGCGGACGCGCAGATCGTCGTTCGACCAGCCGGCCTCCACCGTCGGCCATTCCAGCAGATGGACGCTGCCACCCTCGGGATAGCGCGAGCCCCACACTTCCTCGGCCGTGAAGCAGAGGATCGGCGCGGCATAGCGGACGAGCGCCTGGAACAGGATATCCAGTACATTGCGATAGGCGCGGCGCGTGGGATCGCCCGCACCGTCGCAATAGAGGCTGTCCTTGCGGATATCGAAGTAGAAAGCGGACAGATCGTTGTTGCAGAAATCGCCCAGTGCGCGCGCATAGCGATTGAATTCAAAGGCTTCGGTCGCGGACTTCAGTTCCGTGTCGAGGCCGGCCAGCAGATGGAGCATGTAGCGCTCCAGCTCCGGCATCGCCTCGACCGCCACCGTCTCATCTTTCGAATACCCCTCAAGGGCGCCCAGCATGTAGCGGAAAGTGTTGCGAAGTTTGCGATAGGAATCGCTGGTGGTAGCCAGCACTTCCTTGCCGATGCGGACATCCTCGAAATAATCGGTCGAGGCGACCCACAGGCGAAGAATGTCCGCGCCGCTCTCGCCGATGATCTTCAGCGGATCGACGACATTGCCGATCGACTTGGACATCTTGCGGCCCTGCCCGTCGAGCGCGAAGCCGTGCGTCAGCACCGCCTCATAGGGGGCGCGGCCGCGCGTACCGCAGCTTTCGAGCAACGACGACTGGAACCAGCCGCGATGCTGGTCCGACCCCTCCAGATAGAGGTTGGCGCGCACGTCCTTGCCGTAGCGCGCCTCGATCGTGAAGGCGTGGGTGGAGCCGCTGTCGAACCACACGTCGAGAATGTCGCGCTGCGGCTCATAGTCCGCCGCGTCATAATCGGGGCCCAGCAAAGCCTGATGATCGGCCGCGAACCACGCATCCGCCCCGCCCTGCTCGAAGGCCGCGACGATGCGGGCATTGACAGCGGGATCAACGAGATAGGCGTTGGTCTTCTTGTCGAGATAGAGCGCGATCGGCACGCCCCATGCGCGCTGGCGCGAAATCACCCAGTCCGGGCGCCCCTCCACCATCGCCCCGATCCGGTTGCGGCCCTTTTCGGGCACGAAGCGGGTGTTGGCAATCGCGTCCAGCGCCAGTTCGCGCAGGGTTGGGGCGTTGGAGGTGGGGGAGTCGCCCAAGGCCCGTCCTTCGACAGGCTCAGGACGAACGGTGTTTTCGGTCGCACCCTCAACGCCGTTGGTGCTGAGCGAAGTCGAAGCACCGGCTCCGAGCGCCGCCACCGGCTTGTCCATCCCGATGAACCATTGCGGGGTGGCGCGGAAGATCACCTTGGCCTTGGAGCGCCACGAATGCGGATAGCTGTGCTGGAAGTCCGCGCTCGCGGCCAGCAGCCCACCGACTTCGCGCAGGTCCGAGCAGATCGGGCCGTCCGGCGCGTTGAACTTGGGATTGATGACGCTGCCCTGCCCGCCGAGCCAGCCCCAGTCCGCGCGATATTTGCCGTCACCCTCGACCGCGAAGACCGGCTCGATGCCGTTGGCCTTGCACAGCAGGAAATCGTCCTCGCCATGATCCGGCGCCATATGGACGAGGCCCGTACCCGCATCGGTCGTGACGAAATCGCCCGCCAGCATCGGGCGGGGCTTGGCGAAGAAGCCGCCGAGCTTGTGCATCGGGTGGCGGACGACAGTGCCGGCGAGATCGGAACCCTGCAAGGTCGCGATCTCTCTGGTAAAGAGTGCAGGGCCATTCATCCCAAATGCGGCAGCCACACGGAGCTTCCAGCTAGCAAGTAGGTCTTTGGCAACCAAAAACTTAGTATTGATGAGTCGATCCAAAGGATCGCGATCTAGCGATCCCTGCGTATCTGGATCGATTCCTGTCGCGAAAACCTGAGCGACAACATACTCAACCTCCGGCCCATAGGCCAAAGCCTGGTTGACCGGGATCGTCCACGGCGTCGTGGTCCAGATCACCGCACAGGCGCCGACCAGTTCCTTGATCGGCGAATCCGTGATCTCGAACGCCACGTCGATCTGCGTCGAGGTGATGTCCTCATATTCCACCTCGGCCTCGGCCAGGGCAGTCTTCTCCACCGGGCTCCACATCACCGGCTTCGCGCCGCGATAGAGCTGGCCCGTCTCGGCGAACTTCAAAAGCTCGCCCACGATCGTGGCCTCGGCATCATACTTCATCGTGAGATAGGGATCGTCCCAATCGCCCATCACGCCCAGCCGCTTGAACTGCTCGCGCTGGATATCCACCCAGCCCGCCGCATAGGCCCGGCATTCGGCGCGGAAATCCGCGACCGGCACCTGATCCTTGTCCAGCTTCTTCTTGCGATAGGCCTCCTCGACCTTCCACTCGATCGGCAGGCCGTGGCAATCCCAGCCCGGAACGTAGGGCGCATCCTTCCCGAGCAGCGACTGGGTGCGGACGACGATGTCCTTCAGCACCTTGTTCATCGCATGGCCCATATGGATGTCGCCATTGGCGTAGGGCGGGCCATCGTGGAGGATGAAGCGCTCGCGCCCCGCACGCGCCGTCCGCAGCTGGCCATACAGATCCTCGGCCGCCCATTTGGCGAGGATGGCGGGCTCCTTCTGCGCGAGGCCGGCCTTCATGGGGAAGTCGGTCTTCGGCAGGAAGACGGTGGAGCGATAATCGGGTTGTTCGTCGGCCATCAGTTCATCCGGTCCGTTGGTGTCGAGCAGCCCTGCGACTGCCTGCGGAGGCAGGCGTTCAGGACAATCCGAGCGAAGCCGCGACGCGCCCGTCGAGACAGGCGCATGCCATCTCGACGTCGGTTCTCGACTGCGCTCGAACCTTCGCTCGATGCGAACGGAGTAGGTTCAAGTTGCCAATGCGCTTAGGCGGCGGCGCGCCTCTTCGCAATCGGCGTCCATCTGCGCGACCAGCGCGTCGAGCGTGTCGAACTTCGCCTCGGGCCGCAGGAAGCTGATCAACTCCACCTCCATCACGCGATCGTAGAGGCTCTCCGCGAAATCGAAGAGGAAGCTCTCCAGCAATTCCTTGGGCGGATCGAAGGTCGGGCGGATGCCGAGATTGGCGGCGCCCGCCACCACGCGCCCGTCATCCAGCCGCGCGCGCACCGCATAGATGCCGTAACGCGGGCGCAGATAATCGCCCATGTCGATATTGGCGGTGGGATAGCCGATCGTGCGGCCGCGCTTGTCGCCGTGGATCACTTTGCCCGCGATCGCGAAGGGACGGCTCATCAGCCGTGCCGCCTGCTCGCAATCGCCCGCCTCCAGCGCGAGGCGGATGCGCGTGGAGGAGATCGGCCCCTCCCCGTCCTCGACCGGCGCGATCGCCTCGGCTAGGAAGCCGTGCGCCGCGCCCAGTTCGGCCAGCAAAGCCGTAGTGCCCGCGCGCGCCTTGCCGAACGTGAAATCATAGCCGGTGACGATCCCGGCCGCGCCGAAACGCTCCGCCAACACCTGCTCGACGAACCGCTCGGGCGAGAGATCGGCCAGCGCCTTGTCGAATCCGATCACCAGCATCGCATCGGCGCCCGCTTCCGCGAACAATCGCTCGCGCTGATCCAGCGTGGTCAGGCGGAACGGGCCGTGGCCGGGCCGGAAGAAGGCGGCCGGATGCGGATCGAAGGTGGCGACGATCGCCGGGCGCCCTTCCGCCCGCGCACGCTCCACCGCGCGCGCCACCACCACCTGATGGCCGATGTGGAATCCATCGAAATTGCCGAGCGCGATCACGCCGCCGCGAAAAGCCGCCGGCAGCGGCGCGCTTCCTGTCAGGCGCTCCATGGCGTGCGCCTATAGGAAAGCCGGGCCGCACTGCCAATGCGAGGCGGACAGGAAAAAGCGCGCGCATTTCGCACGGGCCGTCCCGGCGGGGTGTCGCCGCAGCGCAGCATCTCCTACATGGCGGGCATGTTCGAAAATCGCACCTTCGCCGCCTTTCTGTTCGACATGGACGGGACGATCCTGAGTTCGATCGCCTCGGCCGAGCGCGTGTGGATGCGCTGGGCGCAGGAGCATGGCATCGATGTCGCGACCCTGTTCGCCACGATGCACGGTGTCCGCGCGATCGATACGGTCGCGCGCCACGCCCCACCGGGGGTCGATCCGCGCGCCGAGGCCGATCGCATCACGCTGATGGAGATCGAGGATGTCGAGGGCACCGATCCGATCACGGGCGCGGCCGCCTTCCTGAACGCCATCCCGGAAGGGCGCTGGGCGATCGTCACCTCGGCGCCGCGTGCGCTGGCGCTGGCCCGGCTGCGCGCGAGCGGCCTGCCTGTCCCAAGCGTGCTGGTCACGGCGGAGGATGTGGCGACCGGCAAGCCTTCGCCCGAAGGCTATCTGCTTGGCGCCGAGCGGCTGGGTGTGGCGGCGGCCGACTGCCTCGTGTTCGAGGATGCGGCGGCGGGGATCGCGGCCGGAGAGGCGGCGGGCGCCACCGTCTGCGTCATCACCGCCTGCCGGACCGAAGGCGCACCCGCCGATCGCGCGGCCATCGCGAATTACGAGGGCCGCAGCGTCACGATCGATCCGGAGACGGGGGGCCTGCGGATCATCGCCTTCTAGGACCGATCGATATTCGGGGCTTTCTCTGCTTCTCGCCGTCACCCCGGACTTGATCCGGGGTCCCGTTGCCTGGGTGCCGGGGCTTGCCGAAAAAGAAGCGGGATCCCGGATCAAGTCCGGGATGACGGGATGGACAGAGCGCTGTCTCTTCTATCCATCGTATCGCAAGCCGGTTTAGAATCCGAGGGTGAGCCCCGCCGCGAAATATTTCGGGCCGGCATTCCCCTTCACCGCCACCTTCGGCAGCACCGGCAGCGCGACGGTTCCGTACGGACGGGGATCGGATCCGCTGATGCGGACGCCCGCACCGATCCGGGCCATCGCCGGAATCGCATAGGTGGCCTCGACCCGGCCATAGAGTCGGGCGCTGCCGCCGCGAACGAACACGCCCGCGCCCGGCGTCAGGCTGAAACCGGCGAAACCCAGCGAATAGCCGGCGCCGAACTCGCCGCCCCACCGGCCGTTGGCGCGCGCATAATCGGCCTCCAGGCCGGGACCCGACGCGAAAGCGGGTGCCGCGCTTATCGTCGCCACCAACGCCATCCCGATCCCCGCCAACGCACGCCACATCCGCATCATGATCCTGCCCTCGCTGTCCATCAGGCGCTGGCGGCTAGGGACACCGCCGGGGTGACCGCAACCGATCCGAGGCAGGTCGAGTCGATGCTGCGGCGGAAAGAGTCCGGCAACAGTTGCGGAATCAGAGGTTTAGAGCCGACCGGCGCTCTGCGATTTCGCTACTTGTTGCCGTCACGCCGGCCTCGTCGGCGGGCTCGGGACAGGCTTGAGCCGGGGTCGTGCTGCCTCCGCGCCTGGTCCGGCTAAACCGCCGCGCCGCGCTCCAGCGTGACGAAATCGAAATCCGCCCCGCCCATCTCGCGCCGCGCCACGCGCCAGCCCGCGCCCAGCGGCGGCATCTTGGTGTCGCCGTCCACGATGCGATGCACCTCGGTCAGTTCGATCCGCGCGGCGCGATCCATGAACAGGGCATAGATTTCCGCTCCCCCGATCACCGCCACTTCGGGCGCATCCCCGGCCAGCCCCAGCGCCTCGTCCACCGTGCCCACACGCTCGGCGCCCTTGGCACTCCACGCGGCATCGCGCGTCAGCACGATGTGACGGCGGCCCGGCAGCAGACCCGGCAGGCTCTCGAAGGTCTTGCGGCCCATGATCATGGGCTTGCCCATCGTCAGCGTCTTGAAATGCTTGAGGTCCTCCGGCAGCCGCCAGGGCAGGCCGCCATCGCGCCCGATGATGCCATTGTCCGATCGGGCGACGTGCAGGACGACGAGAGGCATGCTCATACCGCGATCGGCGCCTTGATGGTCGGCTGCGCGACATAATCGATCAGCGCGAAATCCTCATAGTCATAGCCATCGATCGCATCCGGCTTGCGGAGGATGTCCAGGCGCGGCAGCGGCCCCGGCGTGCGGGAAAGTTGCTCGCGCGCCTGATCGAGATGGTTCACGTAGAGGTGGCAATCGCCGCCGGTCCACACGAACTCGCCCACCTCCAGCCCGCATTGCTGGGCCAGCATGTGCGTGAGCAAAGCATAGCTCGCGATATTGAACGGCACGCCGAGGAACACGTCAGCCGAGCGCTGATAGAGCTGCAGGCTGAGCTTGCCGTTCGCCACATGCGTCTGGAACAGGCAGTGGCAGGGGGCGAGCGCCATCTGCGGCTGGTCCGCCGGGTTCCACGCCGAGACGATCTGGCGGCGTGAGGCCGGATCGCGGTTGATCAGGTCGATCAGCAATTTGATCTGGTCGATATGGACCCCGCCCGGCCCTGCCCAGTCACGCCACTGCTTGCCGTAGACGGGGCCGAGATCGCCATCCTCGCGCGCCCATTCGTCCCAGATGCTCACGCGCCGCTCCTGCAGCCAGCGCACGTTCGTGTCGCCGCGCAGGAACCACAGCAGCTCCACGATGATCGATCGCAGATGCAGCTTTTTCGTCGTCAGCACCGGAAAACCGGCGGAAAGATCGAAGCGCATCTGGTGGCCGAACACGGAAAGCGTGCCCGTTCCGGTGCGATCCTCCTGCCGGACGCCCTCCGCCATGATGCGCCGCATGAGATCGAGATAAGCCTTCATGACCCTCGATTAGCGCTGCCATCCGAGCCCGCCAAGCCGCGTTGAACGATCCGAAACGGACTTGGTCATGCTGGAGCGGATGCCCGGCCCCGGCGCACCCTCCCGGCCGGACGGTGGGAGCGATGGGTGCAACCGGGCGCGTTCCAGGGGCGGGAGATTTCCGATACGGGGACGGCTGCCGCCCTGCTCGGCCCGGCCTTGCGCGCGCTGGATCATGAGGAGTTTCACGTCCTCCATCTCGGCGCGGAACTCGGCCTGATCGGACACGAAACCTATGCGATCGGATCGGAGGGCGGGGTCGATGTTCCGCTGCGCGCGCTGTTCCGCGATGCGCTGGCGCTGGAAAGCCACGCGCTGATCCTCGCGCACAATCATCCCGACGGCGATCCGCACCCGAGCATGGCGGACAAGGTGGTGACGCGGCGGATCGTGGACGTGGCGCGACCGCTGGACATCGCGGTGCTGGATCACCTGATCTTCGGCGGCGGCGCGTGGACGAGCTTCCGCAAGCTGGGCCTGATCTGACGCCCGCGCCGCTCCGTCATCCAGACGAAGTTCGAACCCTTATATGCATCGTCTGCTCCGCCTCGAAGCAGACCGGAGGCGTCGAGCGCACTCGATCCAAGCCATTGATAGCAGTATAAAAATGCCAGAGGGTCTATAAGCCGGGTTTTGTCCATCCCTTGCGGGACTGTGCGACCATTCCTCTAGGACGACGCTTGCGCGCCGCCTCCAGCAACCAACCCGGACGACCGGATCGAGCCGATCCATGTGCCGTCCCTATTCGGTCTTGCTCCCGGTGGGGTTTGCCGTGCCGCCCCTGTTGCCAGGCGCGCGGTGCGCTCTTGCCGCACCCTTTCTCCCTTACCCGGATTCCGGCGAACCGGAACCGCCGGGCGGTATCCTTTCTGTGGCACTTTCCCTGGGGTCACCCCCGCCGGGCGTTACCCGGCACCGTCACTCTGCGGAGCCCGGACTTTCCTCCCCTCGTCTTACGACAAGCGGCGGCCGCCCGACCCTCTGGCGCGGCGGCTGGTAGGCGCGGGAGCCCCTGCTGTCGAGTCAGAGCTTATCGCGATGCGATTGCCTCAGCCCATCTTCCCAAGACCGCGCGTGCTGAGCCTGTCGAAGCACCGTCCTGCTTCTTCGGCACCTCGACAAGCAAGGACGGCACTTCGACAAGCTCAGTGCGAACGGACACGGGAGCGACACCCTCAGCTCTTCGCCAGCCGCGCCGCCGCGCCCTTGTCGCCGCCCGTCAGCAGCGAGAGCAGGATCGCACGCGTCTGGCCGTCGATCTGGCCGTCGATCCGCTCCGGCCGATAGCGGCGCTGGAAGGCGCGCACCGCGGCCTCGCCATCGATCACTTCATAGCCGAAGCGCTCCAGCGCCAGCAGGAAGCCCCCGTCCGTCCAGTGCGGATCGGTCAGATATTTGGCCGGGCGCGGCAAGGCGAGGCGCACCTTGGCCAGCCTCTCCCAATCGAACAGTTCGCCCGGATCCTCCTTGCGCGTCGGGGCGATGTCCGAATGGCCGACGATATTGCCGCGCGTGATCCCATAGCGGCCGACAATGTCGGCCATCAGCGGCAGCAATGTCGCATATTGCGCCTCGGTGAAGGGGCGATAGCCGAATTCGTGGCCGGGATTGACGATCTCGATCCCGATCGAGGCGGAATTGACGTCGTCTATGCCGCGCCAATGCGATCGGCCGGCGTGCCAGGCCCGCTTCGATTCATCGACGAGGCGCATCACCTGCCCGTCCTCGGCCACCAGATAATGGCTGGAGACTTCGGAGGCGGCATCGGTCAGGCGCGCGATGGCGGACGGCGCATCCTGCATGCCGGTATAATGCAGCACGATGATGGAGATCGGCAGCTTGCGATCGTTGAAGCTCGGAGACGGGCAGTCGATGATCTCGGTCATGGGCACTCGCAGCAGCGCAGCGCGCAACCCATAGCGTTGCGCCGGGCCGATCCGCTAGGGCCAGAATCAGCCGGCCCGCTCCGACCTCACGGAGATGGAGCGCCGGTTTCCGCGCCTTTTGGCGGGCTACGCCTTCTGCCAGCCCTTCAGGCGATAGAAGCCGCGCAGGCTCCGGTCCGCCTCGAACGCCTCGCTCTGGCCCAGCACGGTCTCGCCCGCGCCCAGGAACAGCAGGCCGTCCGGCGCCATCGCCCCGGCGATCCGATCCAGCACCGCGCGGCGAGTCGCCATCGGAAAATAGAGCAGCACGTTCCGGCACAGCACGATGTCGAACCGGCCCAGCGGCGGCGGCTCCATCAGATTGTGGACCGCGAAGGAGATGGATCGGCGCAGCTCCGGCTTGGCCCGCCAGCTTTCGCCTTCGGCATCGAACCAGCCGATCATGTCGCCGATCGGCAGGCCGCGCTGGATCTCCATCTGGCCGTAAAGTCCTTCGCGCGCCCGCGACACGGCCTGCGGCGAAACGTCGGTGGCGACGATCGCGATATCCCAGCCCTGCCAGCGATCGGGCTTCTTCCGAAAATCGATCGCGAGCGAATAGGCCTCCTGCCCCGTCGAGCAGCCGGCGGACCAGATGCGGAGCCGCTTCGTATCGGTGCGGAGTTCGGCCAGCGCCGGCAACACCTCGTCCGCGAAGGAGCGGAACGCGGCCAGATCGCGGAAGAAGGAGGTTTCGTGGTTGAGGAGCGCTTCCACCACCTCCTGCTGCAGCCGCGCCTCTTCGATGCGGCCGAGCCGGGTCGCGAGCTGGTCCAGCGTGTCGAAGCCCTGTGCCTTCATCACGGGGCCCAGCGCCGTCTCGATCCGCCAGCGGCGCCCCGCCACGAGTTCCTGCCCGGTCGCACGCTCCAGCAGCTTCGAAAACGCGCCCTCGGCGAGCGGGCTCATATCCATGCGGCGGCTCCCCGTACGGCGAAGCGGTTCGCCACTTCCCGCGCCAGCGCCGCGGGCGGCAGCACGATCCGCGCCAGCCCCGCATTCACCACCGCGCCCGGCATCCCCCAGACCACCGAGCTTCCTGCATCCTGCGCCAATATCTCTCCACCTGCCTGGGCCAGATCGGCCGCCCCCAGCGCGCCGTCGCGCCCCATGCCGCTCAGGATCACGGCCAGACCCGCCGCGCCGAAAATCGTGGCGACACCCGTCAGCATGGGATCGACCGAGGGCGTACAGCCGGACGGCATCCGCCGCCGCTCCAGCCGGACGTGGACGATACCGCGCGTGCGGGCGAGGCCGATATGCGCGTCGCCGGGCGCGAGGATGATGCCCCCGGGCGCCAGCTGCATCCCGTCGCACGCCACCCTGGTCGGCCGACCGGACATGTCCGTGAGCTGATCCGCGAAATAGGACATGAAGGGTGCCGGCAGATGCTGCGTCACCAGGATCGGCGCACTCACCCGCTCGGGCAGCGCACCGAAGAAGGCCGCCAGCGCATGGACGCCCCCCGTCGATGCGCCGATGGCGATGCACTCGATCTGTTTCGTGCCGGACGAGGCGGGCGCGGCCGGCTCCGGCGCGATCGCCTCGATCGAACCGAAGGCGCGTTGCGCGCCGCGTGCGCCATCCGCAGGCTCGACCGCGATCCGGCGCACCTTCTCGATCAGTTCGCGCGCGAAGGCCCCGGCGAGCCGCCCGGCCCCCGGCTTCAGCAGCGTGTCGGCCGCCCCCAGCCGCAATGCGTTGATGCTGGAGGAGGCCCCGTCGCCGCACGCCGAGGAAACCACCATCACGCGTCCCCCGCCGCGCGCGATGATCGCGGGCAAGGCTTCCAGCCCGCCCATGTCGGGCATTTCCAGATCGAGCAGGGTCACGTCCGGCCGGTGGATATCGAACGCCGCCAGCGCGGCCCGGCCGCTGCCGGCCTCGGCCACCACCGCTATGTCCTGCTCGGCCTCCAGCATGCGCACCAGCACGGCGCGGGCGACGATGGAATCGTCGACCACCATCACCCTGATGGGTGCGTCGGCCTGGCGGCTGGCGGCATCCGCGTTCATGATCTGGCCTGCGCTCGCAGTGGCCGATGGATCAGGCGACGCCGACGATCTGCAGCTTGCTTTCGATCGTATCCCGATCGAACGGCTTCATCACATATTCGTCCGCCCCGGCCTCGATCGCCGCACGGATGTGTGCGCTGCCATTCTCGGTGGTGCAGAACACTACCTTCGGGCGGCGCGGCAGATTGGTTTCGCCCAGCGCGCGCAGGAATTCGATGCCGCTCATCACCGGCATGTTCCAGTCGAGCAGGATCACGTCGGGCGCGGGCTCGGTCGTGCAATGGGTCAGGGCTTCCTGTCCGTCGCCGGCTTCGGCGACGGAGAAGTCGAGCGCTTCCAGAATGTGGCGGGCGACCTTCCGGATCACCTTCGAATCGTCGACAACCAGGCAGGTCTTCATCGTCTCGTCCATCTATGGGCGGATTGGGGCACGCCGTTGTTACAAAGCCGGGCGTAACGATCGGGTTAAGAGCGCTTATGCGGCCGCCTGTTCGTCCGGCCCCAGCACGAGGCGGGCCGGATCGATCAGGAGGATATCGCCGCGCTCGGTGGCCAGGCGCCCGACCGCGACGCGGGCCCAGCCGCGTTCCAGCGTGGCGACGCAGGGCATGGGGGCACCCGCGCTCTCCACATCCTCCACCGCCTCCACCAGCAGCGCATAGCTGTGTCCGTCGATCTGGACGACCACCGCCTCCGGCGTCGTCTGCACACCGGTCGCGCGCAGGCCGAGAGCGGCACAGGAATCGATCACCGTGAGCACCCGGCTCCGCAGCGCGAACAGGCCGGCGATATGCGGCGCCACACGCGGCACCGGCGTCACGGCGTCGATCTCGACGACCGAGCCAACCTCGTTCGCGTCGATCGCGACCAGCTCGCCCGCGATCCGCACCATCAGGTAAAGCCGTTCCATCTCAAGCCCTTCCACGACGCGCGGCAGCGGCGACGGCATCCAGCAGACTCGCCCGGTCATAGCGCCAGATCGATCCCCCCTCGCCTTCGCCCGGTTCGGCGGCGGCGCGCAGGCGCACGCACGGGTCGGGCGAACCGACCCCGCCGATCACCACGTCCACCACGTCCCGCTCGGGCGCCTGGCCGAACAGCACGCGATAGCCCGCCGCCGCCAGCACCGGCTCCAGGAACTGGCGCGACCAGGGATCGCGATCGTCGGAAATCAGGCAGACCGGCACCCGCTCGGGGCCCGTGCGCGCCCGGCTGGCGAACAGCCAGTGCGCATCCAGCAATTCGATCTGCTCGTCATCCTGCAGCGTGATGCCCGCAATCGGGCCGGGCACCGCCAGCGGCGTGAATTCGCTGGCGAGATCCACCACGTCGATCACCGAATCGATCGCATAGGAGATGCGGCCCTGGCCGTCGCCCAGCTGCAGCACGCGCAGCCGCTTGCCGGTCGGCAGTGGACCGCTCGCGATCAGCGGCGCGATCAGGCCCTGATGCGCGAGATGGCGTTGCCCCGCCGTTTCCGAAACCTGCTCGGGCGCGACATCCTCGATCCGCTCGACCAGCCCCAGCCGCACGCCGCGCTTCACCCCGTCCAGATCGCGGAACAGCAGGGTCGGCACGCGCGCATCCTCCGCCACGGCGGCGATCGGCTCCTCGCGGACCTGTTCGCTCGCACCGCCCACGCCGGCCGAAGCCGCGAGGCCCGCGACATCGAACAGCAGGATCGGGCGACTGTTGTCCGGCAAGGTCGTGCCCGCATAGATGCCCGTCGCCATGATCGCGGGCGCGGCCGGCTTCACCACCAGTTCCTCATGATCCAGCACCGCATCCACCAGCAGCGCGAAGGGCTCTCCGCCACCGGAGCGCAGCACGACCAGCACCGGCCAGCGGCTGGACTGGCCCTGTTCGCAGCCGAGGAAGTCGCCGAGATCGATCACGGGCAGGCTGCGCCCGCGAATGCGCGCCACCAGCGCACCGCCCAGCAGCTGAAGCTGCACGTCGCCCCGCCCGGCGCGCACGATCTCCTCGATCGCCGAGCGCGGCACCGCGAAATGATGATCGCCCGATCCCACGATCAGCGCCGGGATGATCGTCAGCGTCAGCGGCAGGCGCAGCGTCAGGCGCACGCCCTGCCCCGGCTTGCTGTCGACGTCGATCATGCCGCCGATCCGCTCGATATTCGCGCGGACCACGTCCATGCCCACGCCGCGCCCCGAAATGTCGGACACGGCGTTCGCGGTCGAAAGGCCCGGCAGGAAGATCAACGAGAGCTTGCGCTGCCAGTTCATGCCCGCGACCTGCTCGGCCGTGACGAGCCCCGCCGTGAGCGCCTTCTGCACCACGCGATCGGCATCGATGCCGCGCCCGTCGTCGATCGCGTCGATCAGGATCTGGTTGCCGGACTGGCGCGCCGAAACGCGCAGCCGCCCGACCGCCGACTTGCCCGCAGCCACGCGCTCGTCCGGGGTTTCGATCCCATGGTCGATCGCGTTGCGGACGATATGCGTCAGCGGATCGCGGATCATCTCGATCATCTCGCGATCCAGCTCGACGTCGCCGCCGTCCACGTCCAGCTGCACGGTGCGGCCCAGTTGGCTGGCCAGATCGCGCACCATGCGCGGCAGCACGGAGAAGAGCCCGTCGATCCGCGCCATGCGCGTGCGCGTCACGGCATCGCGCACCTCGGCCACGCATTGCGAGAGACGCTCGAACGCGACGTCCGCCGCCGTGCCCGTCTCGGCCAGCCGCAGCGCGCGGGACAGTTCGTTGCGCGCCAGCACCATGTCCGACACGCCGGCCATCATCCGATCGAGCAGATCGACCGGCAGGCGGATGCTGCGCGAAACGGCGCGGGACGCATGCGGCGCAGCGGTCTGCACCACCGCCACGGCTTCCTCCGCCTCGCCCGGCGCCAGCGCCGCGATCAGCAGCCCGTCGGCACCGTCGGGCACCGACTCGCCGCTCTCCATCGCATCGGTCAGTTCGCCGATCCGGTCGATGATCGCCAGGACCGCGCTGACGAGCGCACAGTCGGGAATGCGCGCTCCGTCCCGCACCTCGGCCAGCGCGTCCTCGGCGGCATGGCTCAGGCGCAGCAGGCGCGGGAGATCGAGGAAGCCGCAGCTGCCCTTCACGGTGTGGACGAAGCGGAAAATCGAATCGAGCCGGGTGCGATCGCCCGGATCCGCCTCCCACGCGACCAGTTCACCCGCGATCGCATCCAGCGTCTCGCGCGTTTCCGCAATGAAGTCCGTAAGAAGATCGTCCATGCCCAGGCCCTGTGCGCGCCTCGGGGACGCCAGCCGGTCATGGCAGCAGATGGTAAAGAGAGTTTTAAGCGGAAATCGAGAGCCGGACCGCGCCGCGTCCGGACGATGCCTTTTCCCGCGCTTCCGAAAGCCCTTACGCGGCTCCGGCCGTGCCGCGAGCCGTCACGCCGAACAGCAGCACGCCATCCTGTTCGGACAGACGCACTTCGCGTCCCTCGCGCCGGGCCAGTTCGCGGATCAGCAACGCGCCGGACGTGCGCGAGGACATGTGCCCCTCCATCTCGCCGCCATCCAGCAGCGCGCGCAGTTCCGCATCCAGCACGAGGCGCGGCCCCTCGGCCCGCACGACCACCTCGTCGGCCTCCACGCCCACGTCCAGCCGCCCGCCACGCACCAGCGCATCCAGCGCGATCAGCGAGAGATTGAGCAGGATGCGCGTGGCCCCGCGCGACAATTCCGGCTGATCCACCAGCCAGCCGAAGACGATGCGGGCATTGCCGCGCACCAGCCCCTCGATCGCGGCCTTCGCTTCGTTCGCATTGATATGGTCGCCGTAGCCACCCGCCGCGCCGAAGGCCAAGCGGAAGAATTTGAGCTTGTTGGCGGAGGCTTCGGCACTGTCGGTCAGCAGCCCCATATATTGGGCGCGCAGCTCCGGATCCTGCTCGTCGGCGATCAGCTCCAGCCCGTTGATCATCGAGCCGACGGGGCTCAGCAGATCGTGGCAGAGGCGCGAGCAGAGCAGGCTCGCAAATTCGACCGACAGATCCTGCATGATGCTTCCCGCTCCCGTGCCTCTCCGGAAAGCGGGGCTTGTGACGGCTGCCGCCGCCGAGCGCAACCGTCCGCTCAACCGATATCGAGCGGAACCGCCGCAAATCCGTCGATTTCCGATCGCCACAGCCGCGCATCGCCGCTCGCGAGGATCAGCCACAGGCGCCCCGGCTCCGCCGCCGCCGCGTCCCGCGCCGAGGGAAAAGCCGATCCCGACGGATGCGAATGATAATGGCCGATCAGGCGCGGCCCGCCCGCGCGCTCCGCCCGATGCGCGGCGATCAGCGCGCGCGGATCGATCTCGAACTCGTCCTCGATGCGTGCGGCAATATTGAGGGTGGCCAGAGCGGCCTCGATCCGGACGGGCGTTCCGAACAGCAGCCCGCAAATCTCGCGCTCGGGCGAGGCGGCGGCCTCGGCCCGCAGGCGATCGAGGCAGATGCGGGCGATGCTCACGGTCACGTCCGACCTGCTAACCACGCGGCAATGCCCTGTCGAGGCGACCCCGCATCCTTGAAAAACCCCGGCTCCCTCCCACATTGCGAAGTCCAATGGACGCGGGGGTGTCAGTCAAGCATGCGATCGTGCCCGATGAGGCCGCCGGGTGGCGCCTCGATCGGACGCTTGCGACGCTTGTGCCCACGCTCTCCCGCGAACGGCTGAAAGCGCTGATCTCCTCGGGCAGCGTCACGCGTGACGACACGGCGGTGCGCGATCCCGCGATCAAGGTGAAACCGGGCGACGCCTACATCGTCTCGGTTCCGGATCCCAAGCCCGCGCACAACGAGGCGCAGGAAATCCCGCTCGTCATTGCCTTCGAGGACGAGCATCTGATCGTGGTCGACAAGCCCGCCGGTCTGGTCGTCCACCCCGCCTGCGGCAATCTGGACGGTACGCTCGTCAACGCCCTTCTCCACCATTGCCGGGGTTCGCTCTCCGGGATCGGCGGGGTCGAGCGGCCGGGCATCGTCCACCGGATCGACAAGGATACGTCGGGCCTGATGGTGGCGGCCAAGACGGACCGCGCGCATGCGGGGCTCGCCAAGCAATTCGCCGACCATTCGATCAACCGCCGCTATCGCGCGATCGTTACGGGCAGCCCCCGCCCCATCAAGGGCGTGGTGGATGCCCCGCTCGGCCGGAGCCACACGAACCGCAAGAAAATGGCGATCGTGCAGGGCGGCAAGCGCGCCGTGACGCACTATGATACGATCGAGACGCTGAATGGCGCGAGCCTGATCGAATGCCGGCTGGAAACGGGCCGTACGCATCAGGTGCGCGTCCACATGGCCTCGATCGGGCATCCCTTGCTGGGCGATCCGGTCTATGGCCGGGCGAGCAAGGAACAGCGCAAGCTGCTCGATAGTTTGGGGTTCGAGAGGCAGGCGTTGCACGCCGCCCATCTCGGTTTCATCCATCCGGTGACAAGCGCAGCTTTGGCGTTCGAAAGCAGGATTCCGGCGGATATGCAGGAACTATTCAGCCGCCTTCTGCTAAGGTGACAATCGACGGGGACGGACTGGCAGTCCGCCTCCAGGGCGAAGGCCCAGGGAGAAAGTAAACATGGCCACCAAGTCCTCCACCCCCGCGACCATCCCGGCGCTTGGCGGCGAGGCCGGTCTCAATCGGTATCTGTCTGAGATCCGGAAGTTTCCGCTCCTCCAGCCGGAGGAAGAATATATGCTCGCCAAGCGTTTTCAGGAGCATGGCGATACGGATGCGGCCGCGCGCCTCGTCACCAGCCATCTGCGCCTCGTTGCGAAGATCGCGATGGGCTATCGCGGCTATGGCCTGCCCACCGCCGAGCTGATCTCGGAGGGCAATATCGGCCTGATGCAGGGCGTGAAGAAGTTCGAGCCGGATCGCGGCTTCCGCCTCGCCACCTATGCGATGTGGTGGATCCGCGCCTCGATCCAGGAATATATCCTGCGCTCGTGGAGCCTCGTGAAGATGGGCACCACTGCGGCCCAGAAGAAATTGTTCTTCAACCTGCGCCGCATGAAGAGCCAGATCGACGCGTTCGAGGAAGGCGATCTCAGCCCCGAGAATGTGGCCAAGATCGCCACCGACCTCGGCGTGAGCGAGGAAGAGGTTCACTCGATGAACCGCCGCATGTCGATGGGCGGCGATACGTCGCTGAACGTCTCCATGCGCGAGGATGGCGAGGGCCAGTGGCAGGATTGGCTGGTCGACACCGATCCGCTGCAGGACGAGCGGCTGGCCGAGTCTCAGGAAAAGGATGTCCGCCACGACATGCTGACCGAGGCGATGGACAGCCTGAACGATCGCGAGAAGCATATCCTCGCCGAGCGTCGCCTGTCCGACGATCCGAAAACGCTGGAGGAACTGAGCCAGGTTTACGGCGTCAGCCGCGAACGCGTCCGCCAGATCGAGGTCCGCGCCTTCGACAAATTGCAGAAGGCGATGATGCGCCTCGCCGGCGAGAAGCGCCTGCTGCCCGCGATGGCGTAAAGCCCGACGGTGCTCCTGCGAAGGCAGGAGCACCCGGGCCGCAAGCCCAACACCCGAAGCTCCGGGCTCCCGCGTTCGCAGGAGCACCGGATGCTATTCCCCTTCGAACGCCTCGATGATCGGGCACGGCCCTCTGGCCGACGCACCGCATTCGTGCGCCAGCCGCGCCAGTGCCATACGCGCCTCCGTCAGCGCCGCGATCTTCGCATCCAGTTCCGCGATCCGCTCCAGCGTCAGCGCTCTCGCCCGCGCGATCCTGCCCCGCATCCAGCTCCAGCAGTTCGCCGATCGTCTCCAGCGTGAAGCCCGCGCCCTGGGCCTGCCGGATGAAGCGCAGCCGCCGCGCATCCTCGGCCGCATAGCGCCGTATGCCGCCCGCCTGATCCGGCACGCGCATCAGCCCGCGCCGCTGATAATAGCGGATCGTCTCCACCCCCACGCCGCCATCCTTCGCCAGCGCGCCGATCGTCAGGCCCACACTCTTGACTCCGTACTATGGTACGGACCCTATATGTGCGCCGAACGAACACCGACAAGGCAGGGCGACATGGCGACGGCAGCTTCCGGCAGGCAGGCGATCCTCTATCGGATGACGATCGGCAAATCGATGTGCCCGCACGGCCGCAAGGCGCTCCACCTGCTGAAGAGCAGGGGCTTCCAGGTCGAGGATCATACGTTCAAGACGCGCGAGGAAACCGACGCGTTCAAGGCGGCGCAGGGCGTCACCTCCACGCCCCAGATCTTCATCGATGGCGAGCGGATCGGCGGCAACAGCGATCTGCGCCGTTATCTCGGCCTTTCGGTGCCCGATCCCAAGGCCGTCACCTATCGCCCCGTCATCGCCGTGTTCGCCGTCACCGCGCTGATGGCGCTCGCGGCGAGCTGGCAGGCCTATGGCGCGCTCGTGCCGATGACGGTGTTTCGCTGGTTCATCGCGTTCAGCATGTGCGTCCTCGCCATCCTGAAGCTGCGCGACATCGAGAGTTTCTCGGGCATGTTCCTAGGTTACGATCTGCTCGCGCGGCGCTGGGTGCCCTATGCCTATCTCTATCCGTTTGCGGAGGCGGCCGCCGGCGTGCTGATGATCGCGGGCGTGCTGGAATGGCTGTCCATCTCGATCGCGCTCTTCATCGGCACGGTCGGCGCGGTGTCGGTGATCAAGGCGGTCTATGTCGACAAGCGCGATCTGAAATGCGCCTGCGTCGGCGGCGACAGCAATGTGCCGCTGGGCTTCCTGTCGCTGACCGAGAATGTGATGATGGTGGTGATGGCGCTGGTGATGCTCGCCGTCTGACGGGCGCGGGATCAGTCCGGAGGCGGGCCCGCATCCGCCTCCATGTCCTTGCGGACGGCATAGCTCCACGCTCCGAAGAACAGATAGAGCGCCAGGAAGGTGACGACCGGGCTGATGAGGCAGAGCGGTATCTGCAGCCAGAGGCTGTCCGTCCCCACGAGCTGGCCGATCGTCAGGTGCGTCATGCGCCCTTCGAGGAACCATTCCAGCACATGGGCGGCCAGGATGAAGATCGTGCCCAGCGCGCAGACGATCGCCATCATCAGCGCCACGCTCGCCGCGTGACGGAGCTTCATGATTGTGGATCGCCGCCAGACCATGAGCGGCCTCATACCGATCCGCTCTTAACATCGGCATAACATGCCGGCGGGCGCCTTGACCCACCCGTTCGTGCCTAGACTGCCCTCAGCACGAACGGAAAAAATGGCAGGCTCTGGGAGACTTCGGGTTCTGCTTCAGAAGCGGCGGACGATCCCGCAATAGGCTTCCACATCGGGGCTGGCGCGGTTGAGCCCGGCCACCCCGCCGAAATCCACCTCCCAATTCTTGCCGATCTGATAGCCGAGCGCCGCACTCGCCAGCGCCATCGTCGCATGGCCCGAAGGATCGCGATCGCGGATCGCCTGCACCTCCAGTTCCAGATCGATCTTCTTGTTCAGCGCGATGTCGATCCCGCCGGAGCTGCCATAGGAAAGATGGCGCCCTGCCCCGCTTTGATCGGCCGCGGCGTTCACCTCCGGCGTCAGCTGAAGATAGATATGGTGGCCGATCTCCCAGGATATGGGGATCAGCATGCTCGCGCTCCACGTGCCCGCGCCGATCGGACCGCGGCCGACGGGCAACGTCACGGACGGCAGCACCGCGACCGAAAAGCCTTCGCCATCGGGCTGGGCGATATTCTGCTTGATGCCGAGCGTGATGTCGCCGGTTCGGTGGCTGGTCTGCACGTCGCCGCTCATCCGGTCGCGCTCCCGCTCGCGGCCATAGCTCGTCCAGCCGAAGCGCAATTCGGTCGATCGCCCCACGCCCGCGCGCACCAGCCAGTCGCCCGTCACCAGCGTATCGGTCACGCTCCCCGGGTGCTTCTCGCGTGTCCAGTCGGCGATGCCCGTCTCGATCTGGACGTGGCCCGGATCGATCGTGCAGGCGGGCGTATTCAGACCAGGCCGATCCGGGCAGAGAATGCGGAGATCGCCCGCTTCCGCTGTCGCAGGGGCCAGCATCGCGGCCGCGACCGCACAGGCGAATTTCATCGGCATCCCCTCATTCTCCCGGCGTAACGGAGAGGCGCGTTGACCTGTTCCGCGCGTCGACTAGACCGCACGCATGGCCCGCACCGCATCGCGCTCCGGCAAGAAGACCGGCAGCCTCCCCCGACGCCTGTTCCGCTGGCTGTGGCGCGCCGTCCTGATCTTTTTCTTCGGATCGATCCTGTGGGTGGTCGTCTATCGCTTCGTGCCCCCGCCGATCACGATGACGATGATCGGCGACATCGTCGGCGGGCGTTCGATCTCCAAGGACTGGATGCCGCTCTCGCGCATGGATCCGAATATGGCGCGCGCCGCCGTTTCGGCCGAGGATGGCAATTTCTGCCGCCATCACGGCTTCGATTTCACCGCGATCCAGAAAGCCTATTCGGGCAATGAGGCGGGCAAGCGCTTTCGCGGAGGCTCCACGATCAGCCAGCAGACCGCGAAGAACGCCTTTCTGTGGCAGGGCCGTTCCTGGCTTCGCAAAGGGCTGGAAGCATGGTTTACCGGCCTGATCGAGCTGATCTGGGGCAAGAGGCGGATCATGGAGGTGTATCTTAACATCGCCGAAACCGGGATCGGCACATATGGCGCCAATGCCGGGGCGATGCGCTACTTCCACCATGATGCGAGCCATCTCACGCCCACGGAGGCCGCGCGCATCGCCGCCATCCTGCCTTTGCCCAAGAAGCGCGACGCGATCGATCCGCACGGCTTCGTCCGCCGCTATGGCGACCGCATCTCGCGCCGGCTGGGGCCGATGCGGCGCGGCGGCTATCTGGCCTGCCTGAGCTGATCCGATGGACGGGGGCGTCGGCATCATCGTGATCGGCCGCAACGAGGGCGAGCGGCTCAAGACCTGCCTGCGCTCGGTCGTCGGCGCGGGGCCGGTCGTCTATGTGGATTCCGGCTCGACCGATGGCAGCCAGGCCTTCGCGCGCGGCCTCGGCGTCGAGGTGGTCGAACTGGCCGTCCCGCCCAATTTCACCGCCGCCCGCGCGCGCAATGCCGGGGTGGAAGCCCTGTTCGCCCGCTTCCCGAACACCGCCTTGCTCCAGTTCGTGGACGGCGATTGCGAGGTCCAGCCCGGCTGGATCGCCACCGGCACCGCCGCGCTGGCGGCGGACGATGGCCTCGCGCTCGTTTTCGGCCGCCGCCGCGAGCGTCATCCCGAAGCCTCGATCTACAATGCCCTGTGCGATGACGAGTGGAATGTCCCCGTCGGCGAGGTCGGCGCCTGTGGCGGCGACATATTGATCCGCGCCGACGCCTTTCGCGAAGCGGGCGGCTATCCGGACGAGATGATCGCGGGCGAGGAACCCGACATGTCGATGCGGCTGCGCGCCAAAGGCTGGCGCCTCGCCCGGATCGCGGGCGAGATGACGCTGCACGATGCCGCCATCACCCGCTTCGGCCAATGGTGGCGGCGCACGAAGCGCGCGGGCCATGCCTTCGCCGAACTCGCCTGGCGCCATCCCGACGTTCGCTCGCCCGACTGGCAGGCGATCGTGCGGCGGGACATCATCTGGGGCGGCGCCCTTCCCCTGTTCGCAGCCGTGGCGCTGGTCGGCAGCGTCGTGGAGCCGATCCTGCTGTTGCTGGCGGCCGCCTGCGTGGGGCTGTTCGTGCTGAACATCGCCCGCATCTTCGCGCGCCGCGCGAAGGAAGGCCTGCCGCCCGGCGTCGCCCGCGCCAGCGCAGTGCTGCTGATGGTCGGCAAGATCGCCGAATTTTCCGGCATCCTCTCCTTCCATCGCGAGCGCCTGTCCGGCCGCAAGGCCAAGCTGATCGAATATAAGGGGAGCGGGACCGCATGAGCATCGCGCCCGGGAAACGCCCCGGCCTGTTCGCGCTAATCGCGGAGGATTGGCGCGCCCATGGCCGCGACTGGACCAAGCCCGGCTTCCGCACGCTCGCCGTCTATCGCTTCGGCGTGTGGCGGATGGGCGTGCGCCAGCCGCTGCGCGCGCCGCTCTCGATCCTCTATCGCTGGGCGTTCCGCCGTTGCCGCAACCGCTATGGCATCGAGCTGCCTTATTCGGCCAGCGTCGGCCGCCAAGTCGTGATCGAGCATCAGGGCGGCATCGTCGTCCACGGCGCCACCGTGATCGGCGACCGTTGCATCATCCGCCAGAATTGCACGCTGGGCCTGCGCCGGCTGGACGCGCTGGCCGATGCACCGATCCTGGGCGAAGGCGTGGAGCTCGGCGCCGGATCGGTCGTCCTCGGCCGGATCCATCTCGGCGACGGCGCGCAGGTCGGCGCCAATGCGGTGGTGCTGAAGGATGTGCCCGCCGGCGCGCTCGCGCTCGGCGTCCCCGCCACGATCCGCCTGGGACGATGACGCCATGACCCGTTCGATCGCCATCGTGATGGTCAATTACCGGACACCCGATCTGGCGATCGCGGCGCTCGAATCGGCCGCTGGCGAGCGCGCCGCCTTGCCGGGCCTGCGCGCGATCCTCGTCGATGGCGGATCGGGCGACGGATCGGCGGAGAAACTGGCAGAGGCGCTGGCGGCCTCCCCGCTCGCGGAGTGGGTGGAATTGCTCCCCCTCCCCATCAACGGCGGCTTCGGCTGGGCCAATAATCAGGCGATCCAGCGCCTGCTCCAGCGCGACGATCCGCCCGATTACATCCACCTGCTCAATCCGGACACGGTGGTGGAGCCCGGCGCGATCGCGCGTCTTGCGGACACGCTCGACGCCTATCCCCGCTGCGGCGCGGTCGGCAGCCTGCTGCTGGAGGCCGACGGCTCGGCCTCGGGCTCGGCCTTCGCCTTTCCCACGATCGGGGGCGAGATGGTGCGGGGTGGCCGCATGGCGATCCTCCAGCGCCTGTTCGCGCCGGGCAAGCTCGTCTCGTTCGGAGACGCCGCCGAGGAGGTGGAGTGGGCGACGGGCGCGAGCGTGATGTTCCGCTCAGCCGCCCTGCGCGACTCCGGCCTCTTCGACACCGGCTTCTTCCTTTATTTCGAGGAGGTGGAGCTGATGTGGCGGATGCGGAAGGCCGGCTGGTCGATCCGGCACGAGCCCGCCAGCCGCATCGGCCATGTCGGCGGCGCCGCCACCGGCGTCAACGGATCGCGCCCCACCGATCGGCGCCCCAAGCTGCCGCCTTACTGGTATGGTTCGCGCCGCCGCTTCTGGGCGCTCACCGGATCGCGCGGTCGCGCGGTCGCGGCATCGTCGGCCTGGCTGGCGGGTCATGGTCTGTTGCTGGCGCGGCGCCTGCTCGGCAGCGCCAGGCAGCATGCGATCGTGGATCGGGACGCGCGCGCGATGCTGGCGCACGGCCTCGTCCCCAACCGCCGCGATTGCACGCCCGCCGTCGCCCGCTGGGACGATCCGCCGGGCACGCCTCCCGCCTGGATGGCCTGAGGGTTACTTCGTCGGCGGCGTGGTGGCGGGCGGTGTCGTCGGCGTCGCGCCGTTCTGGGTCTTCTGCGGCACGGTGAAGCGGCCGGTCACGCGGCCGCCCTTCGCGGAGGAGGCCGCCCCGCCGACGGCGCTGCCGTCCACGGTCGACCGGCCCGTATTCAGATCGATCACCAGCCGCGCGCCGTTCACGGTATTGCCGCCGCGCAGCAGCGAGACGTTGCCGATCAGCGTGATGATGCGCCGGTTGAGATCGTAAATGCCGAACGATCCCTTGGCGCGCTCGCTGGGCGATACCACCGTCACGCCGCCCGAGGCATCGATGCGCTGGATCTGGGGATCGGCGTTCGGCCCGGCGCCGCGCGAGTAAGCGACGGTCATGCGCGCCGAATCCATCGTCATGTCACCCTGCACCGCATGGACATTGCCGACGAAGATCGCGCGATCGGCGCGATCCTGCACCTCGATCCGATCGGACGTGACGTCCACCGGCGCATTGCTGTCATGCCCGCGCAGCACGGACAGGCCACCATTGCCCTGCGCCTGCGCGGAGGAAGCGGATTGCGCGGCAGCGGCCGTCGCGAGCAGCGGCAACGCCGCGATGAGAAGCCCCCGGATCATCGCGCGGCTCTGGCCTGCCTCTGGACGATATGCAAGCGGGCGCGCCCGACAAGATCGATCACCTTGGTCTCCAGATTGGCGCGCATCTGATCCGCCGCGAACGTGCCGAGCGGCATCGTGCCGTCCACGGCGCCCCGGCTCTTCAGCATGCGCGTCCGAAGATCGATCAGCACGTCACGCGTATCGACGCGGTAGCCGCCCGAGCCGAGATAATGGACGGGGCCGTCCACGGCGATGCGATCGCTGTTCATGTCATAGCGGCCGCGCGGCGCGGTCACGTCTGCGGGGCCGTCGGTCAGCCCGATGCGCGCGTGCAGCGTCTGCAGCCGCAGGATCGGATCGCGCGAGGTCTGCTGCACGGCCGAAGCGGCCGTCAGGATGAACGGCTGATTCTTGCCGTCCCGCCCGCGATAGACGGCGTGGCTCACGCGCATCCGCTCCGGCGCCACGTCCACGCCCTTCTTCGAGAGGACGAAGCTGATGTCGGCACCCACCGTCAGCGGCGCCACCGCCAGGAACAAAGCGATGATGCCCACCAGCGCGGGCAGCAGCACGCGCAGGATCGCCATCTGTATGTCGTGGCGGCCGCCCGCCATCGCCCAGTCGCGGCGGCGCTGGCGGCGTTCGCTGGCAAGAACGGACATTAAGCGCCCGCGCTCACATATGCGCGAAGATATCGATCTCGGGCCAGCCGGCCAGATCGAGTTCGGCGCGCGACGGCAGGAAATCGAAGCATGCCTGGGCCAGGTGCATGCGGCCCTCGCGCACCAGCCGCTCGTCCAGCTTTTCGCGCAGCTGATGAAGGAAGCGCACGTCGGACGCGGCATAATCCTTCTGCGCGTCGCTCAGGTCCGGCGCGCCCCAGTCGGACGATTGCTGCTGCTTCGACAAGTCCTGCGCCAGAATCTCGCGCACCAATTCTTTCAGGCCGTGGCGATCCGTATAGGTGCGGATCAGGCGCGAGGCGATCTTGGTGCAGTAAACCGGCGCCGCGACCACGCCCAGATAATGGCGAATCGCCGCGAGATCGAAGCGCGCGAAGTGATAGAGCTTCAGCCGGCCCGGATCGGCCAGCACGGCGCGCAGATTCGGCGCCGCATAGTCGCTCCCCGGCGCGAAGCGGACGAGATGCTCGTCGCCGCCGCCGTCCGAAATCTGGACCACGCAGAGCCGGTCGCGCGGCGTGAGCAGGCCCATCGTCTCGGTATCGACGGCGACGGGGCCGGGCGCCAGTACGTCGGCGGGAAGATCTTCTTCATGGAAATATACGGTCATGCACAGCCCTTAGAACCTGATCGCCTGCGGTGGAAGCGCTTTGCCCGACAGTCGAGGCAGGGAACACATCGCGCGTCCTTTCCGTTTCGGATGCGACCGGTTGAGCGTCTTCCCGTCTCGATCTACCGTGCAGAAAAGGCACGCTTAAGGGTGAATGTGAAGGAGCGTTCACCATCATGGCGGGAAAAAGGCGGAATTCGCTCGCGACTGATCAGGATTTGTTGTAGGCTGACTATTGCTTAGGCATAGTATATGCTGACCAATCTGACGCGACTTCGCCCGTCGCGTCCGGTTTGATGCTCGGGGCGACTGACTTGGAAAGATTCTTGCGGCATGGGTTTTGATAGAGGGCGGCGCGGCCAGCGCGGTGGCAGGGACAAGCGCGACGGCTTTGGCGAGGACAGCTTCGGCGGTTCCGATTTCGGCGGCGGCTATGGCGGCGGCGGCGGTGGTTACGGCGGCGGGGGTCGCGGTGGCTATGGTGGCGGCGGTGATCGCTTCGGCGGTGGTGGCGGCGGCTTCGGCGGCGGCGACCGTTTCGGTGGCGGCGGTGATCGCTTCGGCGGTGGCGGCGGCGGCGGCGGTTTCCGCAGCGGCGGCGGTGGCGGCTTCGGCGGCGGTCGTGGCGGCGGCGGCGGCGGCATGCCTGCCCAGATGATCGGCGAAGGCAAGGGCACCGTTAAGTTCTTCAACGGCCAGAAGGGTTTCGGCTTCATCGTTCGCGATGACGGCGGCGAGGACGTGTTCGTGCACATCTCGGCGGTCGAGCAGGCCGGTCTTTCCGGTCTGGGCGATGGCCAGACGCTGGAATTCACGCTCGTCGATCGCGGCGGCCGTGTCTCGGCGACCAACCTGAAGCTCACCGGCGATGTCGTTCCCGTGGGCGAAGGCCGTGCACCGGCTGCGGCCGGCCCCGGCGGCGCCGCGGGTGGTCCGCAGCGCCAGCTGACGGGCGAGAAGGCCAGCGGCACGGTGAAGTTCTTCAATGCGATGAAGGGCTTCGGCTTCATCCAGCGCGATGATGGCCAGCCGGACGCGTTCGTCCACATCTCGGCCGTCGAGCGCGCCGGCATGACGACGCTGAACGAAGGTGATCGTCTCCAGTTCGAACTGGAAGTCGATCGTCGCGGCAAATATGCGGCCGTGAATCTCGTCCCCGGCGAATAATCGCCGGATCGAACCTACGCCGAAACGATCGGGCCCGGCCAGCGGATGCGCTGGCCGGGCCCTTTCTTTTTGGTCGATGGGTGAATGTGGCGGCAAAAGGAAATCAGCGGCCGCTTTCGCCTCATAGCGCGCCGTCAAAGAACCGCGTCACCCCGGACTTGATCCGCGGGCCCGCTTCGATCGCCCCGCAGAAGAGAAGCGGGATCCCGGATCAAGCCTGTCCTGAGCCTGTCGAAGGGTCAGGGATGATGGGATGATCAACGACGGCTTTCGCGCCTGTTGCGGACATCGCCGGTGATCGGCATCGTCGCGATATGAAGCGAATAACACTTGTGATGGCGTTCATGCTCGCCGCTTCACCTCAGGGCGGCGTCGCAAATCCCGTTCACGTCACAACGCAAAGCGCAGCCGACAAGTGTCGCGAAGATGTCGAGATATTCCAGCCCAAAGGTGGCATCGTCGACAATGAAAAAATCGCGATCGATATAGCTGATCGCTATCTGCGCCGGGCACTTCCTGGAATGTTCGTCAGACCGCTTTCTGCAAAGCTCCGGAATGGAATCTGGATCGTGCATGGCTTCCAGCCCGAACGGGGCGTGGGTGGAACAGCTTATATTGAGATGTGCCGATCAAACGGAAAAGTCCTGAAGATATACGGGACACAGTGAAGCCCGCTTCCACCCGCAGCAGCCACTCGCTCCCCGCCCCAACTTTAGGCCGCCCAAGAAAGCCTCTCTTCGGCAAAAACGCCCCCGCACCTATTTCCCGGGCATGATCGTTGCACCGAGCAACGTACCGGAGACTGAAGACTATGCGTGCCATCCTGTCCGCCTTCGTGGCCATCGCTCTGGCGGGCACCGCCGGCGCCGCCGTTCCCGCGCCGCGCGTGAAGGCGCAGAGCTTCGAGCAGCTCGCCAAGCCCCTGCCCCTGCCCTACAACCAGACCGCCCCCGCCATGGCCTCTGTCGACAAGGCGCGGGCGCGCGCCAAGGCGTCCGGCAAGCTGCTGCTGATCGATCTGGGCGGAAACTGGTGCCTCGATTGCCGGATCCTCGCGGGCACGATGGAACTGCCCGAAGTCGATGCGTGGATGAAGAAGCATTATGAGATCGTCTCGGTCGATGTCGGCCGGTTCGACAAGAATCTCGACGTGCCCGCGCGCTATGGCTTCAAGGATCGCCTGGCGGGCGTGCCCGCTTTGCTCGTGGTCGATCCGAAGAGCGATCGCCTGATCAACGCCGGCAAGACCACCGCCCTCTCCGACGCGCGCAGCATGAACCCGCAGGGCCTGGCCGACTATCTCGCGGAATTCGCGCGGTAATTAGGCCACGTGCTCCTGCGAAAGCAGGAGCCCAGGGCTGCAAAGCGACACGTGTGAAGCTCTGGACTCCTGCTTTCGCAGGAGTACGGCTCCACGGCATTTCAAACGATCAGCCGCTTCAGCGCCTCGATCGTATCCGCCTCGGCCGCCGGCTTGTCCGTCCGTATCCGCGCGATCCGGGGGAAGCGCATCGCCACCCCGGATTTGTGCCGCTTCGATACGTGAATGGAATCGAACGCGATTTCCAAGACGAGGCTCTTTTCCACCTCGCGCACCGGGCCGAAGCGCTGCACCGTGCTGGTCCGCACGAAGCGATCGAGCCACTTCATCTCCTCGTCGGTGATCCCCGAATAGGCCTTGCCGACGGGCAGTAATTCGCCCGCCTCGCTCCAGCATCCGAACGTATAGTCCGAATAATAGCTGGAGCGGCGCCCGTGCCCGCGCTGGGCATACATCACCACGCAATCGGCGGTCAGCGGATCGCGCTTCCATTTGTACCAGAGGCCCGTGCGCCGCCCCGCGACATAAAGCGAATCCCGCCGCTTGAGCATCACGCCCTCGATCGCGGCGTCGCGCGCGCCCGCCCGAATCTCCTCCAACGCCTCGAAATCGGCCGCCTCGATCACCGCCGACAGATCGAACCGCGCGGGATCGAGGCTGCCGACGAACGCCTCCAGCCGGGCCCGGCGCGCGCTCCACGGCTGCTCGCGCAGATCCTTCCCGCCCTCGAACAGGATATCGTAAAGCCTTACGAACGCGGGATAATCGGCCAGCGCCCCCGCCGACACCGTCTTGCGCCCGAGCCTCTGCTGGAGCGCGTTGAAGCTCGCCGCCCCCTCGCCTTCCGCCAGCGCCTCGCCGCCCTGATGCGCGCCCTTCACCAGCAATTCCCCGTCCAGCACGCCGGGCGTGCGAAACGCCGCCGCCACCTCCGGGAAGCTCGCGGTAATGTCGTCCCCCGCGCGGCTGTAGAGCCGCGTCTCCTCGCCCACGCGCACGATCTGGACGCGAATGCCGTCCCATTTCCACTCGGCCGCATAATCGGCGAGATCGACGCGCGTGTCCTCCAGCGGATGCGCGAGCATGAAGGGACGGAAAACCGGAACGTCGGCCGGCGTCGGTTGCGCGCCCGTCCCCTCGCCCCAGGCGAAGAGCGGTGCGAAGGGTGGCTTCAGCCCGTGCCACACCTCCTCAACCTGATCGACGTCGAGGCCGAACGCGCTGGCGAGCGCGGTCTTGGCGAGGCGCGACGAGACGCCGACGCGCAATGCCCCCGTCGCCAGCTTCAGCAACGCATAGCGGCCGGAGGCGTCCAGCTGATCGAGCATCTCCGCCAGCGCGCGCGGCGCCTCCGCCCGGCCGAGCGATTTCAGCCGCTCCACCACGGCGGAAATGCGGAGCGCGCCGCTGTCCACCTCCTCGACCATCCCCGGCGGCTTCGGCCAGAGCAAGGACACCGTCTCGGCCAGATCGCCCACGAAATCGCGGCTCATCGAAAACAGCACGGGGTCGATCCGCTCCTCCACGATCGCGCGGATCGCGGCGGGCTTCACATGCGGCAGGTCCAGCGTCCCCGTCAGCGCGGCCATCGCCCAGCCGCGATCGGGATCGGGCGTCGCGCGCAGATAATCGGCGATCAGCTTCAGCTTGCCGTTGCGCGAGCGCGTATAGACGAGGCCGTCGAGCAGGCGCGAAAAGTCACGCATCCCGTCCCTCTCTATTTCGCCCCCATCCGTTCGCTTCGAGCAGCATCGAGCCTGTCGAGATGCGCTTGTCGAGAAGGCGGGCGTCGACTTCTCGACTGCGATCTCGACAAGCTCGATCTTCGCTCGAAGCGAACGGGAACGATGCGTGACCGGCGCAAAAAGAAAAGGCGACCCGCCGGGCCGCCCTCCCTCTCATCGTCATGGCAGCACCCGTCAGGTGATCGCCCTGCCGGCCAGCAGCGCCAGCACGAGGAAGATCACGAACAGCGCGATCACGATGAAGAACAGGATTTTGGCGATGCCGATGAAGGCGCCGCCGATCCCGCCAAATCCCAGCGCCCCGAGGATCAGGCCCAGGACGAGAAACATCAGCGCAAGCTTGAGCATGGAAACTCCTTTCGCTGATATAACGACCGGTAAAAGGCTGCGTTCCCGTTCGTCCCCGCCAACGCCGGCCGAAATCAACGTCCACCATTTGCACTGAGCCTGTCGAAGTGCCGTTCTTTTTACCGTTGGCGAGAAGAACGGTGCTTCGACACGCTCAGCACGAACGCGGTGCGGGCGGCGCGGCAGGACCTCGATCCGTACCGGCCGCCTCGACCATCACGCCTTGCGGCTGGCCTCGAACAGGAACCAGGAGCGCTCCTCGGCCTGGTCGGTCCATTCGTCGACGATGCCGCTGGTGGCATTGTCCTTGGCCTCCTCGGCCTGTTCCTTCACGACGCGGAACGCCTCGACGAGCTTCAGATTGTCGTCGCGCAGCTCCGCCAGCATCGCATCGGCGCTGACGAAATCGGCATCATTGTCCTTGATCGTCTGGCGGCGGGCAATGTCGCCGATCGAGCGCAAGGTGGTGCCGCCGGTCTTGCGGACGCGCTCCGCAATGGCGTCGGTCACGCCCAGGATCTGCGTCGCCTGATCGTCGAGCATCAGGTGATAATCGCGGAAGTGCGGGCCGGAAATGTGCCAGTGGAAATTCTTGGTCTTCAGATACAGGGCATAGGCATCGGCCAGCGACGCGTTGAGCGCCTCGGCGACCCCGTGCAGCTTGTTGCTGGAAAGATCGGTGGGCGTGGCAAGTTTGGAAGGCGTATCCGCCATCGGGAATCTCCTCATTCGCTGGTTCCGACCCTTCTAACGGAAAAGCGGCGGAACGGCTCCATTACGGGAGCCGAACAATATCGTTCAAGCTGATTGAGAAAATCGCAGACCTCGAAGCGGCGGAATTTGATCGCGATCAATGCGCGTAGCGCACGCCCACGGTCGCGAGGAGAAGCGGTGCCACGTCATGCGTCTCCGACGTGCAGGATGCCGCCTGGTCGATCGCGGCCAGCCAGGGGCCGAGCAGCGCGGATCCTTCCTCACGCGCGATCGCATCGGCCATCCCGCCGACCACCTCGGCCGCCGAATGCAGTTCGCTGGCCAGCGCCAGACGCCGCAGCTGATTGACGAGGAGCATCCGATCCGCCCCTTTCAGCCGGGGAAGCTCCGCGGCAAACTGGCCGAGCGCGGTCCGGAAACCCGATTGCTGATCGATCATCATCGCCATGATAAGCCCCCCTACCGATACTTATGGAGAAAACAGGGTTACCGGAGGATTAAGACGGATCGATTTCACCGATCCCTTGACATTTGCCCTGCCCGGCGTCACAGGGCACCTCCAGCGAGCGGCTCCGGCCGCTTTTTGTTTTTCCGGCGTCGCAAGGCGCCCCAGCAGAAGATTCGGGATAGCCCCATGGCCAAGCCGACTACGGTCAAGATCAAGCTCGTCAGCACCGCCGACACGGGCTTCTATTACGTGACCAAGAAGAATCCGCGCAACCAGACCGAGAAGATGAACTTCCGGAAGTATGATCCCGTCGTGCGCAAGCATGTCGAGTTCAAGGAAGCCAAGATCAAGTAAGCGCCGCGGGAGGCCCCGTTGCCTCCCAGCGCCGCCTGCCCGCATCCGGCCGCGCGCGCCCACGCCTTTCCGCGAAGGGTGCGCTTGCGATGAACCGAATGCGATCGACTCGCAAAAACTGTTGCGAGTGGTTCTCACTAGCTTTAGATCAGGTGGCGACGATGGAGTCGCCGATGGTCGTTTGCGTGTGCAATGCTCTGAAGGAACGTGATGTCCGCGAAGCGGCGCGTTCCGGCTGCCAGAATCCTTTGGCCGCCTATGCGGCGTTCGGCCGCCGGCCGCAGTGCGGCCAATGCATCCCCTTCGCCCGCGCCCTGATCGCCGAAGAGCGCGCCGCCAGCGCGGCCTGATCTTTTCGGATATTTGAATGCATCGTGCTCCTGCGAACGCAGGAGCACGGCAGCATTCTAACTCAGCAGTAGCTCAGGGATAGCGCACGGGCGCCGGCTTGATATCGGCCGGCAGCGGGATGAACTCGGTTTCGCCGGGCACCCTGGCGAAGCGGCCTTCGCGCCAATCCTCCTTGGCCTGCTCGATCCGGTCGGCCGAACTCGATACGAAATTCCAGAAGATCTGGCGCGGCTCCGCCAGCGGCTCTCCGCCGACCAGCATCAGCCGTGTCGGGCCGTCCGCCTTCAGCACCATCTCCGCACCCGGCTTGAACACGATCAGCTCATGTTCGGTGAAGCCGCCGGTCTGGCCCTCCACCGTCACCGCGCCGGAGACGACATAGATGGCGCGCTCCTCATGCTCGGCCGACAGGCGATAGCGGGCGCCGTCCACCAGCACGATATCGGCATAGACGATGTCGGAGAAGCTCGGCACCGGCGAGCGCAGCCCGTCGCTCGTCCCCACGATCAGGGTCAGCGCGGTGCCGTCGCCATCCGTCTTGGGAATATCCTGCGCCTTGAAATGGGCGAAGCTCGGCGCGGTTTCCTCATGCGCCTTGGGCAGGGCCACCCAGGTCTGCAGCCCGTAGAGCGGGCCACCGGCGGCGCGCACCTCGGGTCCGCTCCGCTCGGAATGGACGATGCCGGAGCCCGCCGTCATCCAGTTGACCTCGCCCGGCCGGATCGCCTGCACCGATCCCACGCTGTCGCGATGAAGGATCTCGCCCTCCAGCAGATAGGTGACGGTGGCGAGGCCGATATGGGGATGCGGCCGCACATCGAGCCCGTCGCCGCCGGCAAAAGCGGTCGGCCCCATCTGATCGAAGAAGATGAACGGGCCTACCATCCGGCGATGCGCCGAGGGCAGAGCGCGCCGTACCTGAAAGCCATCGCCCAGATCGCGGACGGGCGGCAGGATGATCGAATCGACACCGGGCATGTCATGCGCGCGCAGGGTCATGGCGTCTTCTTTCCGTTTCCAATTCCGTTCGTCCTGAGCGAAGTCGAAGGACGTGCTCCAAGTGTTACCACCTGAAGCACGTACTTCGACAGGCTCAGTACGAACGGTTCAAGTTGTTCAGGCCGCGTCGACGAGGACCAGTTCGGTATCCTCGATCGCCGTCACCTTCAGCGTCTCGACGCCCGTGATCGCGACGCCGTCACGCGCATTGGCGCGCTGGCCCTCGATCTCGACCGCACCCGTCGCCGGGACGAGATAGCCGCGCCGATCCGCACCCAGCGGATATTCGGCGGTCTCGCCCGCCTTCAGCGTGGCCGCCACCACCCGCGCATCGGTGCGGATGTTGAGCGCGTCATTGTCGTTCGCGAAGCCGGAGGCCAGCACCACGAACTGGCCGGACCGATCGCCCTTCGGGAAGGGCTTGGCGCCCCAACTCGGCTTCTCGCCGGTGCGGGTCGGCTGGATCCAGATCTGGAAGATCCGGGTCGTCACGTCCTCCATATTATATTCGGCATGGGCGATGCCGGTGCCGGCGGACATCACCTGCACGTCGCCCGCCTCGGTGCGGCCCTTGTTGCCCAGATTGTCCTGGTGGGTGATCGCGCCTTCGCGGACATAGGTGATGATCTCCATGTCCCGGTGCGGATGCGGCGGAAAGCCGCTCTTGGGCGCGATCGTATCGTCGTTCCAGACGCGCAGATTGCCCCAGTTGGTCCGCTTGGGATCATAATAATTGGCGAAGGAGAAATGGTGCTTGGCATCCAGCCAGCCATGATTCTCGCCGCCGAGCGATGCGAAAGGCCGTACTTCAATCATGTCAGATCCTTTCCGGTATCCGGAATTGGGGGTTCAGAGCGAGAGGAGAGCGAGCGCGTCGACCTGCGCGGGGCTGAAGCCCTGATCGTGCAGCACCGGCACCAGCGCCTCGGCCGGCTTGCGGCTGCGGCGCGTGGAGCAGACGAAGCTGCGGATCGCCTCCAGCCGTTCGTTGGCCAGAGGGCGCGGGCCGTGATGGCCCGTCAGCCTGGCGTAGATCTTTCGCAGCGCGCCCGGTTCGCGGGTGGCGACGCAGCCGCATCGGGCCGCATCGTTGAACGCGATCGATACCGCCTGCCATTCGGAGCGGCTGAGGGTGGGCTGTGCTGCGATCATCTCGACCTCCTTTTGCGTTGGGCCGGAGATAAGCGAGGTGGACTTGCCCGATAAGCCGCATAATATCGGTGAGTTCATTCGAGAAAGTTGAAATGGCAAATCCCGGCACGCCCACCTTCGATCAGCTCCGCCTGTTCCTCGCCGTCGTCGAGACGGGCAGCTTCGCCGCCGCCGCGCGCCGCATGAACCGCGCCGTCTCGGTCGTGAGCTACGGGATCGGCAATCTGGAGGCGCAGCTGGGCCTGCCCCTGTTCGAGCGGGAGGGCACGCGCCGCCCGACGCTGACCGTGGCCGGCCGCGCCGTGCTGGCCGAGGCGCGCAATGTCGCACAGGGCATCGATGGCCTGCGCGCCAAGGTGAAGGGTCTGCTCGAAGGGCTGGAGGCCGAGGTCAATCTGGCGGTGGACGTGATGCTGCCGTCCGATCGGCTCGGCCGCGTGCTGCGGGGGTTCAGCGCGCAATTCCCCACCGTGTCGCTGCGCCTGCATGTCGACGCGCTGGGCGCGATCACGTCGCACGTGGTGGATCGCCGCGCCGTGATCGGCATCAGCGGCCCGATCATATCCGGCACCGAGATCGAGCGCGTCGCGGCCGGATCCGTGCTGATGGTGCCGCTCGCCGCGCCCGATCATCCGCTCGCCCGGATGAACCCGATCCCGCCCGGCGCCACGCGCGATCATGTCCAGCTCGTCCTGTCCGATCGCTCGCCGCTTACCCAGGGGCGCGATTTCGCCGTCACCAGCACGCGCACCTGGCGCCTCGCCGATCTGGGCGCCAAGCATCAATTGCTGCGCGAGGGGATCGGCTGGGGCAACATGCCGCTGCCGATGGTGGAGGCCGATCTGTTCGCGGGCACGCTCGTCCGCCTCGCTCTGCCCGACGATACGGGCGGCACCTATCGCTTCTCGGGCATCTGGCGCCGCGACGAGCCCCCCGGCCCCGCCGCCTCCTGGCTGCTCCAGCAATTCCTCGACGAAGGCGCGAACGACGACGTCTCCGCCCCGGACGTGTGAGGCGCCTCGCCACCTGCCGTCATCCTGAGATAAGTGGGGGTCTATTCCGCTCGAACATGTATCGATCATACTCCTGCGAAAGCAGGAACCCAGAGCTGCAAACACCACCGCCCAGCGTCCCTGGATTCCGGCATTCGCCGGAATACGGTGAACGTCAGATCGGTGTCCACGGTCGAACCTGATCCACCTCAAGCAAGTTCAGGATGACGGCACCCGCATGAGCGCCTAAACCGCCCCCATGGAACGCGCAGACGTCATCATCCTCGGCGGCGGGCTTGTCGGCCTCACGCTGGCCCTCGCTCTCGATGCCCACGAAATCTCCGCGATCGTCGTCGATCCCGCCGATCCGGCCACCTTGCATGCCGCCGGCTTCGACGGCCGCTCGTCGGCCATCGCCAGCGCCTCGTACAAGATGTTCGAGGCGATCGGGCTGGCCGATCGCCTTGCCGGCAAGGGCTGCCCGATCCGCACGATCCGCGCCGCCGACGGCCTCACGCCCCGCGCCCTCGTCTTCGACACGAGCGAGGAGGAAGGCCCGCTCGGCATGATGTTCGAAAATCGCGCGGTGCGCCTCGCGCTGCACGAACAGGCGAAGGAAGCGCGTCACCTCCGCCTGCTCGCCCCCGCCACCCCCGTCGCCACCGAGCGCACCGAGGCGGGCGTGACGGTCACGCTCGCCGACGGCACCACGCTCTCCGCTCCTTTGCTGATCGCCGCCGAGGGCCGCCAGTCGCCCACGCGCGAGGCCGCCGGGATCGAGGTGGCACGCTGGCACTATGATCATTCCGCGATCATCGCCACGCTCGGCCACGAACTGCCCCACGGCAACGTCGCGCACGAAATCTTCTATCCGGCCGGCCCGTTCGCACTGCTGCCGATGAACGACGATGCCGATGGCCACCGCTCCGCGATCGTCTGGACGGTGCCCCGGCGCGATGCCGCCGCCATGCTCGACCTGCCCGACCGCGCCTTCCTGGCCGAGGCCGAGAAGCGCATGGGCGGCATGCTCGGCGCGCTGCGCACCGCCAGCCGCCGCTCCAGCTATCCGCTTGGCTTCCATCATGCCGCGCGCATCACGGACACGCGCCTCGTCCTCGTTGGCGATGCGGCGCACGGCATCCATCCGATCGCTGGCCAGGGCCTCAATCTCGGCCTGCGCGACGTGGCCGCGCTCACCGAAGTGCTGGTGGAAGGCCTCCGCCTCGGGCTGGAGCCCGGCGACGCGCAATTGCTCGCCCGCTATCAGAACTGGCGCGCGCTCGACACGTTCACGGTCGCCGCGACCACCGATGCGCTGACCTGGATCTACGGCGTCCCCGGCAAGACCGCGCGCGCCGTCCGCCGCTTCGGCATGGACGTGATCGAGCGCGTGCCGCCGATCAAGCAGATGTTCATGGCCGAGGCTCGTGGCGAAAGCGGCCAATTGCCCAAGCTGCTGCAGGGCATGGACGTCTGATCGACCATCACGTCATCCCGGACTTGATCCGGGATCCCGCTTCTTTCCTTGCTCAGCCCTGCGAATAGGCAGCGGGACCCCGGATCAAGTCCGGGGTGACGGACTGGAGAAACAAAAAGCGGAGACAGCCCATCGGCCGTCCCCGCTTTCTAGATCCGCCGAAGTCGCGGTCCCTCCCCACCTTCCGATGGGGAGGCACACCGGATCTTATTGCGGCACCACCGTCACGGCGCGGCGATTCTGCGCCCAGGCGGCTTCGTCCGAACCGGTGTCGACCGGGCGTTCCTTGCCGTAGCTGATCACGGTCAGGCGGCTCGCGTCGATGCCGGCATTGACCAGGAAGGTCTTGGCGGCATTGGCGCGCTTGTCGCCCAGGGCCAAGTTATACTCACGCGTGCCGCGCTCGTCGCAATGGCCCTCGATCGTGGCGGTCACGTTCGGGAACTTCTTGAGCCAAGCAATCTGCGCGGTCAGGATCGCCTGCGCTTCGCCGTCGACATCATAGCTGTCGGTGGCGAAGTGGACGGTGTCGCTGCCGGCCTGCGCGAGGAAATCGGCGCGCGAGCCGGGAACGACGGTCGAGCCGACCGGCGCGGACGGCGGCGGTGCGGGCGGTGCGGTCTCGGCGGGCGGCGGCGGCGGAAGATCGGCCGGCTTCGGCGTCTTCGAGCAGGCGGCGAGCGCGAGCAGCGCGGCGGTGACCATCAGGCCCTTGGTCGTACTACGCATCAATTCGTCTCCTTATCATGGGCATATCAGCCGGTATCGTTACGGGTACAAAACTTCTTTAACGCCGTCGTTTCACGGAAGTAACGGTCCCCAGGCCGGATCGGATCCATCCAGCGGCGTCGGAACCGGATGTTCGTTCACACCCGTGAGATCCACCGACCACAAATCTGCCTTGCCGGAGCCCTGCCCGGTGCGGAAAAACAGGATGACGCGGCCATTCGGTGCCCAGGTCGGGCCTTCATCCTGCCAGCCGTTGGACAGGATCTTTTCGCCCTGCCCCGACGGCGACATCGTGCCGATGTTGAACTTGCCGGCCACGTGCGTGAAGGCGATCAGGTCGCCGCGCGGGCTCCACACCGGCGTGGCGTAACGCCCGCCGCCGAAGCTGATGCGGTGCTGGTTCGATCCGTCCGCATTCATCACGTAGATCTGCTGGCCGCCCGAGCGATCGCTCTCGAACACGATCTGCGATCCGTCGGGCGAGAAGCTGCCGCCCGTGTCGATCGCGGGCGAGGTCGTCAGGCGGATCGGCGTGCCGCCGCCGGCGGGCACCTTGTAGATATCACAATTGCCGTTGACGATCATCGACACCAGCACCCAGCGCCCGTCGGGCGAGAAGCGCGGCGCGAAGGTCGTCGCCCCGCCATCGACGACGAGCCGCTTGCGGCCCGAGCCCACGTCGTAGGAATAAACGCGCGGACGATCATTCTCGAACGACATGAACACGATCGACTGGCGGTTCGGCGCGAAGCGCGGCGTCAGCACCAGCGACTGGCCGTTGGTGATGAAGCGGTGGTTGGCGCCATCCTGATCCATGATCGCCAGCCGCTTCACGCGCCGCACCTTGGGGCCCGTCTCGGAGACGTAGATCACCTGGCTGTCGAAATAGGGGCCCTCGCCGGTCAGGCGGGTATAGACCATGTCCGCGCACTTGTGCGCCGCGCGGCGCCATTCGCTGGGCTTCACGACGAAGCCCTGCCGCGTCAGTTCCTGCTTGGCGAACACGTCGTAGAGGTAGCAGCCCACGGTCAGCGTGCCGTCGCCATTGGCCTGCACGAAGCCCTGGATCAGCGCCTGCGCGCCCGTCGTCAGCCAGCCGCCATAATCGGGCGCCGTCACCTGCGGGAACACGACCGGACGGAGCTGGCCGGGCGCCAGCGGCGTGAACAGGCCGCTGCCCTTCAGATCGCCCGAAATCACCTGCGCCAGCTGCGCGCCGAGCGCGTCGGTCGATCCGGCGGGCGTGTTGGTGGAGGCCGGTGTCGGCATCACCGGAATGGCGATCGGCATGGGCTGCGAGATGCCGCCGGTAATGTCCACGCGGATCGGCGCGCCGCCCGCGGCCGGCGGGGCCGCATCGGGCGCGGGCGTCTGCGCGGTGGCGGGCAGCGCGATGGCGGCTGCCAGAAGGATATTGCGGAGGATCATCACTGCATCTGCCTTGGAATGAAGCCCATTTCGATATTCTCCCAGCCGCCGGCATACAGCTCGGCGGGCAGGCGCAGCGGCGAACAGCGCAGCACGGCCGCGCGGCTCACCTCCGCCATCTGCTGCTTATAGCGCGCATTTGATCCGTCCACGCCCGTCTGCTCCACCACCTGGGCGGATTGCACCGATCCGTCCTTGTTGAAGCGAAGCTGGAGCACGGTGACGATCTGCATGGCGGGCGTACCGCCCAGAGCGCCCAGCTCGTAGCAGGGCTGCACCTGCCGTTTTATGGCAGCGGCAAGCCCGTTCATCGCGGGGCCGGTGATGGCCGCGCGCGCGGTCGTGCCCTTGCCGGCCGAGGGCGAGGCGATGCCCTTCAGGAAATCGGGGCCGAGCTTGCTGCCGGTCGTACGACTGCCCTTGCCCGCCGTGGCGCCCTTGGCCTCGGTTTTCGCCGCCGTGGAGATGTCCTTGAGGAAATCGGAGCTGAGCCGCTGCGCCGGCTTGGGCGGCGGCTCGGCCTTCTTCGCGTCCTTCTTGGGTGCCGGTTCGGGCTTGGGCGCGGGCGGCGCCGGCACGGGCTCCTTCGCCGCTTTGGGCACCGGGGTCGGCTGCGGCGCGGGCTCGGGCGGCGGCGCTTCTTCGGGCGGCCCTGCCTCGGGCGCGGTCTGCTCCTGCGGCGCCTCGGTCGCGGGCGCGGGTGCGGCCGACTGGAGCCCGACCGCATCCACCAGTTGCACGTCCATCGTCTGCGGCACGGCATGGATCGGCGGCACGCGCCGCGAAATGCCGATCGTCAGCACCGCCAGCAAGACGAGATGGCCCGCGACGGCAAGGCCGATGCCCTTCTGGTCGGCCCTATCCAACGGACGCTCCATGCGCCGTCCCGCCCCCCTCCCTGGAAGGGAGGGGCTGGGGGTGGGTCGCTATCGGGGAAGCGGGCGTTCCGCGCACACGCGGGCCAACCCACCCCCGGCCCCTCCCTTCCAGGGAGGGGAGAAGGATGTCGGACGCCGTCACTGGCCCTTTTGCTCGCCCTGCGTGGTCACCAACGCGACCTTGTTGAAGCCGGCATGGCTCAGCTCGCCCATCACGCCCATCACGCGCCCGTAATCCAGGCCCGTATCGGCGCGCAGATAGATTTGCGGCGCCTCGCCGCCCGGCTTGGCCGTAGCCTTCTCCTGCAGGCGCGCGGGCAGCGCGGAGAGCGCCACCTGTTCGTCATCCACGAAGATCTTGCCCTCGCCGTCCATCGAGACCTGGATCGGCTTCTGGTCCTGATCCAGCGCGCCCGCGCGGCTGTCGGGCAGCTTGATCGGCACGCCCGCCACCAGCAGCGGCGCCGTCACCATGAAGATGATCAGCAGCACCAGCATGACGTCCACGAGCGGCGTCACGTTGATCTCGGCCATCGGCGCGCGGCGCCGGCCATGGCCCTTGCGGGTGACGGGGCCCATGGCCATCGCTCAGGCCTCCCGGTCCAGCTCGCGGCTGAGCGTCAGGTGGAAGCGATCGGCGAAGCGGTGCAGCCCGGCCTCGATCCGGTCCAGCCGGTGCGTCATGCGGTTATAGGCGATCACGGCGGGGATCGCCGCGAACAGGCCCAAGGCCGTCGCGAACAGCGCCTCCGCGATGCCCGGCGCAACCGCGCCGAAGCTGGTATTCTGGCTGGCGGCGATATCGCTGAACGATCGCATGATGCCCCAGACCGTGCCGAACAGGCCCACGAACGGGCAGACGCTGCCGATCGTCGCCAGCACGTTCAGCCCGCTGGAAAGCTTGTCCACCTGCGTCGCCGCCTCGGTGCCCATCGCGCTGGCGAGGCGTGCGCGCGTCGCCTCGGTGTCCATCTTCTTGTTGGCGGTCGACAGGCGCCATTCCTCGATGCCCGCGCCGAACACCTTCGCGCTCGGCACGTCGACGCCGCCCTTTTCGCGCAGGAAGCGGTCCATATCGTCGGCCTTGTCGAAATCCGCGCCGAACTGGGCGTCGCGTTTGGCGATGCCGGCGAGGCCCAGGCCCCGCCCGAAGATGATCGTCCAGGTCCACAGGCTGGCCGCCAGCAGACCGATCATCACCATTTTCACGACGATGTCCGCATGGAGGAACAGAGCCAGCGGCGAGATGGACGCCTGGGTAACGGAAACGGTCAGTTCGTTCATCGGCGCGCTTCCGCTCCTCCGCTTAGTGCCTTGAAGGCCGTGATCCATGCCTCGGGTTGGCGGCGCGGCCGCCCGTCGGGACCGACGAAAACGACCGTTACACGCCCTTCGACGACCACATCGTCATCACGCATGACCCTTTGATGAACGACGACTCCCGCGCCCCGGATTCGTTCCACCGTGCTAACGACCAGCAGTGCCTCGCCCAGCCGCGCGGGCCTGCGATATTTCAGCTCGGCCTCGGACACGACATAGGCGCTGCCTTCCGTCGCCAGCGTCGCGATATGATCCGCGCCGACCAACGCCAGCATGTCCGAACGCGCGCGCTCGAAGAAAGCGAGGTAACGCGCATGATAGACGACGCCGCCCGCATCCGTATCCTCATAATAGACGCGCACCGCGAAGCGATGCTCGTTGTCCACGATGCGACCCGCATAGGGGCGATCGGGATCATTTGGGACTGGATCGGTCATATCTTGCGGATAGGGAAGCGATCGCCGCCTGGGAACCGCCTGGGAGCGATTTTTGGGTTTCTGCGGTGTCGCTTGAGCGAAGTCGAAGGACAGGCTCCAAGCGATGCCCTTTGCGGCCCGTGCTTCGACTTCGCTCAGCACGAACGGAGGGCTCTGGCCTATTTCGCAACGATCCCTGGGAGAGAAGCTACGCCAACCGCGCCGCAATCTGTGGCGGCAAGGGTGGCGCGAAGCCCGGCCGGCGCCAGGGCGCATCGTCCGGTTCGTCCGCATCGGGGATCGCGAATTTCACATAGCCGAAGAAGGTCGCGATCAGGCGCTCGCCCGGATCGATGATCGCGTTCCGCCCGTGCATGAAGCGCGTATTGTCCAGCATCACCGCGTCGCCCGGCTCCCACCGGACCGGCACCTTCAGCCGATCGCCCGTCGCCTTGATCGCCTGCAGCCACGCCTCGGGCACGGGATGGCCGTCGTCCAGCACCGGGAAATCCGGCACCCCGTTGTTGAAGCGCGCGAACAACAGGAAATTGCCGAAAGCGGGCGCATCCACGAACATCGGCCTATGCAGCGCCGGCCGCGAGAAGACGCGCACCACCTCGTCATGCACGCGGTGGAACGAATAAGGGCAGCCCTGCCCCACGCGCGACACCAGTTCCGCATCGCTGGGATCGGGCGTGCCGAGCCAGTAATCCAGCAGCTCCGGCCAGGTCGGCTTGATGTAGAGCAGCCGCCGCCACGCCAGCCCCTCCCGCACCGTATCGGGCAGCGCCTGCACCAGTTCCACGCCGTCGCACAACGTCGTCTCCCCGCCCCGGCTGGGCGCGGAGAGGCAGCAGAAGAAGGCGATGTCCGGCTTCCACGGTTCGCGCGACAGCTCCGGGTGGAGCGAGAATTCGCGCACGCCGCCATCCACCGTATAGATATTCTGGTCGGGCTCGATCGGCTGGCGGCCGGGGCTCTCGTTGAACACGGCGGTCGAGCAGAATTGCCACGCGAAGCGGCGGAAGGCGCCCGCATCCACGCCGAAACCGCGGAAGACGATCGCGCCGTGCGCCTTGTAAAGGCGTTCGATCGTCGCGGGATCGAGGCTCAATATATCCTCGCCCTGATCCGCATCGATCAGGACATTGGGCCGCCCCGGGCGGGGCAGAGAGATGGTGGGCATGGCGAAACGGGGATAGCGGCAGACGCGCCCGCTAGCTATAGCCTGCGGCATGGCGCTGACGATCGACGACCTTTTCGCCTCGCCCGACCATTATCTCCACAGTTTCGATGGCGATGCGGCCATCTTCGTGCCGATGGACCGGGCGGCCTATCATCGCTCCATCTTCCTCGACGGGCGCATCGCCCCGGCCGGCGAAGGCGAGATGCGGCTGCCGATCGGCGCGCTGCCCGCCGCGCCGCCCGCGCCGAAGCGCACCGGCTGGATCTTCCACATCGCGCATTGCGGATCGACCCTGCTGGCGCGCGCGCTGGATCGGCCGGAGGCGAACCTCGTCCTGCGCGAGCCGCTGGCGCTGCGGCAGGCGGCCGTCTCGCGCCACGAGCGGCTGATCGCGCTCGCCACGTCGACCATTTCGAAGCGCTACGATCCGGCCCTGCCGACGATCGTGAAGGCGAATGTGCCCGTCAATTTCCTGCTGCCCGAACTGGCCGCGCAAGACCCGCAGGCGCCCGCGATCCTGCTCTATCTCGGCCTCGACGATTATCTGGCCGCGATCCTGCGCAGCGACAATCACCGCGCCTGGCTCCGCAACGTGACCGGCCAGCTCGTAGCGCATCTGGGCGATACGTCGACGCTGTCCGATCCCGAACGCGCGGCCTTGCTGTGGCTCGCCCAGTTGCGCGCCTTCGCCAGCACGCTGGATCTCATGCCGAATGCGCGGTCGCTGGATGCCGAACTGTTCTTCGCGGACCCCACCCCCCTGTTGGCGGCGGCCGCGACCTGCCTCGGCGTCCCGATGATGGCCGATGACGCGGCCGCGATCACGCGGGGACCGCTTTTCTCCACCTATTCGAAGAACCCCACCGTCGCGTTCGACAATGACGCGCGCCTCGCCCGCAAGGCTGAACTGGCGCGTTCGATCGGGACGGAGCTGATCGCCGCGCACGACTGGATCGCCCGCAATGGTGGAGACGCGGCCGATGTGATCGCGAAACTGGAAGGTCGGGCACTCTTGTAACCGTCGGCGCCTCGACGGATCGGCCCGCCCGCGCGGCGCTATCAGCTTTTCCGAATCGTCATTGCGAGCGCTCAGCGCCCGCCCACCGGCAAAAATCAGCCCTTCACTCCGAAAGGTCGAGGGCCTTGTTCCCGCTTTGCCCCGCCGCGAGCGCGACATCGTAGAAGCGTCGCAGCAGCGCGCGCTCGGTTTCGCGGATATACGGGTTCCACACGTCGAAGATCAGGATCGCGCGCAGCCGGTCCGATCGGTTCCACGCCTCATGCTCGATCGTGTCGTCGAAGGCCCAGGCCTCGCCCTCCACCCATTCGCGCGTTTCCCCGCCGACGCGGAAGCCGCAATCCGGCGGCACGATCAGCGGCAGATGGATAATCGTCCGCACGTTGCTCACGCCGGTATGCGCGGGCAGATGCGCGCCGGGCTTCAGCAGCGAGAAGAAGACGGTCGGCGTCCGCCCCGGCAGATCGGAGAGCGGCAGCGCCTCCACGGCGGCGGCGGTCTTCGGCGCCCGCGCGCAGGCGGCGTCGTTGCGCTTGCCGTCCTTCCACAGATGCAGCGCCCCCCAATCCATCTTGTGGTCGAGGGGAGTCCATTTGTTGGCCGGCGTGCCCGGCTCCATCGCGATATAGGGCGCGAAGCCAGCGCCGTCGTCCGCCAGCAGCATGTCCAGTTCGGCCCGGATCTCGTCCGTCTTCGCCTCGATCTGCTCCATCCACGGGAAATGCGCGCGATCGAAAAACTCGTCTGCGGGCAGGAACGGAAAATGCAGCCCCGCACATTCGTTCGCGAAGATCGGCCGGCGCCCCAGCGCATGATCGACCGCGGCCTTGAAACGCCGCGTTTCGCTGGATCCCAGCGGCTCCAGCAGGCCCGCCAGCCCACCGTCGATCGCCGCCGCGAAATCGTCATGATGGCGCGCCACGGCGGCGCTCGCATGATCCAGCATCGCCTCCAGCGCGGGCGTCCGCTCCTCGATCTCGTCCGCCATCGCCAGCACGCCCGACCAGTGCGTCACCGCGCCAGCCTCGTCGCCGATCCGCTCCAGCAGTTCGGCCATGCGCACGCGAGCCATGAAATGGCGCTGGTCGATCTCCAGCGCCGCCGCCAGCGCCTTGCGTTCCCGGTCGTTCAGCCCCTGGGCACGTGCCGCCCGCGCGAGATTCAGCCACAGGTCCGGCGCGCGCGGATCGAGCACCACCGCACGCGAAAACAGCCCGGCCGCATCGCCATGCCGTCCTTCGGAGAGCGCATGGACGCCCAGCGCATTGAGCGCGACCGGATGATCCCCGCCCCGGGAAATCACTTCGCGAAACAGACGCACGGCCTCACCGCGCTGGCCATCCCGCTGCGCCTGCCTCGCTAGAGCGAGCAACTGTTGAACACCCCCTGCGTCCATTGACAGTGATGTTACAGAAAGCCGGCCCATAGACAAATGCTCATCGCGCGGCGACATGAGGGCCATGTCGCAGGCAGGATCGTCGGCCCCCATCCCATCCATCGAAGTGGCCGCGCGCGATCCGGAATGGATCGCGCATCGCTATGATCCGGGCCACGATGCGGTTCACCTGCTGCCGGTGCCGCGCGCCCAGCAGCGCAAGGCGACCTTTCTGACGGACGAATATCTGCCGGCGGGCCTGCAGCCGTTGATCGTGCGCCGCCGGGATGCGGCGGGCGCGCTGCCCGCCCCCGCACCGATCCACTTCGTGTTCCACTCCGCCTTCTGCTGCTCGACGGTCGTCGCCAACGCCTTCGATCTGCGCGGCCGCTCGATGGGGCTGAAGGAGCCGGTCATCCTCAACGATCTGATCGGCTGGCGTCGGCGCGGCGGCGAAGGGCCGGACATGGCCGAGGTGCTGGATGACGCGCTGCGCCTGCTCGCCCGCCCCTTCGCGCAGGGCGAGAGCATCGTCGTGAAGCCCTCCAACGCGATCAACGCGCTGATCGCGCCCATCCTCACGCTCCGTCCCCAGGCGCAGGCGCTGCTGCTCCACGCGCCGCTGCGCACCTATCTCGGTTCGATCGCGCGCAAGGGGCTGGACGGGCGCCTGTGGGTGCGGACCCTCCTGCTCGGGCTGCTGGACGACAGGCTGGTCGATCTTGGCTTCTCGCCGCGCGATCATCTCGGCCAGACGGACCTGCAGGTCGCGGCGATCGGCTGGCTCGCGCAGCACGCCTTGTTCGCGCGCACCGTGCAGGCCTTCGGCCCCGGCCGCGTCCGCACGCTCGACAGCGCGACGTTGATGGCCGATCCGGCGCGCGCCATGGCCGCGCTGGCCACGCATTTCGGCATCCCCTTTTCCGATTCGGAGCTGGCGGCCATCGTCTCCGGCCCCGCTTTCACCAGCCATTCCAAGTTCGGCACCACCTTCGGCGCGATCGAGCGCGCGAACGAGGAAGAAACCGGCGTCGCGCTTCATGCCGACGAAATCGACAAGGTGATCGCCTGGACACAGGCCGTCGCCGATGCCGCGGGCATTTCCATGGTCGCGCCCGCCCCCCTCTTCTAGGATCACGGAATATGAAGGAAGATCTTCAGCGCATGGGCGAAATGGGGCTCGCCGCCCTTTCGGCGGGCGATGCCGTGCAGGCCCGGCGCATCTTCGAGCGGATCGAGTCCGAGGGGCGCGGCACGCACCAGCTCCGCCTGCTGCTCGCGCAGGCCTGCACGATGCTGGGCGACGCGCCCGCCGCGCACCGTGTGCTGGATCGCGTGCTGCAGGACGAGCCCGCCAATCTCTACGCCAATCTGATGCGCGGCGATCTGCTGCACACGGCGGGCGATCCGCGCGCGGCCGTTTCCTGGTATCAGGCCGCCTTGATGCAGGCGCCGCGCGCGGGCGCGCTGCCGCAGGATCTGATCGATGCCCTCCACGAAGCCGAGCGCAAGGTGGAGGCGGTCGGCCGGACCTTCGCGGATCACATGACCGCGCAGCTCGCGGCGGCGGGTGTATCGGGGGCGGTTCATCCGCGCTTCGCCGAGGCGCTCGATCTGCTCACCGGCAGGGCCGAGGTGCAGCTCCAGCAGCCGACCAACTTCTATTATCCCGGGCTTCCCCAGCGCGCCTTCTTCGATCGCGAGGAATTCGATTGGGTCGCCGCCCTGGAGGCGAAGACGCCGGAGATCGTCGCGGAGCTGGAGGCGCTCGTCGCCAGCGATCCGTTACGCGAGCCCTATGTCGTGCCCGAGCCCGGCCGCCCCGCCAAGGCGCACCCCCTGCTCGGCGACACGCGCTGGAGCGCGTTCCACCTGTTCCGCGAAGGCGCGCCGATCGAGGAGAATGTCGCGCGCTGCCCGAAGACGTTCGCCGCGCTGGCCGATCTGCCGATGCCGCGCATCACGGGACGCTCGCCCATGGCGATGTTCTCGGTGCTGCGCCCGCACACGCACATCCCGCCGCACAACGGCATGATCAACACGCGGCTCATCTGCCATCTGCCGCTGATCGTGCCCGAGGGCTGCCGCCTGCGCGTGGGCAATCACACCCGCGCCGTCGAGGCCGGGAAGATGATGATCTTCGACGATTCGGTCCGGCACGAGGCCTGGAACGACAGCGACGAGACGCGCATCGTGCTGATCTTCGAGATCTGGCGCCCCGAACTCACCGAGGCCGAGCGCACCGCGCTGACGACGCTGTTCGGCACGATCGGCGTCTATTCGGGAGCGGGCAACGGCGCCTGAGGCGCGGCGGAATATCGGCTTGTCCGGAGTTCAGCCCGCCTGACGGGATGCGCGCCGCGTGATCGGCGCGCATCCCTTCCCGTCAGAATCCGCAGCTTCCGCCCTCGGCGACCTGGCAGGCCGCCGCCGTGTTATAGCCGGCGCGCATATTGTCGCGCTCGTGATCCCATTCCGCCTTCGTCTTGCAGACGCGCTTGCCCTTCACGAGCGAGCCCGTCTCCAGGAATTTCTTGCAGATCATCGTGTCGCGCGCATCGGCGGACTTTTCCGATTTGTCGCCGCCCGGCGCGGCCGACATGTCACCCGCGGCAAGAGCCAGAGCCAACAGAAGTGAAACGACCATCGTGACCTCCCGCTCGTCTTGAGCGGGGCCATTCTATCATCTTCCCGTCTTCCGGAAAGCCGGCTTTTCACAGGGGACGACTTTCCGCCGCACCCCCTGCGCGAGTAAAGCGCGCCTTATCGAGGCAAGGCGCGCTCCCTGTCCGTTCAGAAGCAGCTCGACGTGGCCTGGCAAGATGCCGCATTGTTATAACCGGCGCGCATATTGTCGCGGTCATGATCCCATTCCGCCTTCGTCTTGCAGACGCGCTTGCCCTTCACGAGCGAACCCGTCTCCAGGAACTTCTTGCAGATCATCGTGTCCCGCGTGTCGGCGGACTTTTCCATCTTGTCACGGGCCGGCGCGGTTTGCGGTTCGCCGGCAGCAAGAGCCAGAACCAGCAGAAGTGAAGCGATCATCGTGACTTTCCCATCGTCTTGAATGGCCGCACTATATCAGCTGGAAACCTTCCAGAAACCCGGCTTCTCAGTGGATGACACCGTTCGTCGCAAGATCGGCGGCGCGGGCGCCACCTTCTTGTCGCCCATATCCGGCGGCGAGGATCAGTTGCAGGTGATCCCGGACGCCATGCTGGCGCAGGCGACGGACTGGCCCAGGCCACGCGCCACATTCCCCTGAACGGTCAGCCGCTGGCGCTCCCATCCCGCCTTGGTCATGCACACGCGCTTGCCCTTCACGAGCGAGCCCGTCTCGATGAACTTCTTGCAGATCATCCGGTCGCCGGCATCCCCCGCCTTTTCCGGCTTGTCGGTGGCCGGCAGGCCTTGCAGATCACCCGCGGCAAGCGCCAAAAGCAGAAGGAAGGAAGCGTTCATCGTCTTTGTCCCCAACAGTCGCCGCTCACCTAGCTCAAGCGAATTTGCCGCAGAAGAGGCCCGCTTTTTAAATCATGTCGAATCGGATCAATAAATCGTCCCGCGCCGCCAAGGCGAAGCAGAGCGCCGTTTCGCGCGGGCGGGTCGAGCAGGCGCTAGCCGCCGGCGATATTGCGGGCGCGGCCTCCCTGGCCGAAGCCGCGCTGGCGGCGGGACAGATGGATCCGATGTTCCTGAACCTCGCCGCGTGGCGGAACGAGGAGATCGGCAACTTCCCCGAAGCCTATCGGCTGTTGCAGCGCGCACTCGTCATCTCGCCCGGCGACATCACGATCCTGGGTGGCATCGCGGCGGTCCTCCGCAAGGATGACCGGCCGAACGAGGCGATCGAGGTGATCGATGACGTGGTGGCCAAAGCCCCCGGCTATGCCGCCGCCTGGCTGGAGCGCGGCTACATCCTCGATGCGCTGCGCGACGAGGAGGCCGCCGCCGAAAGCTATGGCCGTGCCGCCGCGCTCGATCCCGGCATGGCCCCCGCGCTCGGCAAGCTCGCCGATCGCGCCGCCAAGCGCGGCGAGACGGATGCGGCACAGGCTTATGCCCGCCGCGCCTTCGCCACCCATCCGCTCGAGCCCGCCGCCACCTTCGCGATCGCGACGATGGCGATCGAGGCCCGCGACGGCGCGGCCGCCGAACGGCGCCTGCGCGCGCTGCTCGATCATCCGCTCGACGGCGACGATCGCACGCGCGCGCTCACCCTGCTGGGCGACGCGCTCGACAAGCAGGATCGCACCGCCGAGGCCTTCGCCGCGTGGGAAGCGGCGCAGCGCAACTTCGCCGATCGTTATCGCGCCCGGCTCGGCCCCGTCGACGGCCGCCCCTCGCACCGCGCCTTCATCGATCGCATCGCAGCCCAGGTCGCCGCGACCACCGCGCCGCCGCGCCGTTATCCGGACACGGATCTGCCGCAGGCGGCCGCCGCGCATGTGTTCCTGCTCGGCTATCCCCGCTCGGGCACGACCCTGGTGGAAAATGTCCTCGCCAGCGCGCCCGGCGTGGCGGCGCTCGAGGAACGGCCGACGCTGGTCGATACGGATGAGATCGTCCTCGCCAATGACGGATCTATGCCCGATCTCGACACGCTCGGTCCCGCCTTCGTCGATCGGCTGCGCGCGGGCTATTGGCGGCGCGTCACGGACATGGCCGGCGACGTCACCGGCAAGACCTTCGTCGACATGAATCCGTTCAACGGCTTCAAGCTGCCGATGATCGCGCGCCTGTTTCCGGACGCCCGCATCGTCGTGATGCGCCGCGATCCGCGCGACATCGCGCTGAGTTGCTTCCGCATCAATTTCACGCCCAGCACCGCCACCTATTCGTTCAGCGATCTGGCCGAGACGGCCCGCCATTATGATGCGCTGACCGGGCTGGTGGAATTGTGCCGGGAGCGTTTCCCCCTCGCCTTCCACGATCTGCGTTATGACCGGCTGGTGTCCGATTTCGAGCCGACGGTGCGCGCGCTGGCGGCCTTCGTCGGCATAAAGTGGACCGACGATTTCATGACCTTCGATCGCACCGCGCAATCGCGCGGCGTGCGCACCGCGAGCGCCACGCAGGTCCGTCGCGGCCTGTTCGACGGTCGCGGCCAGTGGCGCCGCTACGAGGCGCAGCTCGCCCCCGCTCTGCCGATCCTGGAGCCATGGGTGAAGCGCTTCGGCTTCGAGGGCTGAGCGCGGCTCCGAGAGCTCGCTGACCGTCTACGTCGCGGACGCCACCGGATAGCCCTCTCCCGTTTTCACGGGAGAGGGTTGGGTGAGGGTCTTCTTCTCGGCCGGGCATCGTCGATCCAGAAGACCTTCACCTCCCATCGCCTGCGGCGACGGCGCCCTCCTCTCCCGCGAAAGCGGGAGAGGATCTGAGAGGCTGCACCCGATCGACAGGCGCTTCACCCGGATATCCCGGACTTTCCCGCCATCTCGTTCGCCCAAAACAAAAGGGGGCGGGCCGAAGCCCACCCCCTCGATAGTTTCCCGAAGGAACCCGGCTCAGAACTTGAGCTTGGCGCCCATCAGGAAGCGACGGCCCAGCGCGTCGTAGGTCGACGGATAGGTGTTGCCGCTGTTGAACGAGGTCGAACCGATCGTGTTGCCGACGATCGGCGGAGCCTTGTCGAGCAGGTTGGTCACGGTCAGCGTCACGTCCAGATTGTCCGTGACACCGACGCGGAACGCCAGGTCGAAATAGTCGTACGCCTTGATGTGACCGAAATTGTAGGTCCGGCCGGCCAGTGCGCCGTTCGAAGCCGCATTGCCCGCGATCGTGCCGTTGAAGGTGGTGGTGCCATCCTCGGCATTCATCGGGCTGATGTGGCGCCACAGGAGCGACACGTCGAGCGCGCCGCGGCTGAGGGTCGTGCGCTGCTGGAAGGTGAACTTCGGCTGCAGCGAACCGGCCGACGAGCTCGGACCGGCCGACGCGGGCGAACCGCAGCTCGTGCTGTAGACGCCGACGCAGTCGCGAACGATCGAAACCGGCGTCGCCTGGAACTCCGCCCGACGGGTGTAGTTGCCCTGCATGCCGAGATCGAGCTTCGCGAAGCCGAGATCACGACGATAGTTGAAGCCGAAGTCGATACCGTCGGTCAGAACCTGGCCCGCGTTGGACGCGACGAAGTTCAGGCCGCCCGTGGTCGCCGGATCGCCATCGAGACCGCCGGTGACCGGGTTGCGCCGGATCGCGGTGCAGAGCGGGTTCGAAGCCGCGGCTGCCGAGATGCCCGCACCGGTACGGTTACCGAAGCACAGGTTGATCGCGTCATCCGGGGTCGGCTGCGAAATCGCGTCCTTGATCTTGATGTGGTAGTAATCGACCGTGATCGACAGGCCGGGGATCAGACCCTTCGGCTGCAGCACGATACCCAGCGTGTAGGAGTCCGACTTCTCGGGACGGAGACCCAGGTTGCCGGAGGTCGTCGCGGCCGCCTGAGCGCCGGTCGGGACCAGGATGCGGCCGATCGAATTGGCAGGAGCACCCTGCGCGAGACAGACCGCCCGCAGGTTCGCATTCGTGGTCGGCGCGGCGCCGGCGCACGGATCGTAGCTGAGGTTGGTCAGGCCGACGACCGACGGCGCGAACAGCTCGGTGATGTTCGGCGCACGAACCGCGCGCTGATATTCACCACGGAACTTGATGCCGCTGATCGGTTCCCAGGTCAGACCGCCCTTGTAGGTGGTCGTCTTGAAGCTCGGCTTGCCCGGAGCGTCGACGCTGTACTTGGAGTAACGCAGGCCGCCTTCGACGGTCAGGCTCTCGAAGCCCGGCTTGTCGGAGACGAGCGGAGCGATGACTTCGCTATACCCTTCGACGACGTCATATCCGCCGTTGAAGTTGGTGATCGCGCCGCCGGCGCCGCCCAGTTCGCCCGCCGTCTGCGACAGCGAGTCCGCCGACTGCGAAGCGGTGTACTTGCGATACTCGGTGCCCGCCGCGAAGCTGATCGGGTCCGAAGCCCATGGGCTGGTGACGCCGAAGTCGCCGGTCAGAAGCGCGCGGGCCTGGGCCAGCGAAGCCTTCTGCTGCGAGAACGAGTTGCCGGTCAGATACGGGATCTGGTTGGCGGCGATCGAACCCGTCGGGCCGAACAGGTTGAGCGGAACGCAGCCCGTGCCCGCCGTCAGAGGGGCGCCGTTCGGGGCGTTGCCAAGGCAGCTCGTGGTGTTGGTGGCGTACACGGCCGAGCGGACGCGCGACAGCAGCACATAGCCCGACTGGGTCTGGCGGTTCTCGGACTCGCCGTACGAACCGTTGATGTCGAGGTTGATGCTGTTGGTGATGTCGAACTTCGCACCGGCGCGATAGTCGAACATCGTCGTCACATATTCGGAGACGCGCGGGCCGACTTCCGTCGTACGACGGCCGACAGTCGTGTTGAAGGTGCGGAAGTTCGGATCCGTCGGGCTCGTCGCCAGAGACGCCGCGTTGCACTGCGCGGTGGTGAGGCCGTTGCCGGCGCACATCGCGGCGCGGAGGGCCGGCGTCAGATACGGGTTGCTGTAGGGGATCGTCAACTGCGAACCGAAGACGCCCGACGGCGCGATGATCGTGTTGACGGTGTTCTTCGAGAACGTGCCGCGCGTGTAGACCTGGATGCCGTCCGCCACGTCATAGTGGCCGGCACCGTAGATGTTGAAGCGCTTAAACGGCGTCTGGAAGATGTTGTAGGGCGCGAAGTTGAACGCGTCGGACGGCGCCGCGGCCGTGCCGCGCGAACGATAGGCGCGAACCGCACCGGTGTTCTGGTCGATCACCGAATAAGCGGAGCCGCCCGTGGTGAAGCGCGACGGGGTCGTCGTGCCCGAACCGCCGGCGAAGCCCGAGGTCGAGGTGTACTGGTTCTGCGAGAAGGTGCGCGCGCCCTGATAGACCGGCTTCGCCTTCTGGTAGCCGATCGAGAGGACCGCATTGCCCTTGCCGTCGTCGAAGTTCGCGCCGACCGTCAGATCGCCGCGGAAGACGTTGCCGTCGCCGCGCTGCGTGATCTGGTTGGAGACGTTCGCCTCGAAGCCCGAGAAATCCTGGCGGGTGATGAAGTTCAGCACGCCCGACACGGCGTCCGCGCCGTAGGTCGTGGCGGCGCCGCCGGTCAGCACGTCCGCGCGCTCGATCAGCGCGAGCGGGATGTTGTTGAGATCGGTACGGCCGGTCGCGCTCGACGGAACGATGCGGTTGCCGTCGATCAGGACGACGTTGCGGAAGTTGCCCAGGCCGCGAAGGTCGGCATAGGCCGCGCCGCCATTGCCGTTGTTCACGGCGGAGCCGATCGACGGCGTCACGCCCGGCAGATCGCGGACCAGTTCTTCAGCGGTGTTGCGCTGGCGGAGCGCGATTTCCTCGGAGCCGATCACTGTGACCGGAACGGACGACACCAGGTTCGGGTTACGAACGAGGGTGCCGGTGACGACGATGTCGCTCGACGAGGTTTCGGCCGACGTGTCGGTCGAGGCCGTCTGCGCGAACGCCGGATTGGCGATAGCGGCTGCGCCGACCAACAGGGTCGATGCCAGCAGGTTGTTACGGTAGCGAATGGTCATATTGGTCCCCTTTAGCAGCCACCGGTTCGGCTTTGGCCGCTCCAATTCGACATGGCAGTGCACGACCTCAAAGGCCGTCACATGGGACAATGGCTAATATGAAAACTTTGCGACGGCCATGACCACATGTTCGCGACCGCAATATTACTGCCACATGTTACATGGCTGCCACACTCGGCGATCTTGCAGACATGCGCGCGGCGGCCTAGCCCTGCGGCACCTGCTGCGAGAGAGGCATCTGATGAGGACGGGGTTCACGATCGCGCTCGGCGCGGCGCTGTTTTGCGCGGTTTCCGCTTCGGCGGCGGAGCCGAAGTCGGCGGATCGGGTGTTGCGCGATTTCGGCACGTGCCGTTCGACGCCCGATGCCGCCGCCCGCCTCGCCTGTTTCGAAAAGACGTTCGATTCCTTCGAACAGGCGGTGAAGTCCAAGGAAGTCACGATCGTCGACAAGGCCGACATGCGGCAGGCCAAGCGCTCGCTGTTCGGCTTCACCTTGCCGAAGCTCGATCTGTTCAACGGCGACGGCGCGAAAGCCGACAAGGCCGACGAGTTCAGCGAGATCAACACCACCGTCGCCTCGGCGCGCGCCGTCGACAATGGCCGGGCCGAAATCACGCTGGCGGACGAATCCGGTGCCGTCTGGCGCACCACCGATCCGATGAAGTGGCCGCCCAGGCCCGGCGACAAGATCCGCATCCGCGAAGCCTCGCTCGGCAGCTACTTCCTGTCGATGGGCGGCCGCTCCTATCGCGGCCTGCGCGTGCGCTGAGGCTTGAATATGCGCTGAGGCTGATGCCGCCCCATCCCTCCGTTCGTGCTGAGCGAAGTCGAAGCACGGGCTACAGGCACACCGCCTGCAACACGTCCTTCGACAGGCTCAGGACGAACGGCGCCAGAAAAAACTGACGGCCATCAGCGGCAGCAATCGCGCCGATGATGGCCGCCGTCCGCTTTACGCGACCTTCAGGTCCAGCCGGCCGTCCGCTCCCTCGACGGTGACCATCGATCCGTCGGGCACGTCGCCCTTCAGCAGCGCCTCGGCGAGCGGGTCCTGCAGATATTTCTGCACCGCGCGCTTCAGCGGCCGCGCGCCATAGACCGGATCGTAGCCCACCCGGCCCAGCCATTCGCGCGCACCGTCCGTCAGGCTCAGCGCGATCTTGCGATCCTTGAGCAGTTTCTGGACGCGGCCAACCTGGATGTCGACGATCGGCCCCATGTGGCTCTGGCCCAGCCGGTGGAACAGGATGATCTCGTCCAGCCGGTTCAGGAATTCCGGCCGGAAGTGCGCGCGCACCACCTCCATCACCTGCGGCTCCACCGTCTCGGTCGAAACCTCGTCCGGCAGGTTGGCGAGGAACTGGCTGCCGAGGTTCGAGGTCAGGATGATCAGCGTGTTGGTGAAATCCACCGTGCGCCCCTGCCCGTCCGTCAGCCGGCCGTCGTCCAGCACCTGCAGCAGGATGTTGAACACGTCGCCGTGCGCCTTCTCCACCTCGTCGAACAGCACGACCTGATAGGGCCGGCGCCGGACTGCCTCGGTCAGGACGCCGCCTTCCTCATAGCCGACATAGCCCGGAGGCGCGCCGATCAGCCGCGCCACGCTGTGCTTCTCCATGAACTCGCTCATGTCGATGCGCACCATCGCGGCATCGTCGTCGAACAGGAAGCCGGCCAGCGCCTTGGTCAGTTCGGTCTTGCCCACGCCGGTGGGCCCGAGGAACAGGAAGGAGCCGAGCGGCCGGTTCGGATCCTGCAGGCCCGCGCGGGCCCGCCGCACGGCGCGGCTCACCGCCGCCACCGCGTCGCTCTGCCCGATCACGCGCTTGCCGATCGCCTCTTCCATGCGCAGCAACTTGTCGCGCTCGCCTTCCAGCATCCGCTCGACCGGCACGCCCGTCCAGCGCGCGACGACCGAGGCGATATCCTCGCTCGTCACTTCCTCGCGCACCATCGCCGTGGCGGTGGTGGTCTGGGCCTCGGCCAGCTGCTTCTCCAGCGCCGGGATGATGCCGTAGCTCAGTTCGCCCGCGCGGGTGAAATCGCCGCCGCGCTGCGCCTGGTCCAGCTGCTGGCGCGCCTGCTCCAGTTGCTCCTTCACCTTCGTCTCGGCGTTGAGCTTGTCCTTCTCGGCCTGCCAGCGCCGCGTGAGCGCCGCGCTTTCCTCCTCCAGCGCCGCCAGATCATATTCCAGCGCCGCCAGACGATCCTTCGACGCCTGATCGCTTTCCTTCGACAAAGCCTCGCGCTCGATCTTCATCCGCACGATGCGCCGGTCGAGCGCCTCGATCTCCTCGGGCTTGCTCTCCACCTCCATGCGCAGGCGCGAGGCGGCCTCGTCCATCAGGTCGATCGCCTTGTCCGGCAGGAAGCGGTCGGTGATGTAGCGGTTGGAGAGCGTCGCCGCCGCCACCAGCGCGCCGTCGGTGATCCGCACGCCGTGGTGCAGCTCATATTTGTCCTTGAGCCCGCGCAGGATGGAGATCGTATCCTCCACCGTCGGCTCGCCCACGAAGACGGGCTGGAAACGCCGCTGGAGCGCCGGGTCCTTCTCGACATATTTGCGATATTCGTCGAGCGTGGTCGCGCCGATGCAGTGCAGTTCGCCGCGCGCCAACGCCGGCTTCAGCAGATTGCCCGCATCCATCGCGCCTTCGGATTTGCCCGCGCCGACCAGCGTGTGCATCTCGTCGATGAAGAGCACCACATGCCCCTCGGCCTGCTTCACCTCGTCGAGCACGCCCTTCAGCCGCTCCTCGAATTCGCCGCGATATTTGGCGCCGGCGATCAGGCTGCCCATGTCGAGCGCCATCAGCCGGCGGTCCTTCAGCCCGTCCGGCACGTCGCCATGGGCGATGCGCAGCGCGAGGCCCTCGGCGATCGCGGTCTTGCCGGTGCCGGGCTCGCCGATCAGCACGGGATTGTTCTTCGTCCGCCGGGCGAGGATCTGGATCGTGCGGCGGATCTCCTCGTCGCGGCCGATCACCGGATCCAGCTTACCGTCGCGCGCCGCCTGCGTGAGATCGCGCGCGAACTTCTTCAGCGCGTCATAGCGATCCTCGGCCGAGGCGGTGTCGGCGGTGCGCCCGCCGCGCAGTTCGTTGATCGCGGCGTTCAGCGCCTCGGGCTTCAGATTCGCCGCCTGCAACGCCTTGCCCGCCGCCGTGTTGAGCGAGAGCGCCAGCGCCAGCAGCATCCGCTCGACGGTGACATAGCTGTCCCCCGCCTTGGTCGCGACCTGCTCGGCCTGGTCCAGCACGCGGATCAGATCGTTGGTCAGCCCCGGCGTCTGCTGTGCGCCCCCGCCCGAGACGGACGGGATCTTGGCGAGCGCCGCATCGGTGGCGCGCGTCGCCGCCAGCGGATCGCCGCCCGCCGCCTTGATGAGGCCGGATGCCATGCCCTGCTCGTCCTCCAGCAGCGCCTTCAGCAGATGCTCGGGCGTGATCTGCTGGTGACTCATGCGGATGGCCACGGTCTGCGCCGCCTGCAGGAAACCCTTGGATCGTTCGGTCAGCTTTTCGAGGTTCATGGAAACTCCTTGATCCCCCGCCAGATAGTGTTGCCTTTATGCAACACAAGGTCTCGACAGAGATTATTGGCGCCCGCCGCATCGTCCCGGAAAGAGCCGTGCAGCGCGGGATGAAGGATGGTCACGCAAGCCCGCCTCGACAAGGCCATCGGCAAGCGGCTTCCAGCTCCCCTCCCTGAAAGGGAGGGGTCGGGGGTGGGTCGCTATCGGTGGGCTACATGGCCGCAAGCGGATCCCCCCCCCCTCAATCCCCTCCCTTCCGGAGGGAGGCTGCGCTGCGGCGCCCGCCCCCAACGAAAAACCCCGCCGGCCTTTTCGGCCAACGGGGTCCCGATCCTCGCGTCTGTTCAACGATCAGACGAAGCGCACATTCGTCCGCGTGCGGCGGCGCATCGCGCCACCCACCGCGCCGAAGCCGACGATGAACAAAGCCCACGAAGCGGGCTCCGGCACGTCGGAGGCGGTCGGCGCGAAGGAGATCCCGCGGAACACCGAGTTGATCGGCGAGGTCGCCAGCGTCGTGAAGCTCTGGCCCGCCGCCTTGGTCGTCGCGGTCAGCGTATCGCTGATGCCGTAGAGATAGGTCGTCTCGACGCCGGTCACGGTGTTGCTGGTCGCATAGAGCTCCACCGTATCGCCCACGACCACGCCCGTCAGGCCGAACAGGCCCGTCACGCCCGAAGCCGAGCCGTTGCCGACCAGATTGAGACCGGCCGCGATCGTGTAGGCCAGGCTCCAGCTGCCGTTCGAAAAGACCCACTTTTGCAGGCCACCATTGCCGAGCGACGAACCGTTGCTGTCGTTGGTGACCGAGTCATTCTTCGGCATGCCGCTGTCCGCCACATAGAGCGTGGTGGGATTGGCGAAGAAGAAGGCCTCCGGGCTCAGATTGACGGTCGTGCCGATCGTGTTGAGGCCGTTGCTATTCGCCGCCGTGACCGTCAGCTTGCCCGTGCCGCCATTGTTGCCGAAGCCCGGCAGCATCGTGGGGCCGTCGCCATTGTTGGCGAGGGAGGTCGGCAGCGAGCCGATCTGCCCCAGCGTGCCGATGAAGTCGCGGTTCGACTTCGAACCCTGCTTGCTGTCGACGGAGGTGAGGAGCTGGCCGTTATAGACCTGCACGTCGCGCGTATCCTGCGCGGCGGTCTTGCCGCTCGTGTCGAGACCCGTCACCGCCGTGGCCGTACCGCCCGAAACGTAGAAGACGCCGCCCGTCTTGTCGCCGGACTGGCCCTGCCCGGAGATGTAATAGCTGCTGCCGTCCACCGTATAGGCGGCGCGGGGGTTCTGGCCGTTGTAGACGTTATAGAGCGCGGTCGAGCTGTTGACCGAGCCCATCGCATCGATCGACACCACCACGCGCGGCACCGCCGTATAGGCCTGTCCCGTGAGGCTGCCCGACTGGGCCAGCGCGGTCGACTTGGTCGGGTCGGTGGTCAGCGTGCCGTACGCGGTCGGGTTCGCGTTGAAGGCGGCGGCGTTGACGCCATAGCCCATCAGGGTCAGCGACTTGCCGTCGCCGGACAGGTGCAGAAAGCCCTCGGACGACGAGCCATATTCGCCCGACACGCCCAGATTGGCGCCGGACGTGGTCTGCGGCAGCACCAGCGAATTGACGTAGGAGGCGCTCGACGTGCCCGTCTGCGCGAACTGCATCAGCGTGATCGGCGCGGCCTGGTTGGTCGTATAGCTGCCGGAGGTGGCGCCATAGACCCCATTGCCTTCCACCAGCACGACGAGATTGCCGGTGTCGAAGGTCGCCGCGAAGGCCGGCACGGAAGCAAAGAGCAGCGACGCGAACGCCGCCTTCGTCATCAAACGCATATCATTCCCCAAGGAGATGGCCGCGTCGAACGACGCCCCCACGCTTAGGGTTAACAATTGGTTATGACGATCCAGTGACATATTTCGTCACATGACCGCAGCATGACATCGGCTCGGCCGGGTCAGTATCAGCGATTGGAAACGGCAGCTTCCCGAGACATCGTCACCCTGAACTCGTTTCAGGGCCCATGACCCGACCGTCGAGCCAGGCCGATCCGTCAGGTCATGGAGGCTGAAACGAGTTCAGCATGACAGTCTGGAATATAGCCGGCACATTCTTTCAGGCTGCCAAATGTCGATCCCTCCTGGCGCGGAGCGACATTCACCGCTTTCCGCACTCCTCACCGTCACCCCGGCCTTGAGCCGGGGTCCCGCTGCCCTCTGCGCCCGGTCCGGCGAGCGAAGAAGCGGGATCCCGGCTCAAAGCCGGGATGACGATATGAAGCGACGTCACGCTCGTTCTTTCGAACGTCCTGACGTCCATCCACCGTGGGTCACGTCCGGACACGAACGCGCATCATGTTTGTTACTTGGCGGCAGGCGCCTTCGCCGCCTTCGGCGCATAGAGATCGCCGAAGAAGTCGCCCTTGTACCACAAGGGCGCCAGATCGCCGTCCGCCATCGCCTCGGTGATGCGATAATTGGCCTCGGCGAAGCGCGCACCCGAAGCCCAGTCGATCGGCTGGTTCATGTCGTCGCCCGGATGGTGATAGGCGCCACCGAGGAACTTGCCCCACTGCGCCTCGCCGCCATTGGCGAAGCCGGTCGCCAGGAACACCGCCGGCACGCCCTGCTGCACGAACCGATAATGATCGGAGCGGACGAAGATCGTCTCCTCCGGCATCGGATCGGGCGAGAGCTTGAGCCCCATCGGCGCCACCGCTTTCGCGGTAATCGGGCCGAGCGTGGAGTGATCCGATCCGAACGCGATCACGTCGGTAAACTTGTACAGCAGCAGCGGCATGTCGATGTCGACATTGCCCACGATATGCGCGGGCGGCACGGTCGGGTTGCGCGCATAATATTCGGCGCCCAGCAGCCCCTTCTCCTCGCCGGTCGAGGCGAGGAAGATCACCGAACGGCGCGGCTTTTCGGGTGCTTCCACCATCGCGCGCGCCACCTCCAGCATCGTCGCGATGCCGGCGGCATTGTCGAGCGCGCCATTGTTGATCCGGTCCGTGGCGGGCGTGTCGCCCGGTTTCTCCGGCGCGATGCCGATATGGTCGAGATGCGCCGAGAGGACGACATAATCCTCCTTCAGCTTCGGATCGGTGCCCGGCAGCATCGCCACCACATTGGGGCTGCTGATCTTCGTGACGACCGCGTCCTGCGTCAGCTTCGCGCTGGTCTTGAGCGCGAAGCCCTTGGGCCGCGCCCCATCGACCGACGCTTCCTGCAGCACCGTCGCCAGCGGCTTCGCGCCGCCCGCGAACAGCGCCTCGGCCGCCGCCCCGTTGGCGAAGGCCGAAAGCTTGATCCCCGGCGCCTCGCGATAGGGCACGCCGTCCTTGCCGATCCACGTCACGGTCACGCCGTCCGCGAAATGCAGGCGCTGGCTGAACGGGCGCCGCTTGGCCGAGGCGAGCGTGTCGATCGCGATGATGCCGACCGCGCCATGCTTCTCGGCCGCCGATCCCTTTTCGTCGGAGGCATAGGCCGCGATCTCGCTCGGCATGCCCTTGGGGAAGCCCGTCAGCATCACCACGATCTTTCCGCGCACGTCGAGCCCGCGATAATCGTCGATGCCGAGCTTCGGCACGTCGAGCCCATAGCCCACGAACACCAGCCCGCCCGAAACCTCGCCCTTCGGCATCGCCGGATTGAGGTTGACGATCACGTCGTCCAGATGCTCCCACGTCCGTGCACCTTTCGCGCCGGTCACGGTCAGCGTGCCCTTGGTCGTCCCGTGCGCGGCCTGCGCGAAACCGATCCGCTGATACCAGCCGCCCGCATCGCCCGCCGGCTTCAGACCCAGCGCCTCGAAGCGGCTGGCGACATAGCGCGCGGCGATCTCATGACCGCGGCTGCCGATGTCGCGCCCTTCCAGCAGATCGTCGGCGAGGAACGCCACGTGCGCGCGGAACGCCTCGGGCGTGAAGGTCGGCTCCGCCGCGCCTGCCGCAGCCACCGCCGTCGCGCATGCCATCCCCATCAGCGCGGCGACGCCCGCACCCCATTTCAAACCCTTGCGCTGCATCATGATCCTTTCGTTTGCGCGCAGATTGGAGCGGGGTGCGCCGATGGGCAAGCGCTTGCGGCCCCTGTCCGCACCGCTTACGACCGGACCTTTCCCGCCCGGCAGAAGGCCTTCTGATGAAATCCGTTCTCGCTCTCGCGCTTTCCGCCACGATGCTGGCCCCTCTCGCCGCAGCCACTGCCGCAGCTCCCGCCGCTCCCGTTTCGGATCTCGTCGCGCAGGTGAAGATTCCCTATGAGGAATTCACGCTCAAGAATGGCTTGCGGGTGATCGTTCACACGGATCGCAAGGTTCCGTTGGTGGCGGTGAGCGTCTGGTATCACATCGGATCGCGGGACGAGCCGAAGGGCAAGACGGGCTTCGCGCATCTCTACGAACATCTGATGTTCTACGGATCGGAGAATGCATCGGGCTCCACGCTGGAGCGGCTGGAATCCCTCGGCGCCACCGACTGGAACGGCACCACCTGGTTCGATCGCACCAATTATTTCGAGACTGTTCCGAAGGGCGCGCTCGATCGTACCCTGTTCCTGGAATCCGATCGCATGGGCCATCTGCTCGGCGTCGTGAATCAGGAGCGGCTGGATGCCCAGCGCGGCGTGGTCCAGAACGAGAAGCGCATGGGTGAGAATGAGCCCGGCGGCCTCGTCCAATATGCCGAGCTGGACGCGCTCTTTCCCGAGGGGCACCCCTATCGCCACTCGACGATCGGCTCGATGGCCGATCTGAACGGCGCCAGCCTCAATGACGTGAAGGGCTGGTTCCGCGACAATTACGGCCCGAACAATGCCGTGCTGGTGCTGGCGGGCGACATCGATCTGGCCGAAGCGAAGGCCAAGGTCGAGAAATGGTTCGGCGCCATTCCGCGCGGCCCCGAGGTCAGGCATCCCGCCGTGTCCGTGCCCACCCTGCCCGCGCCGGTCGACAAGGTGATGTACGATCATGTCGCCACCGCCTCCGTCTCGCGCGAGTGGGTGACGCCCGGCATCGACGATCCCGAAAGCACGCAGATCCAGCTCGCGTCGTACATTCTCGGCGGCCTCGGCAGCTCGCGCCTGCAGAACATCCTCGTCCGGCAGGAAAAGCTCGCCGTCAGCGTCTCGGCCGGCGTCCAGCAGTTCGAGAAGGTCGGCATGCTGGAGGTGAACGCGAAGGTCCGCCCCGGCGTCGATCCGGCGCTGGTCGCCAGGCGCATGGACGAGATCCTCGCCGATTATCTGAAGACCGGCCCCAGCGCCGACGAAGTCCAGCGCGCCGCCACCAGCATCGTGGCGGGGCAGGTGCGCGGGCTGGAGCAGGTCGGCGGCTTCGGCGGCAAGGCCGTCACGCTGGCCGAGGGCGCGGTCTATTCGAACGATCCCGCCCATTATCAGAAGGAGTTGCGCGAGATTGCCGAGGCCACGCCTCAGGGTCTCACCGCCGTCGCGCGCAAGTGGATGGGTCGCCCGGCGCTGCGTCTGATGGTCCTGCCCGGCGAGCGCAGCGCCGCCGATCAGGCGCTGGCCGGCAATGCCCGCCACCCGGCCTATTTCCGCGCTCCGGAGCAAGGCGGCGCGCCCGCTCCGGCCACCCCGTCACCCAAGTCGTCACCCGCTCCGGTGACGGCGCCACCCGCCGCGCCGAAGATCGCCGAACCCCCGCTCGCCCCGATCGGCGCGCTGGCCTTCCCGAAGATCGAGCGCGCCACGCTCTCGAACGGCATCCCCGTCACCTTCGCCCGCCGCGCCGGCCTCCCCCTCGTCCAGCTCGCGCTCCAGTTCGACGCGGGCAATGCGGCGGACGACAAGGCCAAGCTCGGGACGCAGGCCCTGCTCCGCTCGCTCCTGAAGGAGGGTACGAAGGCACGCGATTCCAATGCGATAGCGGAGGAGCAGGAGCGTCTCGGCGCCGCGATCGGCGTCAGCAGCGTGATGGATGCCACGCGCATCTCGCTCTCCGCGCTCAAGCCCAATCTCGGCGCCTCGCTCGACCTGTTCGCCGATATCGTGCTGAACCCGGCGCTCGCCCCGGCCGAGATCGAGCGCCAGCGCGCCCGCCTGCTCGCCGCGATCGCAACCGAGAAGACCCAGCCGCAGGGCATCGCGATGCGCACTCTCCCGCCCATCCTGTTCGGCAAGGATCATCCCTACGGCGTGCCGTTCAGCGGATCGGGGGACGAGTCCGGCGTCACCTCCGCCACCCGCGCCGATCTCGTTGCCTTCCGCGACACGTGGCTCCGCCCCGACAATGCGAAGATCTTCGCGGTCGGCGACACCACTTTGGCCGAGCTGATGCCGCAGTTGGAGGCCCGCTTCGGCGGCTGGAAGGCACCCGCCACGCCGAAGGGCGTCAAGGATTTCGCCGCCCCCGTCCCCGCCGCCCGCCCGCGCATCGTGCTGGTCGACAAGCCGCAGAGCCCGCAGTCGATGATCATGGCCGGGCTCGTCACGCCGCTGAAGGGCACGGATGATATCGACACGATCGACGTCGCCAATGACGTGCTGGGCGGCAGCACCGCCTCGCGCCTCACCAACGATCTGCGCGAAACCAGGCACTGGGCTTATTATGCCGGCTCGCAGCTGTCCGCGCTGAAGCAGGCGATGCCGCTGCTGCTGATCGCGCCCGTGCAGGCGGACAAGACCGGCGAGGCGATCGCCGCCGCGCGTGGGGACGTTACGGCCTATCTCGGCGCGCAGGGCACCACGCCCGCCGAACTCGCCCGCTCGATCAGCAGCTTCACCCTGTCGCTGCCCGGCCAGTTCGAGACGAGCGGGGCCCTGCTCGGCGCGCTGATGCGGATGGACATGCTCAAGCGCCCCGATGATTATTATGTCGGCCTGCCCGCCAAATATCGCGCGATGACGACCGCCTCGGTCGACAAGAGCGCGCGCGATGCGATCGATCCCGCGAAGCTCGTCTGGGTCATCGTCGGCGACGCCAAGGTCGTCCGCCCGCAATTGCAGGGACTGGGCCTTCCCATCGAGGACGCCCCGGCCGATCCTGCCTCCACCTCCAAGACTATGGGAGCCGCAAAGTGAGTGACGTCGATGGCCGCTGGGAATGCACCGTCGCAGCCCCGATGGGCGAGCAGACCTTCATCCTGACCGTCGAGTCCTCGGGCGGCTCGTTCACCGGCCGCGCCGAGGGCAGCATCGGCGGCATGGATGTGGAAGGCGACGTCACCGGCAACGTGATCGCCTGGCCGATGCGCGTGCCCAAGCCGATGCCGATCACGCTCAACTGCGAAGCCACGATCACGGGCGACAGCCTGGAGGGCAAGGTCAGCGCCGGCTTCTTCGGCAGCTTCCCGATCACCGGCACGCGGGTCGGCTGAGGACGCCGCGCCGGGAGAAGGCTCGGCCGGCTAAGGCAGCCGGCCGGGCCCTTCCTGGATCAGCTCCCCAGGATCGCCTTCGCGGCGGTGAAGCGGTCGAGCGTGATATGGCCGTCGCGCTTCAGGGCCTCGACGGCGCGCTTCACGTCCTGGCTCGATCCGCGCGGAAGGATCAACACCGCATCGCCGGTCGCGATCACGATCAGATCCTTGATGCCGACCGCCGCCACCAGCGGGCCGTCCGTCCGCAGCAGACACCCCGTCGTGTCGATCGCGATCACCTCGCCCTGCTGGGCGTTGTTCTTGGTGTCGCGCGGGGCGATGGCGTGGAGCGCATCCCAGCTGCCGAGATCGGACCAGCCCATGTCGACCGGCACGACCGCGACGCGGTCGACCTTTTCCATCACGGCATAATCGACCGATTCGCTGGGTGAAGTGCCGAAGGCCTTGGCATCCGGATAGATGCGTCCGCCCTCGCGGCGCGCCTTTTCCATGCCTTCGGTCGCGGCCGCGAGCATGGCCGGCTCCAGGTGCCCGAGCGCGTCCAGATAGGCGCCCGCGGTGAACAGGAAGATGCCGCCATTCCAGCTATAGTCGCCGGACGCGACGTAGGATCGTGCCGTTTCGATGTCCGGTTTCTCGACGAAGCGCTCGACCTTGTTGACGCCGGGCGCGAGTTCCTCGCCGCGACGGATATAGCCATAGCCCGTCTCGGGCGCGTCCGGCGAAATGCCGAACGTGGCGAACCAGCCCTGCGCGCAGAGCGGCGCGGCCGAAGCGATCGCAGCCATGAACGAATCGACCTTGTCGATCACATGATCGCTCGGCATCACGAGCAACTGCGCATCGCGATCCGCAGCCAGCGCCGCCAGCGCTATGGCCGGCGCGGTGTTGCGCGCCGCAGGTTCCAGCACGATCGTCGCGTCGTCAATCCCTATATCGCCAAGCTGGCGGGCGATCTCATCGGCATGGGCCGTGTTGGCGACGATGATCGGGCTCGCGAAGCCGGGGCGGTTCATGGTCCGCCGCGCGGTGAGCTGCAGCATGGTTTCGGCGCCCGTCAACGACAGCAATTGCTTGGGGCGCTCGGCGCGCGACATGGGCCACAGCCGCGTCCCCGACCCGCCCGAGAGGATGACGGGTATGATCATGTGGAGATTCTCCTGGAAAATGACGCGAACCGCGCAAACTGGATGTGTTCGTAACAACGTTAATGCCGTCACCTCGTTGCACAAGGGCCGGTGACGATCGCGCGACAAACGACGGACTTTCCGTGTTTACAAATTTTGAGTATGGAGGTGCTAGTCTTCTCCTATAGTTGGTGATGGCTGCGTACAGAGGGGCTTGGTAATGGCTGACACGATTCCGATGGTGCGACGCGAGCAGCGCCGCCATCTTCTGATGAACGGCTGGCTGATCGCCGGCTTCATCGTCGTCGGCACGGCCGTGACCAACGAACGCGGCATCTTCCGCCCGGTCGGCATGGATGGCCTGTCGGCCACCGCGCGCGCCTTCATCGCCGTCGCCTCGCCTGCGGGTCTGCCGGGCCTGGCACCGCGCCTGCGCGACGTGCGCTCCGTCTCCTCGCTCGATCCGTTCGAAGTCACCGCGCCGTCGCGCGACGTCCGCCGCCGCCTGATCGACGCGATCGACTGGGTGCCCGGCGAGGGCGATCAGCCGGCGCAGGAGCCGCTGAGCTTCGGCCCCGGCGCACCGATCACCGTCGCCGATGCGTCGGACAGCGGCAACCCGTCATCGCCCGGCCAGCAGGCCGCGTTCGCGACGCCGCCCGAGTCGCTGGGCGTCACCACGCCGACCGTTCCGGCACAGGTGACTCCGGCCGATCCCGTCACGCCGAATGATCCGATCACGGGTGCCGTGCCGGAGCCCGCGACCTGGGCGATGCTGATCCTGGGCTTCGGAGTCGTGGGCAGCATCCTGCGCGCGGTGGAGCGCCGTCGCCGCCAGAACCTGACGCCGGTGATGCGCCGCCGTCGTGGCCAGCGCCCCGGCGGCCTCGCCGCCTGATACGCGCCCGCCGCGTCTCGCGGCGGTGCTTTCCATGAGTCGTGAAAGCCGTGCGCGGCGATTATTGCTGCGCGCGCCTTCATCGTCAGGCCTGCCGTCTCGCCCGAAGGCATCGGCATTTGGTCATGTCGAACGAGGTCGGCCCCATCCCATCCGTCATGCTGAACTCGTTTCAGCATCCATCGCCAGTCCGATCCGGGGCGACGATCGTGATGGTGTCGCAGAGCCTGCCGACATCACGGGCGGAGGAGTGAGAACGGCCGGTCATCCGCGCGTGCACTCACGCATCTAAGCGCCTCGAAAGAGGATCAGAAGGGGCGATCCTTATCCCCTGTCCCTGCTTTCGCAGGACCGCCCCAGTCACGAGCGGAAACAGGCCGGCGCGACTGAACCGCCATGCCCCGGATCGGATGCCGCTCAGTCGAGCGAGGCGGTGTGATCGAATTCGAGGCGGTCGCCGTCGATATGGATGCCGCCCAGCTTCGACAGCAAATTCTGGCCCAGCAGGGAAACACCGGGGCCGCCGCGCACGACGGCAGCGGTCACGCCGCGCACGTCATGTCCCGCCAGCTGGATGTGGCCGATCTTGGTCCACGCCATCGGGCGATTGCCGCCCGCGGTCGCCATCCTGGCGTTGAAGCCGCCCGTGGCGGGCATGGCGCCCACCGCGCGGGCATCCGCGTCGCTCAGCACCACCACGGTGGCGCCGGTATCGACGAGGAAGCGCACCGGTTGCCCGTTCACCTTCGCATGGACGTAGAAGAGGCCGTCGCTGGCGCGGGCAATATGATGGCTGCCCGCTGCCTCGGGCTCGATGACCAGCGCCTCATTCGCGTCATTCGTCGCGGTGGCCTGAACGGCCACGGCGGAATGGGTGCGCGCCTGCGCGCGCTCCGCCAGATCCGGCGTATGCGGGAAGACCGACGGCGGCTCGCTGGCATAGTAACCAGTCGCGAAAGCCACCGCGACCAGCGGCAGGGTAAGCACTTGGTACATCATGCGATGCTTATGCTGCACCGCACTCCAATATTCCGTTTCCCGATAAGGTTAACGCGAAAGAGAGGAGTTTTCCGCCGATTCTTCCCACTCGGACGAATGGTAATAATCGAGGTCGTCGCGCAGCTTGCGCACATGGCGCCACTGGCCGAGCCCCGTCGCGGCAAACAGCAGTCCACCGAGCAGAAACTGGGCGGCGATGATGTAATAGGGCCAGCGGATCGTCGCCGCCGAGGCATAGAGCACATAATAATGCTCGGCCGGGTGATAGCCGAGATAGCGGTAAAGCCGCACCAGCGCGCCCGGCAGATCGGCGTGAACGAGGATGCCGGTGCGGTGGCTGATCGTGTCGCCGGCCGCGATATCCGGCCGCTCGACCGGTAGGAACTCGACGAAATACTGAACGCGGCCGTCGCTGCCCTTGGGCGGAATGATCGGCGCGAACAGGGCCGTGCGGTTGAAGAACAGTATGCCGCGATTGAACGAGGCGATGCGCCCGTAGCGAACCGAGCCCTCCATCCGCGCCGTTCCTTCCTGCGGCACCGGACCGCCGACGACCGACGGCGTGAACGTCTTCGGTTGCTCGCGGCCGGTGGGCAGCGTGAAGGTCCACAGCAGGGCGACGAGCGCGGCCACGCCCAGCGCGGCGCCGAAGCCGAGCAGGAAGTGCATGTAATCCTGCGCCGAGAACAGAGCGAGCTGCGCCTCGCGCTCCCACGCATCGTCATCCAGCTCGTCATCGGGGACGGCGTGATCCCGCGCATATTCGGCGGCTTCCTCGTCGGTGACGCGGCGGCGGCGCAGGATCAGCAGCGCGGGCCACGCCAACGCCATCGTGAGCAGGCAGAAATTGAAGGTCGGCAGATCCTGGCCGAGGCGATCGAACTGCCATTCGGCGAGGATCGCGAACAGGCCACGATAGGTGGCGGCTTCCCAGGCGAAATACAGGACGACGACGAGCACCCACAGCCACAGCACCGTGAGCCGCGGCGACACCCGGCGGCGCCTTGCGGGAACGGGCGCGCGCGTGGAGGCGGCCGGGAAGTTGGCGATCGAAGTCACTCGGCGGGCTCGTTACGGAGGCGAATCGGGATCGGGCGCCGGGCAGCGTCTACGCGGGTCTTAACCATGATCGTCTCCCCCCGCGCAATATATTCGACAGTCCGCATGCCTGCCTCTGAAGGGCCTCGTCACCACGCGCCGAGGTCTTCTAGGTCATCCTTTCCCTACTTGTTGTAAGAAATGGTTACCCTGCCGACTACCTGAACGCACCCAAAATCGCTGCACCGGAACGAACCGATGCAGCGATTGTTGCGTTATTCAGACCTATTTTCGCGGCAATGCGCAGTTCTCAGGCGCGCGCCGACGCCGCCGCACCCAGCAAAGCCCGCACCGACGCCGTCGCGACGTCCGCATCGATTCCCACGCCGAAGATCGTTTTTCCATCCGGCGTCCGCACCTCGACATAGGCGGCCGCCTGCACATGGCCGCCGACTCCGATCGCATGCTCCGAATAATCGACGATATCGAGATCGAGGGCGAAGCCGTCCTTCAGCGCCGCCAGCACGCTCGAAAGAAGCCCGTTGCCGCGCCCGCTGATCGATTTCTCCTCGTCGCCATGCCGCACGCGGCCGACGAAGATGCGATCCTTGCCCGCATGCTGCTCCTCATAGGAAACCAGCTCATAGGGCTGAGGCCCGACCAGACGATAATGCGACTCGAACGCGCCCCAGATGTCGGCGGCATTCAGCTCGCGGCTCGTCTCGTCGGCCAGTGCCTGTGCCACGCGGCTGAAATCGGCCTGCAGGCGCTTGGGCAGTTTCAGCCCCTTGTCCTGCTCGATCACCCAGGCGATGCCGCCCTTGCCGGACTGAGAGTTGACGCGGATCACCGCCTCGTAGCTGCGGCCCAGATCCGCCGGGTCGATCGGCAGATAGGGGACATTCCACAAGCCGTCATTGCGCTTCTCCTGCGCGGCGAAGCCCTTCTTGATCGCGTCCTGATGGCTGCCGGAAAAGGCCGTGAACACCAGATCGCCCGCATAGGGCGTGCGCGGATGCACCGGGATATTCGTGCAATAGTTCACGGTGTTCACGATCTCGTCGATGTCCGACAGATCGAGGCCGGGGTTCACCCCTTGCGTGTACATGTTGAGCGCGACCGTCACGAGATCGCAATTCCCGGTGCGCTCGCCATTGCCCAGCAGGCAGCCTTCGACACGGTCCGCGCCCGCCATCAGGCCCAGCTCCGCCGCCGCGACGCCCGTGCCGCGATCATTGTGCGTGTGGAGCGAGATCACCACGCTGTCGCGGTTCGGCACGTTGCGGCAGAACCATTCGATCTGGTCGGCGTAGATGTTGGGCGTCGCCGCCTCAACCGTCGCCGGCAGATTGAGGATTAGCGGACGCTCGGGCGTCGGGCGCAGCACGTCCATCACGGCCGCGCACACCTCCACGCTGAAATCCAGCTCGGCGGTGGAGAAGGTCTCCGGGCTATATTCGAAATGCCAGTCGGTGTTCGGCTGCTTGGCCGCCTCGTCGCGCAGGATCTTCGCGCCCTCGATCGCGATGTCGCGGATCTGGTCGCGCGACATGTCGAACACGATCTGCCGCCATGCGGGCGATACGGCATTGTAGAGATGCACGATCGCGGTGCGCGCGCCCTGCAGACTCTCGAAGCTGCGCTCGATCAGATCGCGGCGCGACTGGGTGAGCACCTGGATCGTCACGTCGTCCGGAATCGCGTCCTTGCGGATCAGGCCGGAGATGAAATCGAATTCGGTGGCGCCGGCGGCGGGAAAGCCGACCTCGATCTCCTTCAGGCCGACCTTGCAGAGCAGTTCGAAGAAGCGGGTCTTCTTCTCCTCGTTCATCGGATCGATCAGCGCCTGATTGCCGTCGCGCATGTCGGTGGAAAGCCAGCGCGGGGCCTGCGTGATCGTGCGCGACGGCCACTGGCGGTTCGGCAGGTCGATCTGCGGAAAGGGGCGGTATTTGGTCGAAGGGTCGCTCAGGAAAGGCATATCGGTCTCGACGTCACAAAGGTCATGATGGCGCGGACGATGTCGTCCGGCCTGGCGATGATCCCCTTAGGCGGTCGAGGCAGCCGGCATGGCCGCGAACGATCGACGCGCCTAAGGGCGCGTAAGTCGAAGCGAAAGAAGGGCGCGGGCAGCCATCATCCTGAGGCGGGCGCATAAAGCGCCGCGCGGCGTGCGTCCAGCCATTTGATCGGACGCGCTTCAGAGCCGCCCCGGGGATTTTGGACCGACTTTGGCCACTTTTGGCTGATTGGTCGCCCGGCGGGCTGTGTTCGTCGCGCGCGTGCTGCGCGAACGCGCCGTAATCCCGAAGCTTCGACTCGCTAGAAAGCGCAGGTCGCGCTATTGTGCGGTGCAAGGCGAAGGGTGGCGTGCATGACGTTCACGATGGCAAATCTTCTGGCCGGATCCGCGCTGCTGCTGGCGCTCGCGTCGATCCCCCGCAACACGCTCTGGCTGCGGGTCGCGCTCGCCGCCTGTGCCGCCGCCGGGTTGGTCTACGTGATCCTGCACGGGCGCGGTTTCCTGCCGGCTTTGGTCTGCGGCGCGCTGATGACGATCAGCCTGATCCAGACCCTGTTCTCGATCAGTTGGGCCAGCAAGATCCGCCTGTCCGCCGAGGAAGTGGCGATGGCGGAGCATTGCTTCCCCTCCATCCCCCGCCCCACCATCCGCCACCTGCTGGATCAGGGGCTGTGGGTGTCCGGCAAGGCGGGCGAATTCCTGCTGCACGAAGGCGCGCCCGCCACGCACCTGTTCTACCTCAGCGAGGGAGAGGTTGCGGTGTCGTCGGCGGGCCGCGAACTGGCGACCAGCGGACCGGGTCATTTCTTCGGCGAAATCACCGTGCTGAGCGGCGGCCCCGCGACGGCGAGCGTGACGCTCAAGAAGCCGTCGCGCTTCTGGTGCGCGACGGCGGACTCGCTCCATTCCTTCCTGTCGCTCTACCCCGATTACCGCGCGATCCTCGAAGCCTCCTTCGCGGGAGACCTGCGCGACAAGCTGCGTCTCGCCAACCAGCGGATGGTGAAGATGGAAGCCGCCGCCCACGCGGCGACCCAGACGGCGGCGTGAGATAAGTGGCTCAACTCCCCTCCCTGGAAGGGAGGGGTTGGGGGTGGGTGGAAGCTCGCGAGACGGCCAGAAGGATCGCATCGACCACGCCCTCCAGATGGTTTCGTACATCGTTGTTCCAGAAGCGCAAAACCGTCCATCCGTGACGTTGCAAGTGAGCTGTGCGGGCAGCATCCTCTTCAACACGGTCGGCGTGCTGCCCGCCATCCAGTTCGATCACGATTCTTGCGGTTCGACAGGCAAAATCGACGATGTATCGATCGATCGCCAATTGGCGGGTGAAGCGGGGTCTGTTCTCTCGCAGGACCGACCATAACAGCCGCTCCTCGAACGTCCCCTCGCGCCGCAAGCGTCGCGCGCGATCTTTCGTTTCGGGCGGTATGCGCTGCACCGGCTCATTCTATCAGCGTCATCGCGAGCTTCCACCCACCCCCAGCCCCTCCCTTCCAGGGAGGGGAGACGGGCGTCCGCAACTGGGGCGAAAGCCGCCGCCGAAGCGCGGACGCTACCGCCTACATCCCGCCCGCAGGCGGCATCACGCTCCCACCCGCCTTGGGCACAAGTTCGACGATGTCCGCCTGCGATTCCCAGCGGGGCTGCGGCAGGATCAGGCGCCATTTCTGGGGGCCGATCCGCTCGATCAGGCCGACCATGTTGCGATCGGCGTCGCGGCCATAATCCAGCGCACGGGGCTCGTCGGCCAGCGCCATCGATCCGAGGAAGACCATCCGGGTCGCATCGAAGGGCCAGAAATGGCCGTCGGGTCGCTGCGGTCCGTCCAGCTTGCGCAGCCGGTCTGCCGCGATCCGGCAAGTGCCGGCGGGATAGGCCATATAGGCTTGGCCGGTCGCGCCCTTCCGCCCCAGCTTGATCATGCGGCATGCATAATCGCCATCGGGAATGGCCGCGTTCTCCAGCCCCGCATCGGGATCGAGCAGCGAACCTTCCCGCGCGACCTCCGCCGCATCGCCTTCGGCCCGCGCCTGGTCCAGCCCCAATATCCAAGCATCCCGCCAGTTGCGGAGACGGCTGCGATCCGGAAGCGTGATGATCGTGCGCCACGCATCCGGGGCCGGCGCGCGCTTGGCAGCAGCGGCACCGCCCGACATCGCCACCAACGGGACCGATGCAACAATCGAGAGAACAAGTCCGGCCCGCACAACCAGCAGCCTAGACGCTCCATGCGTCTTTACAATGGCTTTGCGCTGAGAAGGTGCTCGACGATGCGCCGATCGGCGCATGGCGGCACCGGCCCGCTCCCCCGCATTTCGCAAAAACGCTCAGTTTCTTGCGGGCGGGGCGAAGGGCACGATCATCGGCACGCGGCGGCGATAGGCGGCATAGGCGCCCTGCCCCAGCTCCTCGGCGAGGAAACGCTCCTCCAGCCGCGCCTTGAGCGTATAGCCCAGGATCATCAGCGCGAAGCCCGCCAGCGCGATCGGCGTACCCTTGGCGATCGCGATCGCCGCAGACCCCATCAGCAGGGCCGTGTAGATGGGATGGCGCACCAGCGCATAGGGCCCGCTGTCGATGATGCGATGCCCCTCCTTGCGCGTGACGGCCGCCGACCACAGCCGCCCGAGCGTGATCCGTGCCGAGACGGCGAGAGCGAGTCCCCCCAGCGCCAGCACCGCCAGCAGCCAGCCCAGCGACGGCGGCACCTGCCAGAGCGGCGGCAGGAACGGAGTCCAGCGCATCCCATGCGGCGTGGGCCGATAGACGCCGTCCACGAACATGCAGGCGAAGGCGACGATGTTGATCAGCCGATAGGGTGCCTGCCGTCCTGCTGGCGCCGCCACTTTCGTCCGGTTCGCCCACAGGCCGAGCGCGACCCAGATCACGCCCCATGCCGCCCAGACCCCAAGGATCGCAAACACCCACATATCCGCCTCCGCAGCGCCTGCGTGTATTATAAACATAATACGCACTGCAAGCGAGAGCGCGATCCGGTTGCGCTCCCCCGCCCCCACCGGCTAGGAGCGCCGCCTCTCTTATCCTCTCAGACGAAGGCTTTCCCGATGGGATTCCGCTGCGGCATCGTCGGCCTGCCCAATGTCGGCAAGTCGACGCTCTTCAATGCCCTGACCGAGACGGCCGCCGCGCAGGCCGCCAATTATCCGTTCTGCACGATCGAGCCCAATGTGGGCCAGGTCGCCGTGCCCGATCCGCGCCTCGACGAGATCGCGAAGATCGCGGGCTCCGCCAAGATCATCGAGACGCAGCTGGGCTTCGTCGACATTGCCGGCCTCGTCCGCGGCGCCAGCAAGGGCGAGGGCCTGGGCAACCAGTTCCTCGGCAACATCCGCGAATGCGATGCGATCATCCATGTGCTGCGCTGCTTCGAGGGTGAGGTCACGCACGTCGAAGGCAAGGTCGATCCGATCGCGGACGCCGAGACGGTCGAGACCGAGCTGATGCTCTCCGATCTGGAAAGCCTCGAGAAGCGCGTGCCCGCCGCCCAGAAGAAGGCCGCGCAGGGCGACAAGGAATCGAAGGTCGCGGCCTCCGTGCTCGGCCAGGCGCTGGATCTGCTGCGCGAGGGCAAGCCCGCCCGCCTCACCCAGCCCAAGGACGAGGACGAGAAGCGCGTCTTCGCCCAGGCGCAGCTGCTGACCGGCAAGCCCGTCCTCTACGTGTGCAACGTGGACGAGGGCTCGGCCGTCGACGGCAACGATCTGTCCGCCAAGGTCTTCGCCAAGGCGGCGGCCGAGGGCGCCGGTGCCGTGATCGTCTCCGCCGCGATCGAGGCCGAGATCGTCACGCTCGACCCCGCCGACCGCGCTGAATTCCTGTCCGATCTCGGCCTGAAGGAAACCGGCCTCGCCCGCGTGATCCGCGCCGGCTATGATCTGCTCCACCTGCAGACCTTCTTCACGGCAGGCCCCAAGGAAGCGCGCGCCTGGACGATCCCGATGGGCGCCAAGGCCCCGCAGGCGGCGGGCGCGATCCACTCCGATTTCGAGCGCGGCTTCATCCGCGCCGAGACGATCGCCTTCGCCGATTTCGTCGCCTTCAAGGGCGAGACCGGCGCGCGCGAGGCGGGCAAGCTGCGCTCGGAAGGCAAGGACTATGTCGTCCACGACGGCGACGTGCTGCTGTTCCGCTTCAACGTGTAAAGCCCTTACACCGCCCATACCCCACCCCGTTTGCTTCGAGCGGAGATCGAGCCTGTCGAGATCGCAGTCGAGAAGGTAGAGTTCTCGACAAGCTCGAACCAAACGGACGTGGGCAGGAGAGGATTAAAGGCCATGTGGTTCGAGGATATCGCGGCAGGCCAGATCGATCGCTTCGGCGACTATCCCGTCACGCGCGAGGAGGTGCTGGATTTCGCCACGCGCTTCGATCCCCAGCCCTTCCATATCGATGACGAGGCCGCTGCCAAAAGCCCGCTGTTCGGGCGGCTGGCGGCGAGCGGCTGGCACACCGCCTCGATCGGGATGCGGATGACGGTCGATCATATGGAATCGGTGGGCCTCAGGACGCTGGGCGCGGCGGGCGTGGAGGATCTGCGCTTCCTCGCCCCCGTCTATCCCGGCGATACGCTCCACGCAGAGGCCGAGGTGCTGGAGACGCGCACGTCCGCTTCGCGCCCCGGCGTCGGCATCGTGCGATCGCGCACCACGATCTTCAATCAGGACGACAAGCCCGTGCTGAGCCACGTCGCCACCATCTTCATCCCCCGCCGTCCAGCTTGAGAAGCTGCAACTAGCAAGCGTCATGAAAGCCGGGCATCGCGCATCTATGCCCTATTTTTCGCGATTCGCCGCCCTCGCCCTGCTGGGTAGCCTCACCGCCTGCGCCACCACCCCGACCCCGCCCGTTGCCGTCGCCAGCGCGACCCCGGTCGAGCAGCGCGCGCCAGTGACGATCCTGATCTCGATCGACGGCTTCCGGGCGGATTATCTGGATCGCGGCGTCACCCCCGCTTTGTCCGCGCTGGCGGCGGGCGGGCTCCATGCGGCGATGCGTCCCTCTTATCCCTCCAAGACCTTCCCCAATCACTGGACGCTCGTAACCGGCCTCGTCCCCGATCATCACGGCATCGTCTCCAACAGCATGGAGGATGCCGCGCGGCCGGGCGAGAAGTTCACGATGGCGACCGACGATCCCTTCTGGTGGAACGGCGCCGCGCCGATCTGGGTGGAGGCCGAAAAAGCGGGCGTCCGCAGTGCGACGATGTTCTGGCCCGGCAGCAATGTCGCGAATGGCGGCGTGAAGAAGAAGGACGTGTTCGACTATATCGACGGCGGCACTCGCCCCGACGACTGGCAGCAATTCAACATCGCCATCCCTTCGCACCAGCGCGTCGAAACCCTGCTGGACTGGATGCGCCGCCCTGCGGACGTGCGGCCCACATTCGTGACCGCCTATTTCGATACGATCGACACTGCCGGCCACAAATATGGCCCGGACTCGGCCGAGGTGAACACGGCGCTGGGCGAGCTGGATGCCGAGATCGGTCGCCTCGTCGCGGGGCTGAAGGCGATCGGCCAGCCGGTGAATTTCGTGATCGTCGCCGATCACGGCATGGCCGGGATCGACAATGCGCGCACCGTACCGCTGGCGAGCCTCGCCACCCCGGCCGACGCGCGCAAATTCGAGGATGGCCCCTTCGCCAGCTTCTATCCGATCGCCGGCCACGAGAAGAAGCTGGAGGCCATGCTGCTCAAGCCGCACGATCATGTGCAATGCTGGCGGAAGGGCGAAATCCCCGCGCGCCTGCGCTACGGCACGAACCCGCGCATTCCGCCCTATTTCTGCATGACCGAACTGGGCTGGATGGTCGCGGACAAGCCCTTCGAGGAGAAGGGCACGCACGGCTACGACAATCAGGCGCCCGAAATGGCGGCTTTGTTCATCGCCAACGGCCCCGCCTTCCCCAAGGCGGAGACGCTGGCTCCGTTCGACAATGTGGATGTGGCGCCGCTGCTGCGCGACCTGCTGGGCCTGCCGGCGAAGGCCGGCGATGGCGACGATGCGCCGTTCAAGGGGCTGGTGAAGCCCTGATCGGGCGGCCCACTTCTTCCGTTTGGTTCGAGCTTGTCGAGAACCCGGCTAGGCTTCGAGCGAAGTCGAGAAGCCGGGATGCGGAGTACGGGCTCTCGGCTTCGCTCGGTCCTCGGGAGTTCTCGACAAGCTCGAACCAAACGGAAGGGTTGAGTCCCCTTCCCGCTTACCGCCGGTCCTTCGTCGCGGCGAAGCGGATGTCGGGATTGCGCTGCTGGACGTAGCTCAATTCCCACGAATCCTTCGCCATGAACACCGGCGCGCCATCGCGATCCTCGGCCATGGCGGAGCGGTGATCGCCGATGAAGGCGTCGATCAGCTTTTGGTCGCCCGTCACCCAGCGCGCCGTATCCCAGGGCGAGGGCTCGAAGCCCGCATCCACCTTATATTCGGCCTGCAGACGCGAGATCAGCACCTCCAGCTGGAGCTGCCCCACCACGCCCACGATCCACTGCGACCCGATCGAGGGGTGGAAGACCTGCATGATCCCCTCCTCCGCCATGTCGTTCAGCGCGTTGCGGAGTTGCTTGGTCTTGGTGGGATCGGCCAGACGCACGCGGCGCAGGATTTCCGGCGCGAAGTTCGGCAGGCCAGTGAAGCGCAGCTCCTCGCCCTCGGTCAGCGTATCGCCCACGCGCAGCGTGCCGTGGTTCGGGATGCCGATGATGTCGCCGGGGAAGGCCTCGTCCGCCAGTTCGCGGTCGCGCGCCATGAACAGCAGAGGCGAATGGACCGCGATCGTCTTGCCCGTGCCGATCTGGGCGAGCTTCATGCCGCGCCGGAAACGCCCCGCGCACAGCCGCATGAAGGCGATGCGGTCGCGGTGCTGCGGGTTCATGTTCGCCTGCACCTTGAAGATGAAGCCGGACACGGCCGTTTCCTCGGGCTTCACTTCGCGCGGCTCGGCCGGCTGCGCGCGCGGCGGCGGGGCATGCTCGGCCAGCGCGTCGATCAGCTGCTCGACCCCGAAATCCTTGAGCGCCGATCCGAAATAGACGGGCGTCAGGTCGCCCGCGCGATAGGCGGTCTGGTCGAACGCCGCATAGCCACCTCTGGCCAGCTCCGCCTCGTCGCGCAGCCGCGTCAGCGCCTGCTCCGACAGCACATTTTCCAGCTTGGCATCGTCCAGCCCGGAAAGCTGCTCCTGCCGCCCCTCATAAGCGCCCGTCGCATCCTCGGCGGGCAGATAGATCTTGTCGCGGGCGAGATCGTAAATGCCCTCGAATTCGCCGCCCATGCCGGCCGGCCACATCATCGGGCACACGTCCAGCGCCAGCGCGTCGGCGATCTCGTCGAGCAGGGCGAAGCCGTCGCGGCCCTCGCGATCCACCTTGTTGACGAAGGTGATGATCGGCACGTTCCGGAGGCGGCACACCTCGAACAATTTGCGCGTCTGCGCCTCGATGCCGCGCGCCGCGTCGATCACCATCACGGCGGAATCCACCGCCGTCAGCGTGCGATACGTATCCTCCGAGAAATCCTCGTGGCCCGGCGTATCGAGCAGGTTGAAGGTGATGCCGTCACGTTCGAACGTCATCACGCTGGAGGTGACCGAGATGCCGCGCTGCTGCTCGATCTTCATCCAGTCCGAGCGGGCACGCCGCGCCTGACCGCGCGCGCGCACTTCGCCCGCCGCGTGGATCGCGCCGCCGAACAGCAGCAGCTTTTCGGTCAGCGTGGTCTTGCCCGCGTCCGGGTGGGAGATGATCGCGAACGTGCGCCGAGGGGGAATGTTCTGGGAAGCCATGATCGGGCCGCCGCTTAAAGCGTCCACGAGAGAAGGGGAAGCGTCGTGCGCGGGTAGAGACGCGCCGTACTCCTGCGAACGCGGGATCCCAGGGTTGCAGGCGCCGCGCTTGAAGCTCTGGGCTCCTGCGTTGGCAGGAGCACGGATCGCTGCCGATGCGAAGCGGGGCGCCACCCGTTGCCGGATGACGCCCCGCCTGCGGACGAACTGGGATCAGTTCGTATCGCGGTGATTTAGTTCTGGGTCGTGACCTTGGTGGTCGTCGTCTCGGCCACGCGCGTCGCCGGACGCGCGGTGGTCTTGTGGACCACGACGCGCTTGGCCGTGCGGGTCGACGAGGGGACCGCCTTGCTGGTGGTCGTGGTCACCTCGGTCGTCGTGGGCTGCGGGGCCTGCGCGACGATCACCGGCGGAGCCGCGCGCGCGGCCGCGGCATCGGCGGAGGCGGCGGCCGCCGCCTGCTGGGCCGCATCGGCGCGGGCATTGGCGTCGGCCGCGCTGGCCTGCGCGGTGGCGACATCCGCGTTCGCGTTCATCGCCATCGCGTGCTGCGCCTGCTGGGCGTGGGCGACGGCGCGATCGGAAAGCTCCGAGGCGCGGATCGCGAGGCTGATCGCCTCCTCCTTGTGTCCGGCCGAACGCGCCTCGCGCGCCTGCGCCAGCGTCGCCGTGGCGGTCGCCTGCGCGTCGCCGGCCTGCGCGGCGGGCAGCTTGGCGGCGATGTCCAGCTTGCCCTGCGCGGCTGCGATCGCCTGATCGGCACGATCGCCCTTGCCTTCCGCATGCGCGGCGGTGGCGAGCACGATGAACGCGCCAGGTGCCGCCGCCAGCGCAACCAGGCCGGCGACCGTCCCGTCACGCAGGATACGGTTGATGCGGTTCATGACTTGTACTCCATACTACTCAACAAACTGGACGGCAGAACGGCGAGCAGCGAGCGAAGGTTCCCCGCAACGGGGGAACAACAGGCCAAGACGACCGCATCATATAGATCCATCATTTTGTAATATTGTCTTATTCTCCTCACTTCACCTCTGCTCGGCGGCCGGAAATCATTTCGGCGGTGACTCCGGTGCGGCGGAGGTCGGAGCCGTCGGCACGGTTTTGCCGGGCACTGGCCCCGGAAAGCTGAACTCGCCGAACTTTTCGGTCTGGGGCGCCACCAACGAGGCTTTCTCGCCGCCCGTGAAATTATATCGATCGACGAGATCCAGTTCCTTGCCCGCCGTTTTCGGAACGGCGGCAACTCCTCCTTTCTTGACCGCAGCGGCTGGCTTCGGCGGCACGACGGCGGCTGCGGCTGCAGGCTCATTCGGAAAGGCATCCGCATGGGCTTTGAAATCGGCGCTGCCGGCATAAAGGCGCGCGAGTTCACTTCCGACCTTGTCTTTGATCGGGCCCGGATCGAACTGTTTCGCGTCGTCGTAGAACATCTCCTGTATCGCCGTGGGAAGAAGCGCCAGCGCCTGGCCGCAGGGTCCTCCCGCAGCGCAAGGCGCGGTGCCCTTGGTGACAATCCAGTACAGCGCCACGAGTTGGGCATCGTCGAGCGCAGGCACGGCTCCGAGCAGGCCAGAGATGGCGGCTCCCAGCGTAGTCGCCTCGGGCCGCGCGGGATCGGTGACTGTGCCTTTCGCATTCGACAGCGCTTCTTTCGCCGCCCGTGTGATGCCCGAATATGTGCAGAGTTCGGCATATCTTTGGACGTTTGCGTGCGCCTCCCCCGGCGTCCGAATGCTGGAAGGAGGAAAAGCCGCGCGATACCGATTGAGCGCACCGATGATCAGCGTCTTGGTCTCGTCCGGGTAGGGCGTGATCAGGGCCCGCCTGTCGAACGAGGTCACGGCTGTTCCGAGAAATCCGAAGCCAGCCGCGACGATTCCGATGGCCATGGACGATGCCTTGGCCAATCCGAGAACGGCCCCGGCGGTCGCCCCACCAGCACCGACCATGTCGCTTCCGAAACCCGTTTTGTGCTGAAGACGGATCAGCGTATCGAAATAGGTGTTACACTGGCGGAATACATAGCTGTAGCCAGCATCGGTATAATCCGCGGGCGTAATCGGATCCACCGATGCCGGATTTCCGATGCTCAGCTCGTTGCGAACCGCCTTTCGAATGGTCTCATCGGTCACTGCGGCAGTGGCTTTATCGCGCTTGAAAGACTCCACATCGTTGATCGATGACGGTTTCGGACCGAAGGATATCTTGTTTTCGCCATCCTTGAGCGATTCACATCCGGAAAGGGCGGCTGACAGAAGAACGATGATTGCGATTGGCTTCCCCACGGCAAATCCCCCCAAGCAAATATTTCGGAGGGCGACGTTAACACTCGGAACACCAACCTGATTCTGTTTCGTGTTCGAAATGGTTTCAGTTGACGTGTCGTCCCGTTTTGGTGCGCCGTTCCCATGAGAGAAACGGTCCGTTTCAGGTCAAATGGGCCCTATATTCTCGTTATATGATTGCTTCCCAAGCCGCCCCGGCCCTGCCAAACCCCTTCCGATGCTTCGCAAGATCATTCCCGATCCGTTCCTGATCGTCCTGATCAGCACCGTCCTCCTCGCCAGCTTTCTGCCGGCGCGCGGCACCTTCGCGGTCGCGGTCAACTGGCTGTCGACGATCACCGTGGTGCTGCTGTTCTTCTTCCACGGCGCGAAGCTGGCGCGCGAGCAGGTGGTGGCCGGGCTCACCAACTGGCGGCTGCATCTCGCCATCCTCGGCACCACCTTCGTGATGTTCCCGATCGTCGGTTTGATCGCGATGCACGCGCTGTCGGGCCTTATCCCCGCCACGCTCGCCACCGGCCTGCTGTTCCTCGCGTGCCTGCCCTCCACCGTGCAGTCCGCCATCGCCTTCGTCGGCATGGCGCACGGCAATGTCGGCGCCGCCGTCGCCTCGGCCTCCGGATCGCAGATGCTGGGCGTCGTCCTCACGCCGATCCTGATGGGGCTGCTGGCGGGCACGCATGGCGGATCCGGCGGGCTCGAAGGCATTGGCGAGGTGGCCGTGCAGATCCTCGTGCCGTTCGTGATCGGCCATTTGATGCGCCCGTGGCTCAAGGGCTGGATCGGCCGCAACAAGCAACTGGTGAACCTCACCGATCGCTCGACGATCGTGATCGCGGTCTACAGCGCTTTCTCGGCCGCAGTGCTGGGCGGCATCTGGCACCAGATCGAGCCCGGCGCGCTCGCCATCCTGTTCGCGGTGAATGCCGTGCTGCTGGCGATCGGCCTCGCCTTCAGCTGGAGCCTGGGCGGGCTGTGCGGGTTCAGCCGCGAGGATCGCATCGCTTTGCTGTTCTGCGGCACCAAGAAGAGTCTGGTGCAGGGCGTCCCGATGGCGCGCGTGCTGTTCCCCGGTGCGCAGGCGGGCGTCATCGTGCTGCCCGTGATGATCTTCCACCAGATGCAGCTGATGGCCTGCGCCTTCATCGCGCGCGGCTTCGCCAATCGATACGACACGGCTCAGCGCAATCGCGATTGAGCCGCGCGCGCTTTCAGGCCAGCCTGCAGGACGCGAGCCACTTCCCAAACGCCGGCTGTGACTGGCGAAGAGACGGAGAGACGATGAGCGACGAGGTCTATGCGGTTCCGGATGAGTGGGCCGATCGCGCGCGGGTGAATGCGGCGCGCTATGCGGACATGTATCGCGCCTCGATCGAAACGCCGGATGCCTTCTGGCTGGATGAGGCGAAGCGGCTCGACTGGCTGACCTTTCCGACCAAGGCGGACGAAAGCAGCTTCGCCAAGGCGGATTTCGGCATAAAGTGGTTTGCGGACGGGCATCTGAACGTCTCGGCCAACTGCCTCGATCGTCACCTCGCCAGCCACGGCGCCGCCACCGCGATCATCTGGGAGCCGGACGATCCCGCCGAGGCGCCACGCGCGATCACCTATCTGGAATTGTACGAGCAGGTCTGCCGGCTCGCCAATGTGCTGAAGGCGCAGGGCGTGAAGAAGGGCGATCGCGTCACCGTCTATATGCCGATGATCCCGGAGGCGGCGGTGGCCCTGCTCGCCTGCGCGCGGATCGGCGCGATCCATTCGGTCGTGTTCGGCGGCTTCTCGCCCGAGGCGCTGGCGGGGCGGATCGAGGATTGCGGCTCCACCGTCGTCATCACCGCCGACGAGGGGCGTCGCGGTGGCAAGCCCGTGCCGCTCAAGGCCAATGTCGATGCGGCCATCAAGCATGCGCCGATCGTGGAGACGGTGATCGTCGTCGCCGCCACCGGCGCGAAGGTGCCGATGCACGAGGGCCGCGATCTGGATTATGCGACCGAAATGGCCAAGGCCTCGGTCGATTGCCCGCCCGTGCCGATGGGTGCCGAGGATCCGCTGTTCATCCTCTACACCAGCGGATCGACCGGCAAGCCCAAGGGCGTGATGCACACGTCGGGCGGCTATCTGCTGTGGGCGAGCCTCACGCACGAGACGGTGTTCGATTATCGCCCCGGCCAGATCTACTGGTGCGCGGCCGATATCGGCTGGGTCACGGGCCACAGCTATATCGTTTATGGCCCGCTGGCCAATGGCGGCACGACCCTGATGTACGAAGGCGTGCCCAACTGGCCCGACGCCAGCCGCATCTGGCAGGTGGTGGATCGCCACAAGGTGGAGATCCTCTACACCGCGCCGACGGCGCTGCGCGCGCTGATGAAGGATGGCGACAGCTTCGTCGCAAAGACGAGCCGCGCCTCGCTGAAACTGCTCGGCACGGTCGGCGAGCCGATCAATCCCGAGGCGTGGCGCTGGTATCATGAGGTGGTGGGCGAAGGCCGCTGCCCGATCGTCGACACCTGGTGGCAGACCGAGACGGGCGGCCACATGATCACGCCCTTGCCCGGCGCCACCGCGCTGAAGCCCGGCTCCGCCACGCATCCCTTCTTCGGCGTGGAGCCGAAGCTGCTGGATGCCGAGGGCAAGGAATTGGCCGGCGTGGCCGAGGGCAATCTGGTGCTCACGCGCAGCTGGCCCGGCCTGATGCGCGACGTGTGGGGCGATCCCGAGCGCTTCTTCCAGACCTATTTCTCGGCCTATCCGAACGTCTACACCACGGGCGACGGCGCGCGCCGCGATGCGGACGGCTATTGGTGGATCACGGGCCGCGTGGACGACGTGATCAACGTCTCCGGCCACCGCATGGGCACGGCCGAGGTGGAAAGCGCGCTCGTCCTCCACGCCAAGGTGGCGGAGGCGGCGGTGGTCGGCTTCCCGCACGACATCAAGGGCCAGGGCATCTACGCTTACGTGACGCTCAACGGCGGCGAGGAACCGTCCGAGGATCTCCGCAAGGAATTGCGCGCCTGGGTGCGCGAGGAGATCGGCCCGATCGCGACGCCGGACGCGATCCAGTTCGCCCCCGGCCTGCCCAAGACGCGCTCGGGCAAGATCATGCGCCGCATCCTGCGCAAGGTGGCCGAAGGCGACACGTCGAGCCTGGGCGACACCAGCACGCTCGCGGACCCGGGCGTGGTGGACGATCTGATCGCCAACCGGGTCAGCTAACCACCCTTCTCGTCATTGCGAACGCAGCGAAGCAATCCAGTCCCGCACCCGAGGAACTGGATTGCTTCGCTGCGCTCGCAATGACGATTCAGATCAGCGCGATCCACCCGCCCCACGCCGCGACCGCCAGCAATGTCCCCAGCGGCAACCGATCCAGCGCCCCCTTGCGCGCGGCGATCGCCCAGACGATCCCGATCGCGCAGGCGCCCAGCACCACGAAGGGCAGAGCGCGCCACCCCAGCCACGCGCCGATCGCGCCGACCAGTTTCGCATCCCCCTGCCCCAGCCCGACACGCCCCCGCGCACGCCGATAGACGAAGGCGATCGACGCCAGCGCGGCATAGCCCGCCAGCGCGCCGATGATCCGGTCGGGCAGCGCCGCCGGACCGATCGCCAGCCCGATCAGGCCCAGCGGCAGCGTCAGTCGATCGGGCAGCCAGAAATGGTCGCGATCCAGCAGCGCCAGCACCGCCAGCCCCCAGCCGAACAGCGCGCCCGCCACCCCGACCGCATCCGGCCGCAGCCAGAGCGCGACGAAACCGATCGCCGCGCACAACGCCTCCATCGCCGGGTGGCGCGGATCGATCGCACCGCCGCACGCCGCGCAGCGTCCTCGCTGGAGCGCATAGCTGGCCAGCGGCACCAGCCGCCACGCCGGGATCGTCGCCCCGCATCCGTCGCAGGCGGAGCGCCCGCGCGCGATCCCCCGCCCCGCCGGCCAGCGCAGCGCGAGCGTCGACAGAAAGCTGCCGGCAACCATACCTAGCAATAAAGCTGCAACCGAAACGGCCCAGCGGTACGTATCGTCTGTCATACGATCAGAGCGGCCCTCGACATTTCGCGCGGTTGGGGGCACGCGATATTCCAGAGTCGCCGGGGGGCATAGGCGGCTTGGCACAGCTTGCGCGCGGGGGAGCGGCGATGTTGCGGAGGCTCATTTCAGGCGCGACCCTGATCGCGGCGGGATTTTCGTCCGCCGCGGCGATGGCGGCCGCGCCCGTGCCGGTGATCCGCCCGAGCATCGCCGACAGTTTCCGTCTGGGATCGGGCGGCTCCAGCCTGTGCCGCGTCCAGAGCCTCGCCACCAGCAAGGTGGCGCAGGGCATGTTCGATCGCAGCTACGCGATCGCCTGCCGCGATGCCGCCACGCCCGTCGGCGAAATTCACGTGATCCGCCCCAAAAGCGGCGAGGATGCGCTCGCCCGCCTGCCCGCCGTGACGTGCGAGGCGCCGACCACGCAGACGCTGCCCGATGCGGGTGAGGCGCAGATCGCGACCTGCCAGGGTGCGCAGGCGGACGTGCCGCTGCGCCGCACCGTGATCCGGCGGCGCGGCTATGTCTATGTGGCGCAGGGGCTGGCGGGCTATGACAGCGCGCTGACGCTGGCGCTGCGCTCCGTCGTCGCGGATCGATCGCTGCCCGGCGAAGTTTCGGTCGCCGTCACCGAGGCGGGCGACGCCGCCGCCTTCGCGCGCGTGCAGGCGGGCAGCCTCGATCTGGATCAGGCGCTGGCCGAGGGCTATCGCCGCAACAATGGCGGCAATTATGCCGAGGCCGCCGAATTCTTCGACACATTGCTCCAGCGCCGTTTCTCGTCCTCGGATCCGAACCGGCGGTATGGCGAATATGTCGTCAATCGCGCGCTGCAGAAATCGAATCTCGGCGAATTCGCCGAGGCGGACGCCCTGTTCGCCGAAGCGCGCCGCATCCCGACCGCCGATCCGGTGGAGCTGCGCCTGCGCCGCAATCTGGAGGCTATCAATCATCTGAACCAGGGCCGTCTGCCGGCGGCGCTGGCCGTCCTCGCCAGCCCGGTCGCGCCGATCGGCGGGATCGAGGTGACGCCCGGCCAGATCGATCGCGCGACGGCCGCCGCGATCAACAGCGAAGGCCCGTTCGCCTCCGAACTGGGCGTCGGCGCGGTCGCCACGCTCACGCCGGAAGAGAAAGCCGCGATCCTCGATGCGCAGGCCATCTCGATCCGGGGCAGCATCTATCGCCTGCAGGGCAAGAATGCGCAGGCGCGCGCCGCGATGGACGAGATGCTGGGCAAGATCGCCCGCATCCGCAGCGGCAATATCAGCTCGCTCACCCGCCTGCGCGCGCAGGCCTTGTCCGAAATCGCGCAGATCGACGAGAGCGAGAAGAATATCCCGCGCGCCGAGGCCGGCCTGCGCCAGTCGCTTGGCATTCTCGACGCCGAATATCCCGGCTCGGCCGCCGTGAACGCGGCGCGCGCTCGGCTGGGCGCGTTCCTGTCGCGCACCGATCGCGTGCCCGAGGCGCTGACCCTCTACCGGCAGGTCGTCGACACGATGATCGCGAACGGCGGCGCGACGGCGGGCTTCGAGGGGCTGCTGGCGCCCTATTTCACGCTGCTCACGCAGCAGATCCCGAACAATCCCGCGCTCGCCGCCGATTTCTTCGGCGCGGCGCAGACGCTCCAGCGCCCCGGCCTCGCCGAGACGCAGGCGATCCTGACGCGCGAGCTTTCGGGCGGCGACGATGCCGCCTCGGCGCTGTTCCGCCAGTCGGTGACGCTGGGCCGCGAGATCGAGCGCCAGCGCATCACGCTCTCACGCCTCGCCGCGATCGAGACGCCGACGCCCGAACAGCAGACGCAGATCACGCAGGGCCGCGAGCGCCTCGCCCAGTTGCAGGCCGATCAGGTCGGCATCCAGTCCCGCCTCGGCGCCTTCCCGCGTTATCGCGTCGTCTCGGGCCGCATCTCCTCGCTGCCCGAACTGCAGCAGACGCTGAAGCCGGGCGAGGCCTATTGGAAATTGCTCGTCGTCGGCGGGCGCATCTTCGGCTTCTTCGCCAGCCAGAGCGAAACAACCGCCTGGGCGGTGCCGATGGATGCGCCGGCGCTGGAAAAGACGGTCGATGCGATCCGCGAAAGCATCGCCACCACGGTCAACGGCCAGCTGGAAACGCATCCGTTCGATGTGGTGAAGGCACGCGCGCTCTATGTCGCGCTGGCCGGACCGCAGGCCGCCGCCTTCCCCCGGGTGAAGCATCTGATCTTCGAGCCCGACGGCGCGATGCTGCGCCTGCCCGCGAACCTCCTCGTCACCGAGCAGGCGGGCGTGGATGCCTATCTGAAGCGTGCGGACGATCCCAAGGGCGATCCGTTCGATTTCCGCGGCGTCGCCTGGCTGGGCAAGACGATCGAGATCTCCACCTCGGTCAGCCCCCGCGCGTTCGAGGATGTGCGCCGCACGCCGCCGTCGGCCGCGAAAAAGCAATATCTGGGGCTCGGTCACAATGCGCCCGTGCCCGCGATGGTGCAGCTCACCTCCTTCACACCGCCGCCCGCCGGGCAGCTCGACTGCAACTGGCCGCTCGCGGCGTGGAGCAATCCGATCTCGGCGAAGGAACTGTATCTGGCGCAGAAGGTGATCGGGAAGGACGAGGCCGAGGTCATCACCGGCGAGGCGTTCAGCGACGCCGCGATCCGCGACGACAAGGCGATCAACCAATTCCGTATCCTCCATTTCGCCACGCACGGTCTGGTCGCGGCGCCGCATCCCTCCTGCCTCGCGCGCCCGGCTTTGCTCACCTCCTTCGCGCCGAAGAATAGCGACGGCCTGCTGAGCTTCGTCGAGATCTACGATCTGAAGCTCGACGCCGATCTGGTGATCCTGTCCGCCTGCGATACGGCGGGCAGCGCCTCGGTGGATGCCACGCGCGAGGCGGGCGTCACCTCGGGCGGCGGCCGCGCGCTGGACGGCCTCGTCCGCGCCTTCGTCGGTGCCGGCAGCCGATCGGTGCTCGCCACCCACTGGCCCGCGCCCGACGATTATCGCGCGACCGAGCGGCTGATCTCCGGCCTGTTCGAGGCACCGCCCGGCACGCCGATTTCGGAAGCGCTCCGGGAGGGTCAGGTCAAGCTGATGAACGAGGCGGATACCTCGCATCCTTATTACTGGTCCGCCTTCGCGCTGATCGGCGACGGCGCCCAGCCCGTCCTGCGGACCCGCTGAGATGGCGACGACACCCGCCGACCAGAACGACGCCGCCGAGATCAGCTACGGCACCGCCGCCACGCGGATCGCGCGCAAGGTCGGCTGGCGTCAGTTGATCGGCACCGCGATCGTATTGCTGATCGCGCTGATGTTCGCGCGCTACAGCTGGCATGTGCCGCTCGGCGTGGATGCCGAGCGCGCCTTTTACGACGTGCGCCTGCTGATGACGGCGCCGCGCGTGCCGCAGGATCCGCGCATCGTGATGGTCGTCTATACGGACGAGACGCTGGAGGCGACCGCGCGCCGCTCCCCGCTCGATCGCAGCCTGCTCGCCAAGGCGCTGACCAATCTCGACAAACTGGGCGCCAAAGGCATCGGCATCGATATCTTGATCGATGAGGAGCAGCCCGAGGATGCCGAGCTGATCAAGGCCTTTCAGGGCATGAAGACGCCCGTGCATCTGGCCTTCGCCGCCAATGCCACCAACGGCGTCTATGTGCAGCCCTGGCAGGAATCGTTCATGCGCGATTTCCTGGCCAAGCTGAAGCCGGGCAACGTTCACCCCACCTCGATCCGGATCGAGGCCGATCCGGACGGCGTGATGCGGAGCTGGCCGAGCCGCCCGCCCGGCCTGCCGCCTTTGCTCTCGAACGCGATGGCCAGGGGCGAGCCGAAGGACGATCCGCGCTTCCTCACCTATCATGGCAGCCTGCTCTATCGCCTGCCCCAGCGCACCGATCGGCCGGTCTTCTCCAAGCTGCCGATCGATCTGTTCGCCTTGCCCGAGGCGGCCGAAATGCTGCGCGGCCAGATACAGGGCCGCTACGTGCTGATGGGCGGGGACATCTCCGACGTCGACCAGTTCGACACGCCCGCCACGCGCCTTTCCAAGGCCGGCGAATCCGGCACCACCACCGGCCTCGAAATCCACGCGACGATGCTCGCGCAGGAACTGGACGGCCGCATCCCGCGCCACATCGCGAACACGGCTCTGTGGGGCGCGGCCTTCCTCGTCATCGTCGCCGCCGTGCTGGCCGGCTTCACCGAGCTTTCGGCCGCGCGCAACGCGATCGTGATCGTCGGCTCGGTCGCCTTGCTGGTGGCGACGCCGCTGATCCTTCAACGCGCGGGCTTCGATACGCAGGGCCTGCCGATGTTCGGCTGGCTTGGCGGCTGGACATTGGCCTTCATCGCCGCCTCCAGCGCGGGCCGCGCGCTCGCGTCCGACGAACGCCGCTTCGCCCAGTCGGCGCTCGGCAAATATCTGCCGCCGGACGTCGCCAAGCAGATCCTGCGCGATCCCGACAAGCTGGCGCTCCACGGCGAGCAGCGCGAGATTTTCGCGATGTTCACCGATCTGGAGGGCTTCACCCAGCTTTCGTCGCAGATCGCGCCGGCGATGGTCGCGCAATTGCTCAACCGCTATCTCGATCTGCTGTCGGCCGTGGTGCTGGAGCATGGCGGCACGCTCGACAAGTTCGTGGGCGATGCCGTGATCGCCTTCTGGGGTGCCCCCATCTCCCGTCCCGACGATGCCGATCGCGCGATCCGGGCGGCGATGGCGATGTACGAGGCGGGCGAGCGTTTCCGCCGTGAAGCGCCCCCGGGCGTGCCGCCGATCGGGCGCACGCGCGTCGGCGTGCATATGGGCGTCGCGATCGTCGGCAATTTCGGGGGCGAGGGCCGCATCCAATATACGGCGCTGGGTGACAGCATGAACGCCGCCTCGCGCCTCGAAAGCGCGAACAAGAAGTTGCTGACGACCCTGCTCATCAGCGGCGACGTCGTCGCGCGCTCCACGCTGAAATGCGTGCGACCGATGGGGCGGATCACGGTGCGCGGCCGCTCCGCGACGCCGATGACGATCTATGAAGCGCTGCCCGATTGCGATCTCGTCCAGGCCGCCGCGCTGACGAAGATATTGGAAAATTTCGATCAAGGGGATGCGGACGCAATTTCGTCGCTTCGGACGATGATTTCGCAGAACCCGACAGACCTCGCTCTCGTAAATCTGTTAGAACGTCTTGAAAGAATTGGCCCGGGAGGCAGCTATGCGCTCGATTGACATCCGTTCGCCGCGATTTGCGGCACTGTTCCTGCTGGCGGCGGCCGTTGCCACCCCTGTTTCCGCCGCGACCTTGGTGGTCCGGTCGGCGGGTCCCTCGGCCGGGGCCTATCCTCCGGGCAAGGTGCTGCAGCCGAGCGCGAAGCTCGCGCTGAAGGCCAATGACCAGGTCACCCTGCTTGACGAGCATGGCACGCGCACGCTGCGCGGCCCCGGCAGCTTCTCCGCGACGGCGACCGCCGCCGCCGACACCGATACGGGCAACACCGCGCTCGCCGCGCTCACCTCGCAGCGGGGCGATCGCCGCGTCCGCATCGGGGCCGTGCGCGGCGTCGAGGCCGAAACGGGCCGTCCGCCGAACATCTGGATCGTCGACGCGTCGCGCGCGGGCACGGTCTGCGTCGCCGATGCCAGCTCCGCCAATCTGTGGCGGCCGGGCGCGGACCTGCCGACCAAGACGATCATCGCCAGCGCCACCGGCGCCGCCAAGGCGACGCTCGACTGGTCGCCCGGCCAATCGGTGCAGGCATGGCCATCCAGTCTGCCGATCACCGAGGGCGCGCGCTACACGCTGACGACGGGCACGGGTGCGCCGGTCGCGATCACGCTCACGCTCAGCGGCAAGCCGGAGAGCGATGTGCAGGCGATGGCCTCCACCCTGATCGCCAAGGGCTGCACCGCGCAGCTTGATCAGCTGGTGGAGACGACGGCGGCCGCCACGAAAGCGAGCAGCGGCGGAGAGTAATCCGCCTGCAACAATAGCATGACGGGGTGATGCGCGGCTGGGAGGCCGCGTTTCCGGGGAAAGCGAATGCGGGGTTTCGGGGGTTTGGTGGGAGGACGTCTGACGAGGGGCGCGGTGGCGTTGGCCGCCTGCGCCTCCCCTTCGGCATTGCTGGCGCAATCGGCGCTGCAGGCGCCCACGCGCGAAGCGATCGAGCGCGCGGCGCCGCCGCCCGAAGCCGTGCCCCCCTCGAAGCTCACCGTGGACGGCGGCGTCGAACGTGCGCCCTGCCCGCTCGCCGAGCCGCGCTTCGCCGGGCTGACGGTCGACTTCAAGGGTGCCGTCTTCGACAATCTGAAGGGCATGAAGCCCGAGGATCTGGCCTCCTCCTACGAGGATTTCGTCGGCAAGAAGGTGCCGCTCGCCACGATCTGCGAAGTGCGCGACGCCGCCGCCACGATCCTGCGCCGCGCGGGCTATATCGCCGCCGTGCAGGTGCCGCCGCAGCGCATCGCGGCGGACGGGATCGTCCATTTCGATGTGCTGATGGCCAGGCTGGTCCGCGTGCAGGTGCGCGGCGACGCCGGCAAATCCGAGAAACTGCTCGCCGCCTATCTCAACAAGCTGACCGAACAGCCCCTGTTCAACGAGAAGGACGCCGAGCGTTACCTGCTGCTCGCGCGCGATCTGCCCGGCTATGACGTGCGCCTCACCCTGCGCCCCGCCGGCACCGCGCCGGGCGAGGTGGTGGGCGAGGTGATCGCCAGCCGCATGCCCTTCATGGTGACGGCCAACCTCCAGAATTACGGCAGCCATCAGGTCGGCCGCTGGGGCGGGCTGATCACGGGCCAGGCCAACGACGTGCTGGGCTATGGCGACCGGCTCACGCTCGGCCTGTTCCAGAGTGTGCAGACGCGCGAGCAGACCGTGCTGCAATCGGGCTACGACATCCGCGTCGGCGGTGAAGGCCTCACGATCGGCGGCCGCTTCACCTATGCCTGGACGCGGCCGAGCGTGGGCCAGGGCGATCCGCTCAAATCGCGCACGCTCGTCGCCTCGCTGGAGGCGACCTACCCCCTGCTCCGCTCGCAGACGGCCAATATCCGGTTGAGCGGCGGCGGCGATCTCGTCGATCAGGATCTGCGCTTCACCAACGTGCTGCTGACGCGCGACCGGCTGCGCGTCGGCTATCTCCAGCTCGACATGGCCGCGGCCGATCCGCGCAGCATCCTCGGCGGCCGTGCCGGTTATTCCAGCATCCTGCCGCGCTGGCGCGTGTCGGGATCGTTCGAGCTGCGCCGCGGGCTCGGCATCCTTGGCGCGAGCGAGGATTGCGGACCGGGGCCGCTTTACGCCGCCTGCGCGGCGGGCGTGTCGCTCAGTCGCATCCAGGCCGATCCCACCGCCACCGTGATCCGCTTCACGGGCTTCAGCGAGGTGCGCCCGCGCCCGAACATCGCCTTCGCGTTCAGCCCCCGCCTGCAATATGGCTTCTCGCCGCTGATGAGCTACGAGCAATATTCGGGCGGCGCCTATACGATCGGGCGCGGCTACGATCCGGGCGCGATCATCGGCGACAGCGGCGCCGGCTTCTCGATCGAGGGCCGCTACGGCGCGCTCCTGCCGCGCAGCCGCACCAGCTTCGCCTTCCAGCCTTACGCCTTCTTCGATGCGGCCTGGGTGTGGAACCGGCGGGTGCTGGTGGCGGAGAATGACCCGCTCAAGCTCTATTCGGCGGGCGCGGGCCTGCGCGTGGCGTACGGCGATCGCGTGCGGCTGGACGTCACCGCCGCCGTGCCGCTGAGGAAGGCTCCCAACGATCTGCAGCGCGGCGACACGCGCGTGATGGTGTCGCTCACCACCCGTCTCATCCCGTGGGGCAAGTGATGCGACATTCCGACCCGAAGCAGCGCATGATGTCTCCGGCAACGGCCAAGCGCCGGCGCAGGCTGGAGCTTTACGCCACCGCCTCGATCGCAGGCCTGAGCGTGGTGATGGCCCCGCAGCCGGTGCGCGCGCAGGCGATCAACGCGAGCGGCGTATCGCGCTTCAACACCAATGATGGCGTGAACAGCGCCACCGTCATCAATTCCGGCACATCGACCCTGATTCAGGTGAATTCGTCCAAGGCGATCATCGACTGGACGCCGAACAGCGACCAGTTCGTCCTGCCGGGCCGGACAGCGACATTCTACAACACCAATTCGGGCGGCTATACCGTCCTGAACGTGATCGCGAGCGGCACCACGCCGATGCGGTTCGACGGCACCGTCGAATCGCGCATCGGCAGCACGACGGGCGCGATCGGCGGCAATGTCTGGTTCTACAGCCCCGGCGGCATGATCGTCGGCAGCACGGCCAGCTTCAACGTCGGCAGCCTGCTGCTCACAACGCTCAACCCCGTTTACGGCACCAATCCGGGCGACACTTTCTTCGACTTCAACGACGGCACGAACGGCGCGAGGATCACTCTCCAGACCGATCCCGCGATCTTCGGTGCCGGCAACAACAATACCAGCCAGATCTCGATCGCGGGCAACGCCGCCATCCTCGCGCAGAGTTATGTCGGCATCGTCGCCCCGCGCATCGTACAGACCGGCGGCAGTATTCAGGCCGGTGGCGCGATCGGCTTCATCGCGGGCGAGCAGGTCAATCTCGACATCGCATCGAATGGCGGCCTGTTCGGGATCAGCATCCCGGTCGGCACCAGCTTCACGGGAACGACCACGACAGACGCCGCGATCGTCAAGAGCGGCGGCAATGTCGGCACGGATGCAACGGGCGTCGGCGCAGCCTCAACCGCCTCGAACGGGCGCAAGATCTATATGATCGCGGTGCCCAAGAATGATGCGGTCACGATGCTGCTAACCGGCGGCGAGATCGGCTATGGCGCCAGTTCTGCCACCGCCACCACCGACGGCATTGTCCTGCTCGCCAGCGAGAATGCCGGGACGTCCTTCGATGGCAGCGGCGATCCCAATCCGCTCCTGCTTCCCACCAATGCGAACACGACCGGCGCGATCAAGATCGGCGGGCAGACAGCGACCGGCACCATCGGCTTCAGCAGCAGTCTCACGGCGATATCGTCCAATGTCATTGCGGAAGCCGACGCTGCGAACCTGCGCTTCGATGGTGACACCACGTTGCTCGGCGGCCTCGCCTCCAGTCTGACCGTCGCCAGTGGCGTCGCGGCGACGGCCAACCGCGACCTGACGATCCGAAGCGTCGGCGTGGACGTGAACGGCAGCACCATCGGCGGGATCGCCTCCGTCACCGTCGATGCGGGCGGCACGCTGCGGATCGATGCGGGCCGGACTCTGACAATCGATGCCGGCAGCCTCGGTGTCGACAATTTCGACAGCGGCACCAATAGCGGACTGGGCGGAAGCGTTACCGGCGGCGACGCATCCCTCATGGTCAGCGGCGGCACGCTCGAAGGGCTAAACACCGGCGATGTCGGCGGTTCGGTCGACCTTCGAGCGGACGGCGTGGGCGGCCAGGGCGTCTTCGGGGGCGGCGACGGCACCGGCGGATCCGTGACCGTGGCGATGAACGGCGGCTCGGCGCACGTCACCGAACTTCAGATGTCGGTCTACGGAGCCGGAGGCCAGGGGCCTGCAAACGGCAACGGGGGCACGGCGACCCTCACCGCCACAGGCGGAGCCCTCACCGTCGACGGCAATCTTTCCATCGACACCTATGGCCTCAACGCCAGCGGCAATCGGGACGGGAACGGTGGCGGCGTCACGATCTCGACGGCCGGCGGCGGGCCGATCATCGTCGGGGGCAATTTCGGCAGCATCTCCAACGGCCTGACCAGCATTACCGGCTCGGGCACCACCACGCCGGCGATTCAGGCCGGCCGCATCGGCATCCAGTATAGCAGCCTGTCCGCCAGCAACGCATTTCTGGACGCGACCGCCAGCAACGATTCATCCGGCACTATCGATATCGCGGGCGTCGGCGATCTTCCGGGACTGCGGCTGCGGGCCGTAAACGGCATCTCGCTCAGTTCCGCCTCCGGTATCACCATCAGTGATGCGAGCGTGACGGTCGACGCGCAGGATGACGGCGAAGGCAATCTCGATACGAATCTGGCCTATGTCCTGGCCAATGCAGGCAGTTACGAAGGCCCCCTGAGCGGGACTTCGTCGCCCGACGCCACGATCGCCATCAATGGCCCGATTCGGGCAAACGGCCAGATCCGGATCAATGCCAGCGGTTCGATCGACATCGCGGCGACCGGCTCGATCGTGACGGACAACACTCTCCAGATCGGCGCTGGCGGCGATCTGCGCATCGCGGCCCTCGCAGTGCTGAATGCCGGCGCCAACCGGATCAACCAGACCGATACCGGCATCGATATTTCGGTGGGCGGCGACAGCAACAGCACGGATCCGGTTCACAGCCTGATCAGTGCCGGGACCATCAACGCGAACGATGCGCCACTCAGCATCTATGCCGACGCGTTCCAGACGCAGAACGGCTCGATGACAGGCGGCGCGGTCACGCTGGGCCTGACCGGCAATGGCACCATCGGCGACGATGACGGCGGCCAGTTGCTGACTACCTGCTCCGCCGGATCGATGTGCCTTGGCGGAGTCAGCGCCTCTTCGCTCTTCTTTATCGATCGCAGCAACCTTCAGCCGCAGACGGTTTGGCTGGCCGGCAACATGACGGTGCCGACGCTCGACATCCACGCCACGAACGGCATCCTGCTCGGCCAGAATGGCGGGCGCGACATCACCGTGGCGGGCCTCGCGACGCTGGATGCGGGCACGGGCTCGATCCTCGCCACGCCGGGAGCAAGCGGCACGATCGCCGCCGCCTCGATGCAGCTGATCGGCACGGATCTGGTCGCGCAGCTCCACACTTTCCGCACCACCAGCGGCGATCTGACGATCGACGTCACGCGCGACGTGCAGGCGGCCGCCTTCGATGTGTTCGGCCAGCTCGGCCATACCGGCCAGCAGGGCTTCCAGGCGGATCTTCTGCTGGATGGCAGCTTCTTCGCCGGCACCTCGCTCTCCGTCGGCACGGGCAACGTGCTGATCGCCGCGCAGGGCATCACGATCGGCCGGCTGGAGATGGCGGACGGGAGCACGCTCGATCTCGAAGCGCAGTCGGGCCCGCTCCAGTTGCTCGATGCCAGCACCAGCCGGCTCGGCACGATCGCCAGCGCGCAACTGCGCGGTTTCTCGGTCTCCGTCGGCGCGCTCACCACCACCGGCGACGTCACGCTGAACGCGGCCGCCAGCGATCTGACGGTCGACGATCTGGTGGCGGGCGGCATCATATCCGCCACCGGCAATGTCGTCAGCCTGCGCTCCAGCGGCGCGATGACCGTCTCCTCGCTCAGCGCCGGAGAAGGCGGTGCCGAGCTGATTTCGGCGGGGGATCTGAGCATCTCCACCGCGTCCGTGGGCAGCGCCGCCAGCTATGCCAGCACGGGCGGCAACGTCTCGATCGGCCAGGGCTTCGCGAACAGCGCCACCACGATCAGTGCCGCGGGCGGCGTCACGATCGGCACGCTCTCGGCGGGCTCGCTGGACATCACCGCGCTCGGCGGCGGCATCGCGGCGGACAGGCTCTATTCCGGCGGCGGGACGAACCTGGCGGCCACCGGCCTGATCGATCTGCCCGTCTTCCTCTCGGCCGGCACGATCCGCGCCGTGGGCGGCGGCGTGCGGATCATCACCGATCCGATGGGCGATACGGCCGCCCAGTCGCTCAGCTTCAGCGAACTCGGCTCCATCGGCGGCGACGTGATCGTCAGCTCGCTCGAGAATATCGCGATCACCGGCGGCAGCGTGATCGGCGCGGCGACGATCACGACGAGCGCCCAGCTCGGCCTTTCGGACTTCACGGCGACCGGCGACCTCGCTTTGTCCAGCATCACCGCCAACAGCGTCTCCAACATCGCCGGGCGCAATGTCAGCATCATCAACAACAATGGCATCACCGGTCAGGGGCTCGTCGCCAGCGGCACCACCACCCTCACCGGCGGGCCGGGCACCATCTCGATCTCCGGCCTGGAATCGGCCGGGGGCATCACCGTCGACAGTCGCAACATCATTTTGTCGTCACAAGGCGATATGGCCGTCACCCGCGCCACCGCGAATGGCAGCCTGCAGCTGACGGCGGGCGGCACTCTCACGATCGCCACCGCATCGAGCGAACAGGATTCGATCTACACCAGCGTCAACGGCAGGATCACCGCGCAGAGCCTGTCTTCGGGTGGCCCGGTGTCGTTCGGTGCGCCGGGCGCCGTGACGGTCACGAACCTTACGACCAGCAGCAACGTCTCGATGGACGTCGGCAGCGCGCAGATCGGCTCCACCGGATCGCTGACCTTCGCCAACGCGATCGGGCGGACGGGCGGCATCAATCTCTCGGCACAGGGTGCGCTCACCGTCGGCCCGGGGCGCGGCGCGGGCGACAGCAGCTTCACGGCCGGCGGCCCGCTGAGCGTCACCTCGTTCACCACCACCGGCGATCTCGCGCTGCAGGGCACCACGATCGACGCCTTCACCAGCCTGTCCGGCCGCAACGTCAGCCTGACGGCGATCACGGGCAATCTAGCGGGCCAGACGCTCGGCGCCACGGGCACGACGACAATCTCCGCACCGGGCGAGATCAGGGTTGGCGCGCTCACCTCGGCGGGCGCGGTCACCGCGACCGGCGGCAGCGTGGTCCTGACGAGCCCCGGAGCGCTGACCTTCGCCAACGTTTCCGGCAGCGATCCCAACGGGCAGGTGACCCTCACCGCGAATGGCGGCAGCCTGACGATCAACGCGATGACCGCGCCGGGCTTCGTCACCCTGGCGTCCAGCGGCGCGCTCACCCTGCCCTCCTTCGCGGCCGGGCTGGGCGTGGACCTTCGCGGCGCCTCGATCCTGTCGACCGGCGCCATTTCCGGCAGTTCGGTCATTGCCGCCGCCAGCAATGGCGATCTCGCGATCCAGTCGCTGACATCGGCGGGCCTAACCTCGCTGGTCGCCACCGGCACTCTGTCGATCGCGTCGCTCACCTCGGCCGGCACGGTGCAGGCGGACGGCGGCAGCATTGCGATCGGCTCGCCCGGCAGCCTCATATTCGACGGTCTGATCGGCAGGTCCGCCACCGGATCGGTCACGATCACGACCGCGCAGGCGCTGACGGTGAACGGCGGCATCGCCCAGGGCTCGGCCACGCTGAACGCCGGCACGGTGCTGACCGCCCCGACCATCACCGCGCTCAGCGGCGATCTGACGCTCACAGGCAATACGATCTCCGCCTTCACCGCCATCGCCGGGCGCAATGTCAGCCTAGCGGCGGCGAGCGGCAGCATCAGCGGGCAGGCGCTGAACGCGACCGGCACGGTCTCGCTCACCGCGCCGGTGAATGTCTCGGTCGCGGCGCTCGGCGCGGTCGGACCCGTGAGCGCTACTGCACGCGGCATCGCGTTGACGGCCCCCAACGCGATGACGGTCGCCAACGCCACCGCAGGCGCCGGTGGCATGACGCTCAGCGCGGCCAATCTCCTCACCGTCAACAATGCGAGCAGCGCCGCCGATCTGGTGCTGACCAGTGCGAATGGTGGGATCACGATCGGCACGGCGCAGGCCGCCACCGGCGTCACGCTGACGGCCCCCGGCGCGATCGCCGTGACCGGGGACCTGAACGCGCCCACCGCCAGCGTGCGCGGCGGATCGGTGGCGATCAACGCCACGCGCGATCTTGTCTTCTCCTCGCTTGTCAGCAGCAATGGCGACGCGGTGGTGCGCACGAGCGGCGCGCTCGCCGTGAATGGCGGCAGCAGCAGCGGCGCCACCAATTTCTCGGCCGGCGGCGCGCTCGGCCTTTCCTCCTTCTCCACTGGCACGGACATCACCCTGTCGGCGGCGAGCCTGCCGACCTTCACCAATCTCTCGGGCCGCAACATCAGCCTGACCGTCACCGGGGGCGATCTCACCGGCGGCACGCTGATCGCCAGCGGCACGACCAGCCTGTCCGCCTCGGGCATCCTGTCGATCACCGATCTGCGCTCGACGGGCGCGGCGACGTTGAGCGGCGGCACCGTCAATGTCGGCTCCACCGGCACGCTGACCGTCACCCGCGCGACGGCAGGCGACGGCGGCCTGCGCCTGCGCGCGGCGGGCACGCTCTCGGTCGCCAACGCCGCCAGTTCGGCTGGCGTGGACCTCGCCAGCACGGGCGGCGATCTCACGCTCGGCACGATCACGATGACGGGCACGCCCGCCGGCATCACCGGGCAGGCGGTGGCGGGCACCTCGCCCCTCACCCTCGCCTCGACCGGCACGACCACGCTGAATGGCGACATCACCGGCGCCGGCGCGGCCACGATCAGCGGCGCGGGCCTGATCCTGAACGGGCTGATCGACGCGAGCGCGATCTCGCTCGCCTCGCAGACGATCGCGGTGGGCCCGGCGGCGTTGATCGGCACGCTCGCGCGCACCGGCACGGTGGCGTTCGTCAACACCGGCACCGGGCGCAGCTTCATCGGCGGCACGGGCAATGCCAACGGCTATTCGCTCGACGCGGGCGCGCTCTCGCGCATCCAGGCCAGTTCGGTGACGATCGCGCTGCCGCGCGCCGCGACCAGTTCCACCGCGACGCCGGATGTCGTGATCGGCGGCTTCACGCTCTACGGCACGGGCGCCGCAGCCCCCGCCGGATCGCGCCAGAATCTGGGCACGGGCCTGCTCACCATCTCCACGCCGGGACAGGTGCAGGTGACGGGCCCGGTCCTCCTCGCCAATCTGCCGGGCACCACCACGGGCGGCCTCGCCATCCGCGCGCTGGGCATCGACGTGGTGACGCCGGGCGGATCGATCATCCAGACCAATGCGGCGGGCGCGCCCGCTGGCACGCTGGATCTGGATGCGCGCGTCGTGCGCGTCGGCAGCGCGGCCGCGCTCGCCAACGTCGGCACGCTGGATACCGCCACCGCGCGCGAGGCGCGGCTGGCGCAGAATGACGGCAATCTGAGCGAGACGGGCTGGCTGAGCGCCAACACGATCCGCTTCGCTTATCCCAGCGGCATTTCGGGCGGAAGCGGCATCGCCGCCATCTATGTGCAGAATAGCGGCGGGGCGGCCGCCTCGGCCCGGCGCGGCGTCACCACCGGAACCGGCGGGATCGTCATCGCCGATTTCCCGACAGGCGATCAGCCCGAAGTGTTCATCAACGGGCGCGGGCGCGACGCGACCGGCACCTTCGTGACCGGATCGGCCTTCCTCGCCAGCATCTCGCAGACGGGCGCGGGAGCGGGCGCGACCGACGTGCTCGTCAACGGCTGCGTCCTCTCCAGCGGCGCCTGCTCGGGTCAGAGCGTGGCCAGCACGCTGATCAGCCAGCTGGTGCCGCCGCAGGATCTGGTCGGCGTGATCTCCAGTGGCAGCGACGGCGACGACGACGAGGATTCGAACAAGCCGGGCGATCCGGTACCGAGCAAGGATCCCCAGTCGCTCATCCAGATGGCACCGCCCAACCCCGAAGCGGACACTCAGAACAGCGACGATCCCGTCATCGGCGCGGGCAATGACAGCCTGTGGAATGGCGGCGGCGGGCCCGGCGGCGATGCCGGCGGCGCCTCGCCCTTCGACACCACGATCGGCGTGGGCAACGATGCGGGATCGCCCAACAGCGACGCGACCAACGCCAACGATCGCCCCGGCGCGGGCGGCAGCAATGGGGGTACGGGCGGGCCGCAGCAGCCGGGCGAGCGCGCGCCGGGCGTGAACCCCTCCACCGAAGGCGGGCTCGGCATCGGCAATGATGCGGGGGCCGGCGGCGAACAGCGATCGGGTGCGGCGGGTGCCAATGCCGGTGCGGGCGTGGGCATCACGACGCCCGGCACCTCGCCCACGCCCGGCGCCTTGCAGAATGGCGGCGGCGCGATCGGCGTGGGCGGCGATGCCGGCGGCGGCGCGGGCAATGCCAATGGCGGCAGCACGCTGCCGGGCGCCACGCAGGGCTCGACTGGCGGCACCACCAATGGGGCCACCAACAATAATGGCCGCCCGAACGGTGGCGCACCCGGCCAGACCACGCCCGGAGGCGAGGCGACCAGCACGGGCGGCGATGCGAGCGGCAACGGTTCGGGCACGGCGGGCGCGCCCGGCACCCCCGGCTCGGCGGCCACCACCACGCCGGGCACGACCAACAATAACAACCGCCAGACGGAGCAGACCACGCCGCGCTAAGGGGGCAGGCGATCGAACTTGCTGTTTCATTCTCCCCCGCCAGGGGGACGAGTCAGGCTTCAGCCTGACGGAGGGGGAGGACGGGGGGTCGGTCGCTAACCTCCCCCTCCGTCGCCTTCGGCGCCACAGTGTCGGGGGAGGATGAGAGAGGCTGGCGGATCAGCATCGCAGGAACGGAGCGGCTTCCCGCCTTAGGTGCCATGCTCGCTCCGTCCCTTGGAAAGGGACGACAAGGTTGCCCTTTCCGTCCCTCCCCGTCTAAAGTCCCCTCAACCGCAAGGACCCGGTGCAAATCCGGGTGGCTATCCCGGCCGCCGATCCGCCGGGCAATCTTCGCATGATCCGTTTCCGAAGCGCCCTCACCCGCGGACGGCGGCGGCATGCGTTGCGTGCATGACAGTCCCTATGACCCCAACATTGTCCCGTTTCCGAACCCAGTGGTTCGCCGACGCCGCCGAGGCGCGTCGCGACATCCTCGCCGGCATCGTCGTCGCGCTCGCGCTCATTCCCGAGGCGATCGGCTTCTCCGTGATCGCGGGCGTCGATCCGCGCGTCGGCCTCTACGCCTCGGTCGCGATCGCGATCATCATCTCCCTGCTCGGCGGCAGGCCGGCGATGATCTCGGCCGCCACCGCCGCCGTCGCCGTTGTGGTAACGCCCCTCGTGCGCGATCATGGCGTGCCCTATCTCTTCGCCGCCACGATCCTGATGGGGCTGATCCAGATCGGGGCCGGGCTGCTGCGGCTGGATCTGCTGATGCAGTTCGTCTCGCGCTCCGTGATCACCGGCTTCGTCAACGCGCTGGCGATCCTGATCTTCATGGCGCAGTGGCCGCAACTGATCGGCGTCAGCTGGCACACCTATGCTATGATCGCGGCCGGCCTCGCGATCATCTATCTTCTGCCGCGCCTCACCAAAGCGGTGCCCTCGCCACTGGTGGCGATCCTCGTGCTGGCGGTGGCGAGCATCGCGCTGGGCCTCCCCGTCCGCACCGTGAGCGACATGGGCAAGCTTCCGCAGGGCCTGCCGGGCTTCGCCTGGCCAAACGTGCCGCTCACGCTCGATACGCTCCGCATCATCCTGCCTTATTCGCTGACGATGGCGGCGGTCGGCCTGCTGGAATCGATGATGACCGCGCAGATCGTCGACGACATGACCGATACGGAGAGCGACAAGCGCCGCGAATGCATGGGCCAGGGCAGCGCGAACATCGTCGCGGCCCTGATCGGCGGCATGGGCGGCTGCGCGATGATCGGCCAGTCGGTGATCAACGTCACGTCGGGCGGGCGCAAGCGCCTCTCCACCTTCGTCGCGGGCGCCTTCCTGATGTTCCTGCTCGCGGTGCTGGGGCCGATCGTGGGCCGCATCCCGATGCCCGCTCTGGTGGCGGTGATGATCATGGTGTCGATCGGCACGTTCAGCTGGAATTCGATCACGAACCTGCGCCGCCATCCGCCCACCTCCTCGGTGGTGATGTTGGTGACGGTCGCGGTGGTGGTGGCCACGCACGATCTGGCGCGCGGAGTGCTGTGCGGCGTGCTGCTCTCCGGCATCTTCTTCGCGGGCAAGGTGCGCCGTATGTTCACGGTGGAGCGCACCGAAGGGGCGGACGATGCGTCCAGCCTGTATCGCGTCAGCGGGGAGATCTTCTTCGCCTCGGTCGATCGCTTCACCCGCGCCTTCTCGCCCGAGCAGGGCCGCCCGGTCACGATCGACGTCTCCGCCGCGCACTTCTGGGATATTTCGGGCGTCGGCGCGCTCGACAAGATCGTCGCCCGGCTGCGGCGCGACGGATCGGAGGTCAGTGTGATCGGCTACAACGCGGCCAGCGCCGATCTGGTCGATCGCTTCGCGCTGCATGACAAGACCGGCTTCGAGCTGGGCGCCGTGCCGCACTGAATCGGGTTGGATGGCCTACCGTGCTTCTGCGAACGCAGGAGCACGGTTCGCTTTAAAGCGGCCCCGCTCCGCTCAGGCGTGGGCGCAGCGGCGCTCCCGTACGGGGGCTTCTTCCTGAGGCGCCATGTCCGCATCGCGGATGAACATCTGGTCGCGCCCGCGCCGCTTCGCCTCGTAAGCGGCGGCATCGGCCTCGCCCAGCAACGCGGCGAGCGTCGCGCCGGGACGAACCATGGCCGAGCCGATCGTCACCGTCGTCGCGATCACGCGGTCGCCGGCGGGGCGATGGCCGGTGCGAAAGCGGGCGCACAAGGTCGCGCCGATGCGCGACAGGCTATCGGGGTCCATCTGCGGCAGCAGCGCCACGAATTCGTCGCCGCCGTAGCGGCCGACCAGCGATCCCGCCGGCAGCGTCACGCGCAAAAGGCTCGCGAAAGTCAGCAGGATCTCGTCGCCCGCCGCATGGCCGCACGTGTCGTTCACCCGCTTGAAGTGATCGAGGTCGCACAGCATCAGTGCGCCGGGCATGGCAGCGGCCCCGTTCCCGCGCAGCATCGCCTCCGCGCGCGCATCGAAGGCGCGGCGATTGAGCAGGCCGGTCAACGGATCGCTGTCCGCCAGCGAAAGGAGGTGCGCCTCACGCCGACGCCGCGCCGATGCGGCCATCACCAGCAGCAGCAAGGTGGCGACGGGGATACCCTCGACCAGCGACAGCTGGATCACGATCCCCTTGAGCGAGACGATGTCGACGAAACCGCCCGGCACCCAGACGAGGACCGCCTTCACCAGATAGAAAAGCCCGTGGAGGCCGAAAATCGCCGCCAGACGGCGCGAGGTCCAGTCGCTCTTGTCCGTATGCCGCCACAGCATGCGCGCCGTGGCCAGTGCCAGAACCGCCACCAGAGCGGCGTTGACCACCGCGAAGGCCAGCGTCTGGCTGTCGTCGGCGGGCCACGCCGCGAGCGGGAGCCACGCCGCCAGCGCCAGCCAGGCGCGCCACGGCATGGAGCGGCGCAGGAATCGCGCGCTGCCCATCAGGAACAGGATATGGGCCGCGATCAGCAGCCCATCGGCCACCCACACACCAAGCTGAAAGGAGATGCCGTTGCGCAGCGGCGTGAGGCCGCAGCCGGCCGCGATGGTCAGGAAGCCCAGCCCCCAGATCCACTGCGCCCGTTCACGAGTCGCGCGGCTTTCTACCAGCAGCGACAATCCGGCGATCAGCGCGATCGCCAGCGTGATGAACAAAATCGTTTTTGCGTCGATCCCCATCGGTCCAACCGCTTTCCACTGGCGACCGTCCTTAAGGCCGCAAGCTAAACAAATCCCTTAGCGGACGTCCTCAATACGGCGAATTGCTTGAGATCGTTGCGAATGATGGCGAAGCGTGGCGCGATTGCATCGCGTGCCTCCTTCTGATCACCTGAACCGATCCTCGCGACCAATTCCCCTGCTCCGCTCCTTTGACCCGTTCGTGCTGAGCCTGTCGAAGCACGGGCCTCGAACGTCACGTTTCGTAACACGTTCTTCGACTGCGCTCAGAACGAACGGAGGACGGGATATCTGAAAGACTTGTCAGCCGGCCTCTCAGGGCCAGCAGATTCTACTTCGCCGTGCTGCCCGGGGTCGGCCGCAGCGGCGCGCCCGCGAAGGTCGGCAGGCTTTCCTCGCCGCCCGCCGCCAGCGACGAAACCGCGAAGAAATGGTCGTCGATATTGGTGCGCACCAGATCCACGCTCGTCACGTCGGCGCCCACGTCGCGGCTGTCGGTCCAGGCGAGGCCGTCCGCGCGGCGCCAGCGGATGCGATAGCCCGCCACACCCGGCACGGCCGGCCAGGTCACCTTCGTATCGTCGCTCACCGCACCGGAGATGGCGGCGGACGTCGGCGCTGCAGGTGCCGCCGCCAGACGGCGCGCGACCGCCATGTTCAGCGCCGTCACCTTCGCCAGATAGGGAAAGTCGACATAGTCGATCGTGTCGCCATAGCGCCGGCCATTCTCGGTGCGGATCGTCTGGTGCTGGCGATCGTAATTTTCGGTCGCCTCGGTGAAGCGCACCGCCGGGATGCCCGCTTCCAGGAACGGCGTCTGATCGCCGCCGCGCTGGAAACGATCGGGCCGGCGGATCGCCAGCGCCTCCAGCCCGATCGCGGGATCGGCCGCCGCCGTCGCCACCGCCACCTTGGCCAGCGCGCGCGAGGGGCTGTCATCCTCCTCACCGATCTGCCGCTGCAGCTTGGGATCGCCGAGGAAGCGGATGCCCTCCGAGAAGACGCGCACCTTGTCGTCGACATGCTCGCCGCCGATGCCGTGCGTGTTGCCGACGATATCGTTGTTCAGCACCGCCGCGACCTTCCAGCCGCGCGCCTTGGCCGTGTCGGCCAGCAATTTGCCACCCCACAGCCCCTGCTCCTCGCCCGACAGCAACGCATAGACGATCGTGCCCGCGAACTTCTCGCGACTGAGAAGCCGCGCCGATTCCATCACCAGCGCGCTGCCCGAGGCATCGTCATTCGCGCCGGGCGCGTCGGTGGTGACGTCCATCACGTCGTTCACGCGGCTGTCGATATGGCCCTGGATGATGATGACGCGATCGGGATCGCCCGTGCCCTTCTGGATCGCGATCACATCCTCGACGCGGACGCCGTTCGGCGCGCGCGGTCCGGTGAAGGTGTCCCCGATCGTCTCCACCGTCAGGCATTTGCCGCATGCCTTCGAGAAGCCTTCGAACCGCCCCGCCGCCCAGCGCCGCGCGGCGCCAATGCCGCGCTTGGGATCGGTCGTGGTCGAGAGCGTATGGCGCGTGCCGAAACCGACGAGACCGGTGATCGTCGCGCGCAACTGCGCCGGATCGGGCGCGGGCGCCGCCGCCACGAGAGGAAAAGAGAGGGCGGCGAGCAGGATGGCTTTCTTCATGCGCCGGAACCTGCTGAGCCTGCGGATGCGTTGCAACCGGAATCGCAGAGCAGGCGAAGGAATGACGGATATGAGCGTGGATCAGGGCGATGTCGTCGATCATCCCGAGCGGGAGCGCTTCGAATGGGAGGTGGACGGCCACATCGCCTACGCCGCCTACACGCGCGCGGGCGACGTGCTGACGCTCACCCATACGATCGTGCCCACATCCATCTCTGGGCGCGGCATCGCGACCAGGCTGATCGGCGCGGTGATGCGGCAGGTGCGCGCGCAGGGGCTGAAGATCGAGCCCGAATGCGCGTTCGTCATCGCTTATTTGCAGAAACATCCCGAGGACGCGGATCTGGTCGCCGGTTAACGTTTGATCCGCTGGCGCGGATCCCGGCACCGGTTCAGCGCTGCTGACCAGACTCCAATACGCGACTTGCCGGGGGCGATCCTCCCCGCTATCAGCCCGCTTCCCCTCGGGAGACCCAGTGCTTTTTTCGAAGCGATGGCCCGATGGCGGAGTGGTGACGCAGAGGACTGCAAATCCTTGCACCCGGGTTCGATTCCCGGTCGGGCCTCCACTCTCTCGAGGGTTTTCAATACATTAATCCATCATTGCGAGCGCAGCGAAGCAATCCAGCCCGTCATCTGCGGATCTGGATTGCTTCGCTGCGCTCGCAATGACCATCCATCAAAGATGATGGTACTTTAGCTGCCGAAGCAACTCGCCTTCAGCCGATATCCTCGACCTGATCGAGATAGGCGCCATAGCCCTGCGCCTCCATCTCGCCGCGCGGCACGAAGCGCAGCGAGGCCGAATTGATGCAATAGCGCAGGCCGCCGCGATCCATCGGTCCATCCTCGAACACATGGCCGAGATGGCTGTCGCCATGCGCCGAGCGCACCTCGGTGCGGATCATGCCGTGGCTGACGTCGCGCAGTTCGGCGACATTCGCGGGCGCGATCGGCTTGGTGAAGCTCGGCCAGCCGCAGCCCGATTCATATTTGTCGGAGGACGCGAACAGCGGCTCGCCGGACACGATATCGACGTAGATGCCCGCATCCTTGTTATACAGATATTTGCCCGTACCCGGTCGCTCGGTGCCGCTCTGCTGCGTCACCCGAAACTCTTCCGGGCTCAGCTTCGCCAGCGCTTCGTCGGTCTTGCGATATTCGGTCATGGATCCCTCCGGTTCGGTCTGGAATGTGGGGCCGCCCGGCCCCAATTTCCACCGTCGGGATAACGCCGTGGGCGCAGGGGAAACGAGGCGCCCCGGTCGGCGGCGCGCCTCGAAACTCCGCTTAAAGCGCGTCGATCATCTCGTGCAGCGCGCCAAGGCAGTCCGCGCCCAGACGGGCCGATCGCTCCGCCGACCAGCCATATTCGGGGTCGGGCAGCGAATCATTGTCCTTGAACGGCATTTCCAGCGTCATCGACACCGCGCCGAAGCGATTGGCGAGTTGATTGGTCGACATGGTGAGGTTGGCCGATCCCGGCGCCGCCACGCCGTAGCCATGCTTCATCTGGAAATCGGGCGAGCGGCGCGTGAGCGTCTCGCGATAGCGCTTGAAGAGATCGCCCTGCCGCTCGGTCCAGTTCGGAATGCCCTCGAAACCGGCGAGGAACACATAAGGGATCGCCTCGTCGCCATGCACGTCGATCGCGAAATCCACGCCCGTCTCGTCCATCCGGTTGCGGACGGCCAGCACTTCGGGGCTGCGCTCCGGCGTCGGCTCATGCCATTCGCGGTTGAGATTCACGCCCGCCGCATTGGTGCGAAGATGACCACGCCGCGAACCGTCCGGGTTCATATTGGGCACGACGTGAAAGGTCGCCTCGCGCCGCAGCACGCGCGCGACCGGATCGTGCGCGTCGGTCAGCCGCTCCAGCGCGCCTTCCATCCACCATTCGGCCATGGATTCGCCAGGGTGCTGGCGCGCATAGAGCCACACCTGCTTCCTGCCCTCGCCGATCGTCAGGCAGTCCATCTCCTGCCCGTCCAGCGTCTGGCCCAGCGAGCGATAGGCGACGCCCGGCCGCGCGGCGATGCGCGCGACCAGATCGTGGTGCCGCTCCATCGAATAAGGCGCGAAGTAAGCGAACCAGAGAGTGTCGCTCTCCGCCGCGTGGCGGATCGTCAGCACGCCATCGGCATAGCTCGTCTCCGCCAGCCGCCAGTGGACCCGATCGCTCGACACGCGCGCCGAATAGCCCGGCCAGCCCAGCGGATAGGCCGATCCCTTGCCGTTCAGGATCCGCATCTCGATCGTGCGCCCGGCAGCGCCCGTCAGCCGATAATAGAACCACTGATAGAAATCGCTGCCCGCGTCGGTGACGATCTCCAGATCGAACCGATCGCCGTCGGCTGCGATCACCCGGATATTGCCGGCGTCAAAATCCGCCGAAATGCGCGCCATTATACCTACCCTGCCTTGCTCTCTGTCGATCGATCACCGCCGCATCACGCGGCCGAAATCGTCACTTAACCGTTACCGTCTGACCCGATTTGCCGGGGAAATCCTTGAACAGGGCCGCCGCCAGCGTGCGCACGGTCGCGGCGGGATCGGCCGCCGGGGTGCCTGCGGCCGCCTGCGTCTCGGCGCGGCCTTCCCAGATCACGGTGCCTTCGGACCGGCGCTTGATCTGGACCGACAGGCGCGTGACGAGAATTTCGTTCGGGCGCTTCTTCCCGATCGGGAAGCTGATGCCGAGCCCGACGCCGCCACCGCCATAGCCGCCCGTTCCGCCGCCCAGGCCGACCGACACGGGCGAACGCTGCTGCAAGGTTTCGCGCGATCCGCGCTCGACCGAGATCACCGCCACCTGCTCGGACTGTTTCAGGCCTGGCGCCTCCGTGAAACCGATCTTCGCCAGCTCCGCGCCCACGATCGAGGCGTAGGTCTGATATTCCAGGCTGCCCTTGTCGGCCGGCACCAGCGGCTCGACCGCCATTTCGCCGCGCGCGATCTGGTCGTCCAGATGGAAGCGCGTCACACGGGCGGTGGGCGTGGTCGCGCAGGCGGACAGCATCAGCACGGACAGGATGGCGGTAAGCGACTTCGCACGCATCAGAACATTCTCCCTGGGGCGGCTCGTAGAAGCGCCGTATCGGGCGTGCAACGTTCCATCCGCCGAAATCGCTGCATCGAGGGGCGGAGTGCCGCTTTACCTTGACTCCTGTCCCGCCATTACCTAACGGACCCCTCTCTTTCGACAATCCAGACCAGGCAGGCAGTACCGGGCCATGAAGATCCGTAATTCGCTCAAGTCGCTCAAGGACCGGCACCGGGACAACCGCGTGATCCGCCGTCGTGGCCGCACCTACGTCATCAACAAGACGAATCGTCGCTTCAAGGCCCGCCAGGGCTGATCCGACCTTTCGGTTGAACGAAACGGCCGCGCGGGCAACCGCGCGGCCGTTTTCGTGCGTCTATTGAAGATCGGCACACTCTAAATTAGCCGTCATCCTGAACTCGTCTCAGGACCCATGACCCGACATTAAAAAAATGGCGCGCCCGCAGAGGGGCACGCCATGAATCCTGAAACGAGTTCAGGATGACAGGAAGAAGCGGAAGGGACGGCTACGCCGCCCCCTCCCCCGTCAGTCGCGATAGCCGTCCAGTTCCTTGCCGGTCAGCCGCTGCACGTGCAGCACGTTGGTGGAGCCCGGCGTCCCGAACGGCACGCCGGCCATGATCACGATCCGGTCACCGGATTGCGCGAGGCCGTGACGCAGCGCCATCCGCTTGGCCTTGCCCACCATCTCCTCGAAGCTTTCCACGTCGCGCGTCTGCACGGCATGGACACCCCAGAGAAGGCCCATCCGCCGCGCCGTCGCCAGCTTCGGCGTCAGCACCAGCACCGGCACGGAGGGACGATCGCGCGCGATCCGTCGCGCCGACGAGCCGGACAGCGTGAAGCAGATAATCGCGGCGGCCGACACCGTCTTGGAAATGCCGCGCGACGCGAGGCTGAGCGCGTCGGCGGTCGTCGGATCGGGCCGCGTTTCCATGAAATGGAGCCGCGCCGTATAGCCGGGATCCTTCTCCACCGCCTTGGCGATCGAATCCATCATCGCGACCGATTCGATCGGCCAGGCGCCGGCGGCGCTCTCGGCCGAGAGCATCACCGCATCGGCGCCGTCATAGATGGCGGTGGCGACGTCGGACACTTCCGCGCGAGTCGGCGTGGGCGACACAATCATCGATTCCAGCATCTGGGTGGCGACCACCACCGGCTTGCCCATCGTCCGCGCCATCTGAACGATCTGCTTCTGGACGAGCGGCACCTGCTGCGGCGGGCATTCCACGCCCAGATCGCCGCGTGCGACCATCACCGCATCCGCCAGCTCGAGAATGCCCTCCAGCCGCTCGACGGCGGCGGGCTTCTCGATCTTGGCGAGCAGAGCCGCCTTGCCGCCGATCAGCCGCCGCGCCTCGGCCACATCCTCGGGCCGCTGTACGAACGACAGCGCGATCCAGTCGGCGCCCTCCTCCAGCGCGAAATCGAGATCCTTGCGGTCCTTCTCCGTCAGCGCCGCCATCGGCAGCACCACGTCGGGCACGTTCAGGCCCTTGGAATTGGAGAGTACGCCGCCGACCTCGACGCGCGTGACGATCTTGTCCTCGCTCACCGAAAGCGCGCGCAGCACCATCTTGCCGTCGTCCAGCAGCAGGCGGGCGCCCACTTCCAGGGCCTGAAAGATTTCCGGGTGCGGCAGGCCGACGCGGGTCTGGTCGCCGGGCACGTCCTGGCGGTCCAGCACGAACTGGGCGCCGGTCTCCAGCGTGACGCGGCCTTCCTCGAACTTGCCGACGCGCAGCTTCGGCCCCTGCAGATCGAACAGGATCGTGGTCGCGTGCCTGAGATCCTTCTCCAGCGCGCGGATCGCGGCGATCAGCGGCTTCTTATCCTCATGGCCGCCATGGCTCATATTGATACGAAACGTGTCTGCGCCCGCGAGCATCAGCGCGCGGATCATTTCGGGGGAACTGGAGGCAGGGCCCAGCGTCGCGACGACGCGCACCTTACGTCCACGGGGAGCGATCTGGCTCGTCATCGTTTCTTTCTTCCCTTGGAGGCGGCGCGTTTATGCCCAGCTTGGCAGGCGATGCAACCTCGCATGGGTCCGCCGCAGGGCCAGATGCGCCACGGATCGCCGCAATCTGCACGGCGATGAAAAGTGGGGTTGCGGACCTGAAAGCATGCGGCTATCAGCCGCGCTCCCCGGAGGCGAACAACCTCCTACAGCGCCGAGCGGGCGTAGCTCAGGGGTAGAGCACGACCTTGCCAAGGTCGGGGTCGAGGGTTCGAATCCCTTCGCCCGCTCCAGCGCTTCCCAAGAGAGAAGCGGCCTCCCCGGAGGCGCATGCTCCCATTACGCCGAGCGGGCGTAGCTCAGGGGTAGAGCACGACCTTGCCAAGGTCGGGGTCGAGGGTTCGAATCCCTTCGCCCGCTCCAGCGTTTCTTCAGCAGCAGACGCATCCGCTATCCCGGCCATCCGGTGGGAATATCTTCGATCGCGGATGACGGTATCGGCCGCTCCGCCGCGCGCAATTCTCCCAAAAACACGTCTCTTTGCGACCGAACGGCCCTTTCGCGCGTTCGGTGTTCCCAATGATGCGCTGTCGCTGTCGCTGTTGCCTTGCCGGCGCAGTCCGGTGACAGTGAAGATGCACAGACATCATCTTGAGAGGATGTTTGCCGCCGATCTCGGGTGACGCTCCTTATGTCACCCACAGTCGATGAATGCGACAATGGCGCCGTTCGAGCCGCCTCTGCTTTCGCACAATATCGGAATATGCTGACAGATCGGCGTGTGGCTTCGTGAAACGATCATGGAGCGAGTTTTTGCAAGCGAGTATTACGGGACAATCTTCGGCGTCCGGCAGGAGCGATGCCGCCATCAAGCGGGCGGACGAACGCACGCTCCGCCGCATCATGGAAAATGTGGAGATCACCAGTTCGAACGGCACGCTGCGCTTCGCGGCGCTGGTCGCGGCCGTGTGCGGCGGCCTGTACGGCTACGATACCGGCATCATTTCCGGCGCGCTCCTGTCGATGACGGACGAGTTCGGGCTCAGCCACCACATGCAGGAAATCGTCGCCTCGGCGATTCTGGCCGGCGCCGTGATCGGCGCGCTGGCGACGAGTTGGCTGTCCGAACGGATCGGCCGCAAGATCACCGTGCTCGTGGTGGCGGCGGTCTTCGCGATCGGCGCCGTCGCCTGCTCGCTGGCACCCACCGTGCCGCTGCTGGTGGCGGGGCGGCTGTTGCTGGGAATCGCGGTCGGCGCCTCCACGCAGGTGGTGCCGATGTATATTTCGGAACTGGCGCCGCCCGATCGGCGCGGCAATCTCGTCACGATGTTCAATGTCGCGATCGGCATCGGCATCCTGCTGGCGAACATCGTGGGCGTCACGCTCCACAATGTCTGGACGTGGCGGCCGATGGTGGCGATCGCCGCCGTGCCGGCGATGGTGGTGTGCGTCGCGATGATCTTCATGCCGCGCAGCCCGCGCTGGGTGGCCGAGAATCGGGGGCTGGAGCCCGCGGCCGAGATTCTGGGGCAGGTTCGCGACACGCACCGCGACGTGCAGGCGGAATTGCGCCAGATCCAGGAGATCGCGCGGGAGGCGAAGCCCGAAGAATCGGGCTGGCGCGGCATCCGCCAGTCCTGGGTGCGCCCCGCCTTGCTGGCGGCCCTGGGTGTCGCCTTCTTCACCCAGTGCGGCGGCCTGGAGATGATGATCTATTATGCGCCGACCTTTCTGGAGGATGCGGGCTTCGGCCGGTCCTCGGCCTTGTATGCCAGCCTCGGCGTCGGCGCGGTCTATGCGCTCGCGACGTTGCTCGGCTGCCTGTTCGTCGATCGGATCGGCCGGCGCCGGCTGATGCTGATCATGATTCCCGGTTCGGTGATCAGCCTGATCGGGCTCGGCGCGATGTTCGCGACCGGCGCGACGCAGGGCCCCGCCAGCTGGCTCACGATCGTGTTCCTGCTCGCCTTCATGCTGTTCAATTCGGGCGGCATCCAGGTGTGCGGCTGGCTGCTGGGCTCGGAGATGTTCCCGCTGGCGATGCGGGGCCCGGCGACGGCGCTGCATGCGGCGATGCTGTGGGGATCGAATCTGATCGTCACCGGCACCGCGCTGTCGCTGGTGCAGGCCGCCGGTCTCGGCTCGACGATGTGGATCTATGCCGGCATCAACTTCGCGTCGTTCCTGTTCGTCTATCTGTTCGTGCCGGAGACCGCCGGGGTCAGCCTCGAGGATATCGAGGAGGCCCTCCGCCAGGGCGATTTCCGCCCGCGCCAGGGCGATTCCGGCCTGACGCGCCGCGCCGGGGTGGCTGCGGTTCCCGCCTGATCCCGGCATGACGGGGGTCCATCGGGCGACACGGCGGAGCTTTTTCGCGTCGGCCCGATGGATCCCCATCGCAAATCCGGCGTTGTTTGCGATTGCTTTACCTTCTCCTGTAAGGCTGCGTTTACCCGTTTGCTCCGATCGTGCTGCTGGGGGACAAAGCCGTGCCTTTTCTGGCGAGACTCGATCTGGATGCGGGCGGCGACGCAAGGCGGTCGCGCCGTCTTTTCGTCGATCGTCTCGATGGCATGCTGGTCGGCAAGGATCGCCGGTTCGACATCATCATCCACAACATGTCCGAAACCGGATTTCTCGCGGAATTCCAGTCGGAATTGCAGCCGGACGATGTGGTGCGGATCCAACTCGCACGGATCGGGTTCGTCGATGCCCGCGTCGTCCGCAAGCGCGGCATGGGCCATGGCTGCGAATTCCTGGAGCCCGTCCCGGCCGATGTGGTGCGCGAGACGATCGCCGCCAGCATCGGCTTCGCGGACGGATCGGGCGCGCAGAAGAGCGTCGCCGCGGATGCCACCGAAGAGGAAAAGAGCGGCTATCGCCGTCGCCTCCGGCGCGAGCGGGCGGGCGCGATCGTTCTGATCGCCTGCATGCTGGCGGCAGTCACCGTGCTGGCGGCCGCTTTGTTCCGCATTCTCGTCCACTGATCCTCCACCGCGCTCGCGCGTTGGGGCGGGAGCGACGAGGAGACGGACGCGATGAAACCGATCCAGCAACCCATCGAGGGCGCCCATCCGCCCAAGGAGGACGTGCCCGAAACGCCGGCCACCTCGGCCAATGCGGGTGAAGGCAAAGGCGAACCCGCAGGCGATCTGACATTGAGCGATGAGGAAGAGGTCGCGGCGGAAGCCCGGCTTCTGCGCGAGGCGCTTACTTCTTCCGGGTGAAATCCACCGAGACGACGTTCGAGCCGTCTTCCGCCGGGCGGACGACCGGATCATTCTCGGCCACCGCGATCTCTTCGGGCTGCGGATCATCCGCCTGGGCGGAGAAATGCAGCGCGAAATCGACGGCCGGATCGTGGAAGGCGGTGATCGCCGCGAACGGAATCGACAGCTTCGAACCGATCTGGTTGAACGACAGGCCCACCTCGAAGCCGCTCTTGGAGACGTGAAGGTCCCAGAAGCGGTTCTGGATGACGATCGTCATCTCGTCCGGATAGCGATCCGTCAGGTGGCGCGGGATATCCACGCCGGGCGCGCCCGTCTTGAACGTGATGTAGAAATGGTGCGCGCCGGGCAGACCGCCCTGCTCGACCTGGCCGAGCACACGCCCGACGACGGCGCGCAGCGCGTCCTGCACGATCTCGTCGTAGGGAATCAGGCTATCTTGCGGGGACTCGCTCATCGCCCTTCACCTGAACGCGGTGCTTGATCGGGTCAAGCCGTCACTCGCGGATTGCTCCTTCCGCAAGCGGCGTATAGGCGCTTGCGCCATGCGTAGCGCCACCATCAGCCGCAATACCGCCGAGACCGCGATCGAGGCGACCGTGAACCTCGACGGGACGGGTCTGTACACCGTCTCCACCGGGATCGGCTTCCTCGATCACATGATCGAGCAGCTTTCCCGCCATTCGCTGATCGATATCACGCTGAGCGTGAAGGGCGATCTGCACGTCGATCAGCATCACACGGCGGAGGATAGCGCGCTGGCGCTGGGCCAGGCCGTGTCGAAGGCGCTGGGCGATCGCAAGGGCATCACGCGTTACGGCCTGTGCTACGCGCCGATGGACGAGACACTGTCCCGCGCCGCGATCGACATTTCGGGGCGCCCCTTCCTCGTCTGGAAATCCGGCTTCACGCAGGAAAAACTGGGCGAGCTGGACACCGAGTTGATCGAGCATTGGTTCCAGAGCTTCACAGGGGAAGTGGGCATGACGCTCCACCTCGAGACGCTCTACGGCAAGAACAACCACCACATCTGCGAAAGCCTGTTCAAGGCGCTCGCCCGTGCGCTGCGGGAAGCGACCGAGATCGATCCGCGCAAGGCGGACCAGATCCCGTCCACGAAGGGAACGCTCGGTGGCGCCTGATGCGCTGGCGCTGATCGATTATGGCGCGGGCAATCTCCACTCGGTGGAGAATGCGCTGCGGGCGGCCGGCGCGCGCGATATCGTGGTGACGGCCGATCCCGCCGTTGCGGCGGCGGCCGAGCGGATCGTACTGCCCGGCGTCGGCGCCTTCGCCAATTGCATGGGCGCGCTCTCCGCCATCCCTGGCATGGTCGAGGCGCTGAACGAGGCGGTGGTCGAAAAGGCCCGCCCCTTCCTCGGCATCTGCGTGGGCATGCAGCTGATGGCCACGGCGGGCGAGGAGTTCGGCCGCCATCAGGGCCTCGGCTGGATTCCCGGCACCGTCGCCAAGATGGAGCCCACCGATCCCGCCATCCGCATCCCCCACATGGGCTGGAACGACGTGCGGCTGGAGCGCGACCATCCGCTGATCCACACCGGCGAGGCCTATTTCCTCCACAGCTTCGCCTTCCACACGGACGATCCGGCCGATCTGCTGGCGACGACCGAGCATGGCGGTGCCGTCACCGCCGCTGTCGGCCGCGCCAACATGCTGGGCGTCCAGTTCCACCCGGAGAAGAGCCAGGCCTACGGCCTCGCCTTCCTCGCGCGCTTCCTCGATTGGAAACCATGAGCATCATCGTCTTTCCCGCGATCGATCTGAAAGGCGGCAAGGTCGTCCGCCTCGCCGAAGGCGATATGGATCGCGCCACCATCTACGGGGATGATCCCGCCGCGCAGGCCAAGGCCTTCGCCGAGGCGGGCGCCGATCATCTCCACGTCGTCGATCTGGACGGCGCCTTCGCGGGCGAATCCGTGAACGGCGAGGCCGTGCGCGCGATCGTCGCCGCTTTCCCCGGCCGCGTGCAGCTGGGCGGCGGCATCCGCACCCGCGCCTCGATCGACAAATGGCTGGAGCTGGGCGTCGCCCGCGTCGTGATCGGCACGGCCGCGCTCGAGGATCCGGATTTGGTGCGTGAAGCCGCGCGCGATCTGCCCGGCCGTATCGTCGTCGCGGTGGATGCGCGCGACGGCATGGTCGCCACGCGTGGCTGGGCCGAAGTGTCGGAGCTGACGGCGGCCGATCTTGCCAACCGCTTCGTGGATGCGGGCGTCGCCAGCCTGCTCTTCACCGATGTCGGCCGCGACGGCCTGCTCAAGGGCTGCAACATCCGCGCGACCGTGGATCTCGCCCGCAAGACGCGCATGCCCGTCATCGCCTCGGGCGGCGTGGCCGGCCTCGTCGACATCGTCGATCTCGCGCGCAGCGCGTCCGAAGGGATCGAAGGCGTCATCACCGGCCGCGCGCTTTACGACGGCCGCCTCGATCTGGCGGCGGCGCTGCGCGTGGCGAAGGGCGGGAAGTGAGAAAGGGGTTCACGCAGAGACGCAGAGACGCAGAGAGGACTCGCCCGGCGCGCGGTGCCTCTCTCGTCTTTCTACCGACGAAGATGGGCCTGACGGCCGGGACAAGGGCGCACCTCTCCGCGCCTCCGCGTCTCCGCGTGAACCCTTGCTTCTTCCCTTCTCCGAGCTCGATCCGATGACCGTCCGCACCCGCGTCATTCCCTGCCTCGACGTTGCCGGCGGGCGCGTGGTGAAGGGCGTGCAGTTCCTCGATCTGGCCGATGCGGGCGATCCCGTGGAGCAGGCCAAGGTCTATGACGCCGCCGGCGCCGACGAACTGTGCTTCCTCGACATCACCGCCACGCACGAGGATCGCGGCACGATCCTCGATGTCGTCGCGCGCACGGCCGAGGTCTGCTTCATGCCGCTCACGGTGGGCGGCGGCGTGCGGACCGCCGAGGATGCGCGCGCGCTGCTGCTGGCGGGCGCGGACAAGGTCGCGATCAACTCCGCCGCCGTCGCGCGGCCGGAGCTGGCGGCAGAACTCGCCGATCGCTTCGGCGCGCAATGCGTGGTCGGCGCGGTGGACGCCAAGGCGGTCGGGCGCGGCCGCTGGGAAATCTTCACCCATGGCGGCCGTCGCGAGACGGGCATCGACGCGATCGAACATGCCGTCCGTCTGGCCGAACTCGGCGCGGGCGAACTGCTCGTCACCTCGATGGATCGCGACGGCACCAAGGGCGGCTATGATCTGGCGCTCACCCGCGCGATCACCGAGGCGGTATCCGTACCCGTGATCGCCAGCGGCGGCGTCGGCACGCTGGAGGATCTGGTCGCGGGCGTCACCGAAGGCCATGCGAGCGCGGTCCTGGCCGCCTCGATCTTCCATTTCGGCCAGCATACGGTGGCCGAGGCGCATGCGGCACTCGCGGCGGCGGGCCTGCCGGTGCGGCACCCCCAGCGGATCTGACGCGCCCCTTCGTTGGGCGTACGGAACAAAATCGGGCGGCGCGCATATTCACGCCATGCTTCCGATCCTGATCCTGCTCGCCGCACAGGCCGCCTCACCGCCGCCCGAATCCCCCACCCTGAAGTCCCGCGCGGGCGAGGTCGTCCATAAGGGCGAGAATCTCGCCTCCACGCCGGCCGTCGACGTCGGCGCGAAGAAGATGGAGATTCCCGAGGTTCTCCAGCAGGCGGCGGTCAATCCCTACGCGGCCGCCGGCACCGCGAGCTGCGCGCAGATCAAATCCGGCCTCGCCAATCTGTCGGAAGCCTTGGGCCCGGATTTCGAGGCCGGCGACGACACGAAGGAAAATCGCGCAGGCAAGCTGGCGGAGGCCGGCGGCAAGTCGCTCGTCAACGGGCTCGTCCCCTTCCGGGGTCTGGTCCGCGAGATTTCGGGCGCGGCCCCGGCCGAACGCCGTCTCAACGCCGCGATCAGCGCCGGCCATGCGCGACGCGGCTTCCTGCACGGCGTCGCGATGGCGCGGAAGTGCAAGATTTAGGGGTCGATCGTCCAACACCCCCGTCATTGCGACCCCGGCCTTGTGCCGGGGGAAGCCATCCAGTCCTCCAGCGCGGGACTGGATGGCCTCGCTGCGCTCGCAATGACGATCTAGGCGAAGACGGCGAGCCGCCCGCCCCCGGCCGGGCGAACCGGGACCGCCCCTCAATCCGGATCCATCTCCACGCGATTGCGGCCGCTATTCTTCGCGCGATAGAGCGCCTCGTCGGCGCGCTGGAGCAGGCTGTCGCCCATTTCGCCCGGACGCAGCGCCGCCACGCCCGCCGAAAAGGTGATATGCCCGATCGGCGTCTCGTTCGTGCGCGATTTGAAGTCGCGTTGGGCGAGTTCGGCACGGACGGCATCGACGCGCGCCGCCGCCTCCTCCAGCCGCACGCCCTCGAACAGCATCACGAATTCCTCGCCGCCCTGCCGGCCGACGAACGCGCCCGTGCCCGCGCCCTCGCTCAGGCAATCGCCGACGAGGCGCAGCACCCGATCGCCCAGCGCATGGCCGTGCGTATCGTTGAGCCGCTTGAAATGATCGATGTCGCAGAAAGCGAGCGACAGGGCCTGATCGGCCGCGCGCGAGCTTTCCACCGCGCGCAGCAGCGCCGCCTCCAGCGCGCGGCGATTGGGCAGCCCGGTCAACTGGTCATGCTCGGCGGACTGGCGCGCATCCGCCAGATCGCGTTGCACCGATTCCAGTTCCTCGCCCATCGCGCGCAATTTCTCTTCGGCACCGCGCGCGCGCGCGATCATCGAGCGCGTCACGCCGATCAGCGCGGCGGTCACCTGCTCGCCGGCCTGCGCGCCGACCAACGCCTCCGCCTCGGCCGACAAGGCCTCGCGATACGCCTCCGCATCGTCGGCCGAACGCCCGACCAGCAGCACCGCGCCATCGATTCGCGTCTGCGCCGTGGCGATCAGCTCCTCCAGGAGGCGGGTGAGGGTCTCGATCTCGCCGCCCGGCTCGGGCGCCACCGGCAGCGGTTCATCCTCTGGAGAAGGGACGGAAATTTCCGCTCCTTGCTCCTCGAAGCCGAGCATGTGACGCAGCCGGGATCGCCATGTGGGCCCGGCGGGCTGCTTGGCCGCCTGAAGCGCGGCACCGAGGCGGGGATCGTATTCCACGCCCGTATTGTTACGAGGTCAGTCCTAACATTTTATGAGCCCGCCTCCATATTGGATGCAGCATTGAGACACGCGCATCCTTCGGATAGGAGGGCCGCGCGGCAACGGGACGAAGAGTGGAATGGCCGGAGCGATCGCGCTCGTCGATGACGATCGCAATATTCTGACATCGGTGTCCATCGCGCTGCAGGCCGAAGGGTTCACCGTCCGCGTCTATTCGGATGGCGAAGCGGCGCTGAAGGCCCTGACCGAAAATCCGCCCGAGCTGGCCGTGCTGGACATCAAGATGCCGCGCATGGACGGGATGGAGCTGCTCCGCCGCGTGCGCGAGAAGAGCCAGCTGCCCGTAATCTTCCTCACTTCGAAGGATGACGAGCTGGACGAGGCGCTGGGCCTCGCCATGGGCGCGGACGATTATATCACCAAGCCGTTCAGCCAGCGGCTGCTGATCGCGCGCATCAAGGCGCTGCTGCGCCGGACCGAGCTGCGCGCCCAGCCCGAGGGCGAAGGCGAGCCGGTCGCCGAGAAGATCGTGCGCGGGCGGCTGGAAATGGATCCGGCGCGCTATCGCGTGCTGTGGGAGGGCAAGGAGGTGACGCTGACCGTCACCGAATTCATGATCCTCGAAACGCTGGCCCAGCGACCGGGCATTGTGAAGTCGCGTGACCAACTGATGGACACCGCCTATCAGGATGACGTCTATGTCGACGACCGCACCATCGACAGCCACATCAAGCGGCTCCGGCGCAAGTTCCGCGCCGTCGACTCCAGCTTCAAGGCCATCGAGACTCTCTATGGCATCGGCTATCGTTTCGCGGAGGAATGACGGGCTGGAAAGCTGGCTCGGCCGGCTTTCGCTCACCGCCCGCATCCTCGCCGTCAACATCTTCGCGCTGATCGTCCTGGCGGGCGGCTTCTTCTATCTGGACAGCTATCGCAGCCAGCTGATCGAGGAGCGCACCGATCAGGCCGAGACGGAGGTGCGGATGGCCGCGCGCGCCATCGCCACCGCGCCCGCCGACGAGCGCGCGCGGATGCTGACCGTGCTGGGCCAGGCCAATGAGGGGCGCTTCCGCTTCTATCCGGCAGCCGGCACCGCGCCGGTCGATGGCTGGGCGAGCGGCACGCCGACCTACGAACTGCGCGATCCCTCCAGCGAGCCGTGGCAGCGCCACGTGGCGCGCGCGCTGGACCGCGCGATCGACAGCATCGTCGGCGCCGAAGTGCCCGAGCCGTTCGTGGAGCCCGCCCACGACACGCTGGCCGCCTGGCCGGAGGCGACGGCGGCGGCGCGCAGCCGCGAGGTGCAGTCGCATGTCCGCCGCGCGCCCGATCGCACGCCGGTCATCTCCGCCGCCATGTCCGTGCCCGGCGGCGGCGTGCTGCTGATGACGACCAACCAGCGCGACGTGGTCCGTACCGTGCGCGCCGAGCGCTTCTGGCTGGGCATCGTGCTGCTGGGCACGAGCGCGCTTTCGATCTTTCTCTCGATCTTCCTCGCCCGCACGATCGCGCGGCCGTTGCGCCGCCTCGCCATCGCCGCGCATCGCGTGCGCCTCGGCCGCTCGCGCGAAGTGCAGGTGCCGCGCCTGCCCGCACGCCGCGACGAGATCGGCACGCTCGCCCGCGCCCTCTCGGACATGAGCCAGGCGCTGCGCCAGCGGATCGACGCGACCGAGGCGTTCGCCGCCGATGTGGCGCACGAGATCAAGAATCCCCTCGCCTCGCTCCGGTCCGCCGTCGACAGCCTGGAGCGGATCGACGATCCCGATCTGCGCGCGCGGCTGGTGGCGATCATCCGCGACGATGTCGGCCGGCTCGATCGGCTCATCACCGACATTTCCGAAGCCTCGCGCATGGACGCGCAGCTCTCCCGCGCGCGCTTCGAGACGATCGATCTCGGCACGATGATCGAGCAGCTCGTGGCCGGGCGCGACGAGCGCGGCGTCGCCAACGAGGTGCGCCTCGCCTTCGCGCGGCCGAATCGCGGCACCGCTTTGATCTTCGGCGACGGCCACCGGCTGGCGCGCGCGATCGAGAATCTGGTCGACAACGCCATCTCCTTCTCGCCCCCCGGCGGCCTCGTGCAGGTGGCGGCGACGCGCGACCGCGACGAAATCGTCGTCCGCGTCGAGGATGACGGGCCGGGCGTGCCCGAACATGCGCGCGAGGCGATCTTCAACCGTTTCCACTCGATCCGCCCCGAAGGCGAGGAATTCGGCCGCCACTCCGGCCTCGGCCTCGCCATTGCGAAGGCGATCGTGGAGGGTCATGGCGGCCGCATCTACGTGAGCGACCGCGACGGCAACGTGCAGGGCGCGCGCTTCACGATCCGCCTGCCTGCGGCCCAACGATGAGGGCGGTGCGCTTCGCCCGCCTCCCCAATCCGTTCGCACTGAGCCCGTCGAAGTGCCGTTCTTCCTTCCCGGCCAGCGGGCAGCAGAGAAGAACAGTGCTTCGACAGGCTCGGCACGAACGGATGGGCGGAGCGAAGTAAGCATTCGATGTCGCTCGCACCGCCTCCCTCCGAAACCCTCCACGCCACCTGCGTGGCGATCGACGGGCGCGGCGTGCTGATCCTCGGCCCTTCCGGCGCGGGCAAATCCGATCTCGCGCTGCGCCTGATCGATCGCGGCGCCGTTCTGGTGAGCGACGACGGTGTCGAGATCCGGATCGAAGGCGATCGCCCCCTCGCCCGCGCGCCGCACACCATCGCCGGCCAGATGGAGGTGCGCGGCCTCGGCATCGTCGCGATGCCCGCTTTGGCCGAGGCGCCCGTCGCGCTCTGCATCTCCCTCACCGCCCCGCGAGACCGTATGCCGCCCGATCCGCTCCCCACCACGCCCGTCGCCGCGCGCGCGATCCCCACGCTCGCGCTGGATCCGTTCGAGGCCTCCGCCCCGATCAAGGTGGAACGCGGCCTGGCGCTTTACGGATTGCCCGCATGACCACGCCCGCCGCCGGCCCCACCCGCATCGTCGAGCCCAAGCGCGTCCTGCTCGTCACCGGCATGTCCGGCGCGGGCCGCACCACCGCGCTCAAGAGCCTGGAGGATCTGGGCTGGGAAACGAGCGACAATCTCCCCCTCGCCTTGCTCGATCGCCTGCTGGCGAGCCCGCCCCCGCCGGGCGATGTCGAGGATGATCGCCCGCTCGCCGTCGGCATCGACAGCCGCACGCGCGGCTTCGATGTCCATGCGATCCTGAAGCGCGTCGCCGCGATCCGGGCGGGCAAGCAACTCGCGATCGAAATCCTGTTCCTCGATTGCTCGGGCGCGGTGCTGGTCCAGCGTTTCTCCGCCACGCGCCGCCGCCACCCGCTGGCGCTCGATCGCCCGGCCGAGGACGGCATCGTCGAGGAGCGCGCTTTGCTCAGCCCGCTGCGCGAGGCGGCCGATTATCTGATCGACACCAGCAGCCATACGACCAACAGCCTGCAGGGGGAGATTCGCGAGCGTTTCGGCGACGGGCCGGCGGCGGAGCCGACGTTGATGGTCACCTCCTTCGGCTTCTCGCGCGGGCTGCCGCGCGGCGCCGATCTAGTGTTCGACTGCCGCTTCCTGCGCAATCCGCACTGGGTGCCCGCGCTCCGCCCCGGCACCGGTCTGGATGCGCCCGTGGCGGACTATGTGAAGGGCGATCCGGTCTATGAAGAGGCCGTCTCGCGCTATGAGGAACTGCTTCTGCTGTTGCTGCCGCGCTACGCCGGCGAGGGAAAATCCTACATCAACATCGCCATCGGCTGCACCGGAGGGCGGCATCGCTCGGTCCACGTGGCCGATCGCATCGGCCGCAGGTTGCGCGGGGCGGGTTTTTCCCCCACCATCGTGCATCGTGATCTGGCGCATAAGACGTCAGACGCGGCGGAGGGAAAGCCGGAGGCTGGCAACGCGAACGACGTGACGGTGACTAGATGATCGGACTGGTGCTGGTGACCCATGGTCAGCTCGCGAAGGAATTCGTGCGGGCAATGGAGCATGTGGTCGGTCCCCAGCAGGCGATCGAATCGATCTGCATCGGGCCCGACGACGATATGGAGGCGCGCCGCGCCGATATCGCCCGCGCGGTGGCCGCGGTCGATCTCGGCAAGGGCGTGATCCTGCTGACCGATCTGTTCGGCGGCACGCCCTCCAATCTGGCCATCTCGCTCATGGAGCCGGGTCGCGTCGAAGTCATCGCGGGTGTGAACCTCCCCATGCTCATCAGGCTGGAGGGTGCGCGTAAGATGATGAAGGTCCAGGCAGCCGTTGCGGCCGCACGCGAGGCGGGCCGCAAATATATCTCGGTCGCGTCCGAGGTGCTGGGCGAGGCCGCCGCGTGAGTACGGGCGTCGAGCGCACGGTGCTGATCAGCAACCGGCGCGGCCTCCATGCGCGCGCGAGCGCCAAGTTCGTGACGCTGGCCAGTTCGCAATCCGCCTCGATCGAAGTCGCCAAGGACGGCAGCAAGGTCGCCGGCACGTCGATCATGGGCCTGATGATGCTGGGCGCCGCGCAGGGCGACACCGTCACGATCAGCGCGAGCGGCGACGGCGCCGACAAGGCGCTGGATGCGCTGTGCGGACTGGTGGAAGCCAAGTTCGGCGAGGAATAGCCAGCGCGGGAGCGCTCTGTTCGTACTCCGGCAAAAGCCGGAGCCCAGGGCCCCGAACCTGACGCCTGTGGCTCTGGACTCCTGCGGTCGCAGGCGCGCCGAGCTCAAAACCCGCCCTACGCCGCGACCGGCTCCTGCGGCACATCGAAGCGCGGCCGTCCCAGCAGATAGCCCTGCGCCTCGTTGCATCCTTCCAGTCGCAGCCGCGTCAGCTGCGCCTCCGTCTCCACGCCTTCGGCCAACACCGGCATGTTCAGACTCGTCCCCAGCGCGATCACCGCGCGGATGATCGCGCGCGCCTGTTCGCTCTGGTCGGACTGGCGCACGAACGAGCGATCGATCTTGATCTTGTCGAACGGGAAGGAATGGAGCGTCTCCAGCGACGAATAGCCGGTGCCGAAATCGTCGATCGCGATCGTCACGCCCAGCGCCTTGATCTGGCGGAGCATATGAAGCGCGGCGGCCTTGTCCGCGATGATGGCCGTCTCGGTGATCTCCAGTTCCAGCCGGCTGGGCGGCAGGCCCGTCTCCAGCAGGATTTCGGCCAGCATCTTCGTCAGGTCGCGATCGGTGAACTGGACCGGCGAAAGATTGACCGCGACCCGATGCGGGTGCGACCAGCGCACCGCCTCGCGGCAGGCTTCGCGCAACACCCATTGGCCGATCTCGACGATGCTGCCGCTTTCCTCGGCCACGGGAATGAACTGCTCGGGCGAAATCCACCCGTCCACATTGTGGTGCCAGCGCAGCAGCGCTTCGTAGCCGGTGATCGCGCCCGTCGTCACCGAGCGCTGCACCTGATAGGCGAGCGACAATTCCTCGCGGGCGATCGCCTCGCGCAGATCCTTCGCCATCGCGCGCCGCGTGCGCGCCGTTTCGTCCATCCCATATTCGTAGCGGCAGACCTGCCCGCCGCGCGCCGCCTTCCCGCGATACATGGCGAGATCGGCATTGCCCAACACGTGTCCCCGCTCGATCCCGTCATCGGGAAAGACCGCGAAGCCCACGCTTCCCGCCGGTCGCAATTCCAGCCCGTCCACCGCCACCGGGGTAGCGATCTGCTGGGCCAGGCGGTCCAGAAACTGCATCAATTCGGCCTCGTCCCCGAACGTACGGTAGGCGGCGAACTCGTCGCCGCCGAAGCGGGCGATGCACTCGCTCTCGCCCGCGATCGCCGCCATGCGCTCTCCAATGGCCTGCAACACGGCATCCCCCGTCGCGTGGCCGTGGGTGTCGTTGATCTCCTTGAAGCCATCCAGATCGATCGCCACCACGCCCACTTTCAGGCCGGTCGCGCGCGCCTGCTCGATCGCATAATCGAGCTGCCCGTTGAAATTGATCCGGTTCGGCAGCCCGGTCAGGCTGTCATGCATCGCCATATGCGCGATCCGGGCGGCGGAGCGATGCCGCTCGCTCACATCCTCGAACGTCGCGACGAAGCCGCCATCGGCGAGCGCCTGATAGACGACGTCGACGACGCTGCCGTCCTCGTAATTGATCGTCACGAGCCCGCCATGATCGGGCTGGGCCAGGCACGCGGACTTCCATTCCGCCCCGAGCAGGACCCGCTCCTCGCTGATCTCCACGCCGCTGCGCGCACGGAGCGAGAAGCGCATGACCTCCGCGAAGGACATGCCCTCCAGCGGCACGTCCGGCGCGATGCGATACATCGCGCGGAAGCGCGCATTCACCAGCGCCACGCAATCGGCGCTGTCGAACAGCACCAGGCCCTGATGCATATTGGTCAACGCGGCATCCAGCTTGGCCGTCAGCGCTTCCAGCCGGTCCTGATCTTCTTTCTGGCGGCTGATATCGCGCGTGATCTTGGCAAAGCCCACGATCCCGCCCTGCTCGTCCAGCACGGTCTCGATCGTGACGTTCGCCCAGAAGCGGCTGCCGTCCTTGCGGTGGCGCCATCCTTCCGCCGTGAACTTGCCCGTCTCGCGCGCCTTTGCCAGCGCGCGCAGCGGCATGCCTGCGTCCCGATCCTCTGCCGAATAGAAGCTGGCGAAATTCAGCCCGATCGCTTCGGCCGAGGTGAAGCCCTTCAGGCGCGTGGCCCCCGCATTCCAGCTGACCACATGGCCATCCGGATCCAGCATATAGAGCGCGCAATCGGTGATGCCCTGCACGAAGATGCGGAATTCGCGCCCGCGCGTGCGGATCGCCGACAAAGCGGCGGTGTTGATGATCGCCGCTCCCGCGCCGACCAGCAGCACCGCCAGCGCGATCGCGCCGATCGTCAGGCCCAGGCTGAGGGGCGACAGGAAATAGCTGTCCTGCGGTTCGCTGGGATCGGGAATGGCCGTCATCGCCGTCATGCCCGTGAAGTGCAGCGCCAGCACCGCCGTCATGAGGAAGCCGCTGGCGGCCATGCCGCTCCCCAGATCCCTCTGGCGAAGCGCCAGCATCAGGCCCGGCGTGCAGAAACAGATCCCGAACAGGATCGAGAGCGCGATGCGGATCGGCCGCCATTCGAAGTGACCGCGAAACTCCATCGCATTCATGCCGGTATAGTGCATCGCGCCGATCCCGGTGCCGAACACCACGGCGCCCGTGATCAGCGCGGCCGGCGCGGCGCCGCCCCTCGAGACGATCGCGAAGCCCACCGTCGTCATACCGATCGCGCAGGCCAGCGAGAGTGTGGTGAGGACGAGATCATATCCCACCACGGCGACGCCGCTGTTATAACCGAGCATCGCGACGAAGTGGGTACACCAGATACCGAAACCGGTGGTGATCCCCGCGACATATTGCCAGCGGAGATCCATGCGGCGGTTTTCGCCGCGTTGCTGGCGCAGGATCGTCACGGCGCCGAGGCAGGCGAGGCCGCAGATCAGGCCGGCCAGGAGAACCAGCCGCCAATCATGCTGATGCCACGCACATTGCCACACGCTAATCACGACGATGTCCCCGCGTCGCCGCTCGCCCTTGGAAAAAACGGGACAAAACGGCGCACTCGATCCGGCCTAACGGAACGATAGTTCCCTTTCCGTTAACGAAAGGCCTGCTCCAACCCAAAAAATTGTAAAAAATCGTTTCGGATGAGATGCTTCCCACCATCCCCCGAATTTGGTCCTTTTCGGGGGAATCGTCCCGAGCGGACGCGTGAGAGCAGGTTAAGCCTTTTTGCCCGCATCGACGCTGCGTTTCCGGCCCGCTAGAGCAGCGCCATGCCGCGTGAGATCACCGCTTATTCCAACCCGCTCGTGAAGCGGATCCGCAACCTGCGCGACAAGAAGCATCGCCGCGAGGAAGGTCTGTTCCTCGCCGAGGGGCTTCGCATCCTGGCCGAGGCCGAGGAGACGGGCGTGCTGCCGCTCTGGCTGTTCTTCGCCGCGGACGGCGCCGGCCATCCGATCGTCCGCCGGCTGGTCGCCAAGGTGGAGGCGGCGGGCGGCGAAGCGATCGAGACGACGCGCGACATCCTCCACAAACTGTCCGGCAAGGAGAATCCGCAGACCGTGATCGGCGTCTATCGCCAGCCGGAAACCGGGCTGGAGCGGATCGATCGCGCCGCGTCCCCCATCTGGCTGGTCGCGCAGGCGATGCGCGATCCGGGCAATCTCGGCACGATGCTGCGGACGGGCGACGCGGTTGGCGCGGGCGGGCTGATCCTGATCGACGACACGGTCGATCCCTTTTCGGTGGAGGCCGTGCGCGCGAGCATGGGCGCGCTCTTCACGCAGCGTATCGCGCAGGCGCGCTGGCCGGAGTTCCTCGCCTGGCTGCGTTCGGGGCCGGGCCTGCTCGTGGCGACGCACCTGGAAGCCAGCGTCGATTATCGCGTGCCCGATTATTCCGCGCCCACCTTCCTGCTGATCGGCAACGAGGCGCAGGGCCTGCCCGCCGATTATGCGGCGGCGGCGGACGTGCGCGTGAAGATCCCGATGCGCGGCCGCGCGGACAGTCTGAACGCCGCCGTCGCCTGCGCGGTCATGGCCTATGAGGTCCTGGGCCGGATCGAGGGCATCCGTCCGCAAATCGGCTGATTATCGCCGATGGCGCGACGATAGGCCCATTGAGGCCGTAACGACCTGCCAAGCGCTTGAAAATCCTTCGGGAAAGATGCGGATGGGCGCCCGCCGTTAACGGTTACGAAGGATTCTTGCGGCACAGTGCGCATCATGCCGCTCTTGGCCACCTTGCCGCACGAACGCGATCGAAACGCGCTGGCGCTGTTCGAGATCGTACGATTCGAAGCCCTCAAGCGCACGGTCGGCTATGCGGCCGCCGCCAATCTGCTGATCACGCTGGCCGATCGGGTGAGCCTGTTGCCGCATTGCCGCTCCGCGCGCGGCGACCGGCATTATGTCGAGGTCAGCCTGTGCTGCCCGCCGGAGGCCGACCTCCGCGCCGTGCTGGAAGAAATGGCCTCCGCGATCAGCGGCCCGATCGATATCGATGGCTACGAATTCAATCTCGGCGTGCGGATGGGCGCGGCCGAGCGGCATGAGGGCGAGGATCAGGTCGCGCTGTTTGGCCGCGCCGAACGGGCATTGGCCCGCGCGAACGAGCGCCGCACGTCGATCATCATCGCCGCGCCCGAAGACGAATCCGCCTTCGCCAGCCGCCTCGTGCTGATGCGCGGGCTGCAGGAGGCGATCCGCGAGGATCAATTGGAGCTGCACTATCAGCCCAAGGTGATGGCGCGGTCCGGCGAGACCGCCGCGCTGGAAGCCCTGGTCCGCTGGAACCACCCGACCGAGGGCATGATCCCGCCCGATCGCTTCATCGGCCTGGCCGAGGAAACCGGCGACATCAACAAGCTCACCGAATGGGTGATCCGCCGCGCGATCTCCGATCAGGGGCGCCTGCTGGAGATGGGCCACAAACTGCCCATCGACGTGAACATTTCCGGCGTGATGATCGCGGATCCCGATTTCGCCTGGGATACGCTGATGCTGTTCACCGCCGTGAAGGGCGAGATCGGCTTCGAGATCACCGAGACGGCGATGATCGCCGATCCGGCCCGCGCGCTGGAAAATCTCCGCACGATCGCGGATGCCGGCATCAAGCTCGCCATCGACGATTATGGCTCGGGCTTCTCCTCGCTCGCTTATCTGCAGCAATTGCCGGTCAGCGAACTGAAGATCGACAAGATCTTCATCTCGCGCCTCGCCAGCGGCCAGCGCGATCCCCTGCTCGTCCGCTCGACGATCGAGCTCGCCCATGCGCTGGAGATGAAGGTCACCGCCGAAGGCGTGGACTCGCCCGAGGCGCTGGCGCTGCTGCAGGTGATGGGCTGCGACATGCTGCAGGGCTTCTATCTGTCCCGCCCGCTGCCCTTCGATCGCCTCGTCTCCTATCTGGAAACGGAGAGCGCGCGCACGCAGGAGCAGCTCGCCAATCCCCATCGCGGGCTGCGCGCGCGGCTGGCTCGCGCGAATTAGTAGATAACCGCCATTTAATCGTTTCGCGCAACGAACCATCAAATCTTCGGGGCCAAAGCGGAGGCGACAGGGGTCGCCGTCCAAGACGGCGCGTTTGTACGCGCCCACTGGCTTCTGAGGCATAAAGCGATGCGGATCCTTTACGTCGAAGACGATGCGATGAACCGGCGGGTGGTGCGCGACATGTTCGCCAGCCTGGGCATGGACCTCGACGAGGCGCCGGACGTGGCCACCGGCCTCAGGATGGTGGACGCGGAGCATTTCGATGCGATCGTCACCGATCTGATGATGCCGGAAGCGGACGGGCTGGACCTGATCGGCGCGATCCGCAGGCGCGCCGATCTGGGCGCCTCGGTGCCGATCCTCGTTCTCACCGCCGACACCTCCGATGTCGCGCGCGAAAATTGCCTGCGCGGCGGCGCGAACGACGTGATGACCAAGCCGGTCGGCCTCGCCACCCTGGTCGAGCGGCTCGGTCGCGCCATCGCCGCCTCGGACAGCGCGACGTTCAGCTGAATTGAATCCGGGAAAAGGGCGATCCGGCCGGGATCGCCCCGTGCAGTCAGATCATCGCAGTCAGATCATCAGGTCGCCATTGGCGGCCAGCGTATCGCCCAGCGCATCGAACAGGGCCTCCATCGCCACCGGCTTGCCCAGCACCTCGTTGGCGCCATGCGCGAGACAATCGGCGCGCAGATCGAAGCGCGTATCGGCGGTGATGACGATGATCGGGGTTCTGGCCTTGTCGTCGGGCCGGGCGCGGATGTGCCGGACGGCGGTGAGCCCGTCCATGCCCGGCATCCGCAAGTCCATCAGGATCGCGTCAAACCGGTCGATCTCGATCATCTGCAGGCCGGTTTCGGCATCGGCGGCTTCTTCCATCATGACGCCGACGATCGTGAGCATGTCCTTCACGACCCGCCGGTTCATCGCATCGTCTTCGACGAAGAGCACACGCATACGCATATCCCACCAACCCCTGTGATCGGTAGGCCGTTAGGGTAAAGAAACGATTACCCATCAGCGGGCGTCGATCGGCGGGAAGAAAGCGCCCTGCGCGGTCAGGCCGGCTCGCGGAATTTCAGCCCGAGCCGGGCGACGATATCCTTCACCGCGACGGGCTTGGCGACAAGGGCCCCCACGTCCAGCGCGGCCAGATCCTCCGCCGTCAATCCCGACGAGGGGGTGTAGAGCAGCATCAGGAACAGCCCGGCCGCCCGCGCGCAGGCCGTGACCTGGCCGATCGCGATCAGCGGATCGGGATCCTCCAGGAAAGGATCGGCGTGGAACAGCACCCGCCCGATCCCGCCGCCGGCGATGCAGGCGCACGCCGCCTCCGCGCTGTCCACGAACCGCACCGTCATGCCCTGATCCTCCAGCGCCTTGGCGATGATGCGCTGGACGAGCGGATTCAGCCCGACGACAAGCACCCCGCTCGCCTCCGCCCCGGTGTCCGGCGTTCCCTTTGCCGCGATCCGCATGTCCGTCTCGATCGGGGCTTCCATTGTCCGCATCGGCATGTCGATGCGGAAGGCGGAACCCCGCCCCTCCGTGCTTTGCACCGAGATGGATCCCCCCATCGCGGTCGCCAGCTGCCGGCAGATGGCCAGGCCGAGCCCCGTTCCGCCGATCTCGCGCGCCGGTTCGCCCCCAACGCGGTGGAAGCGCTCGAAGATCGCGGCCTGCTCGTCGACGGGAATGCCGATGCCCGTGTCGGTCACGACAATGACGAGCCGGTCCTCCTCCATCCGCGCCGAAAGCCCGACCGATCCGGTCGGCGTATATTTCACCGCGTTGGAAAGAAGATTGAACAGGATCTGCCGGAGCCGCGCCTCATCTCCCAGCAGGCAGGCGGGCAGCGGCGCCACGTCGATCGCATAGCCCAGCCCCTTCGTCTCGGCGGGCGTACGCCAGAAGCGCACAGCCTCGTCGATCAGATGCGCGGGATCGAACGGAGCGAGCCCGATTTCGGGGCTGCCATTTTCGATCCGCGCCCGATCGAGAATCTCGTCGACCAGCGCGCGCATCGTCTCGCCCGCGCCGTGCAGGATCTCGATCCGCTCCTTCACCTCGGCCCCGATCCGGTGATCGGCCAGCATCACCTGCGTCATGCCGAGAATGCCGTTCAGCGGCGTCCGTATCTCGTGGCTGCTCGTCGCCAGCAATTCGCTCCGCGCGCGCAGCGCCGCGGCCAGCCGCGCATTGCTCTCGCTCAGGCGCTGGTTGGTACGATGCGCCTCGGCGTAACGGCGACGGAGCGAGACGATCGTGCCGGTCAGCGCCAGCAGCAGAGCGCATCCCGCCACCAGCGCCGCGGTGAGAAGCAGCAGCTGGAGACGCGCCTCCGAACCCGGCGACACGCGATCGGCAGCGATCGTTCCGGCCCGCACGGCCGGAGCGATGATGCCCGATAAGAACGACGTCGCAATCGCGAGAATGACGGAACGCAAACTGGAGGCTCCTTTGGCCAATTGCCTACGGGATCAGGGCTAACGGGACGCTAAAGGCCCGGCCCGAAATACGGGGGAAAATGCCGCCTGGTTTCGATACCGAACCAAAACCGATCGAATGCGACATGTGGAAACACAGCTGACCGAATATTACGGCACCGTAATCCGGCGGCCACAAGCGCGTCTTGCGGCCATTCTCGCAAAGTCTGCGAAACATTCACGCAAAGCGCTCACGGCACCCAGCCCGTCTTCCAAGACGAGGATCTTCATGCGCCGTCTGCCCGCGCCGACCTGCCTGCTCCGCATCGCCATCGCTCCGATGGCGATCGCCTTCACTCTGGCGCCCGCGCGCGCCGACACCACCCTCTCGACGACGACCAGCACCAACCAGCAGACCTCGACCGTCAATGCCGGCGCGGCCGACAATATCATTGTCTCCTCCACCGGCAGCATCACGCCTGCAGCGGGCACCGCGATCACGATCGACAGCAACAATACGGTGAACAATGCGGGCTCGATCACGGCATCGGGCATCGATGGCGTGATCGGCATCGGCGGCGGGGGGGGCTTCGGCTCCGCGATCGTCAACAGCGGCACGATCACGATCGACGAGACCTATACGGCCACCGACACCAATTCGGACGGCGTGGTGGATGGGGCGTTCGCGGAAGGATCGTCGCGCTTCGGCATCTATCTCTCGGGATCGGGCGCCTTCACCGGCACGATCAACACCAGCGGCGCGATCACGATCAAGGGCAATGATTCCGGCGGTCTCGTCAGCACCGTGCCGATCGTGGGCAGCGTGACGAGTACGTCGGCGATCACCGTCACGGGTGATCGCGGCGTCGGCATCCGGCTGGGCGACGTGAGCGGCAACGTCGCAATCGCGGGCGCGGTGAGCGCGACGGGCCAGAATTCGGTCGGCGTGGCGCTGACGGGGGATATTGGCGGCCAGCTGGTCGTCCACAATTCGATCATCGCGACGGGCTACAGCTCCACCAGCCTGCCCAGCTCCACCACCGATTTGGGCGCGGACAATCTGCTGCAGGGTGGATCGGCGCTGACGATCGGCGGCAACGTGGCGGGCGGCGTCCTGATCGCCACCGCCACCAGCTCGACCGACACGACGCTGGACGTCGACGGCGACGGCATCGCCGACACCAGCGAAAGCACGGGCGCGATCACCAGCGTGGGATCGGCTCCGGCCCTGGTGATCGGGTCCGCCTCGCGCGATGTCGCCCTCGGCCTGATCTCCAGCCGCACCGTGGGCCTCGCGATCGACGGCACGGTGACGGGCACGGGCGTCTATGCCGGGTTCGACGCCACCGGGCTCCAGATCGGCGGTCTGGGCGGGGCGGTGACCATTGCGGGCGGCATCACCGTCGGCGGCAGCGTCACCGGCGCCACCAATGGCGCCAACGCCACCGGCATCCTGTTCGGCAGCGGCGCCTCCACCCCCTCGCTCACCATCAGCGGCTCGGTCGCCGCGAATGACACGACGACGGCGGCCGGCAATGCGCGCGCGATCGCGATCGCAGCGGGCGCCTCGCTGCCGACGATCGCCAATGCGGGCACGATCTCGTCCATCGTCGCGGTCGGCACGGGCAACGCCACCGCGATCCTCGATTCCTCGGGCACGCTGACGTCGGTGTCCAATACCGGCACCATCACCGCCTCGGACGTGGCCGGCACGGCACGCGCGATCGACGTGTCGGCCAACACCAGCGGCTTCAGCTACACCCAGTCACTCGCCAGCTCGACATCCTCCGCACCCTCGCTCGCCGGCGCGATCGTGACCGGCTCCGGCAACGACACGATCACGGCCAGCGCGGGCACGATCAAGTCGAATGCGTCGCTGGGCGAAGGCACCAATCAGGTGGCGCTGAGCGGCACCGCCGCATGGACGGGCAATCTCACCTTCGGCAGCGGCGCGGACAGCCTGACGCTCAGCGATACGGCCAGCTTCACCGGCAATGTCGATTTCGGCAGTGGCGCGGATACGCTCGCCATCAGTGGCACCGGCGTCTTCACCGGCAACATCCTGGACGCGACCGGCCACACGGCGGTGAGCATCACCGGCGGCAGCCTCCTGCTCCCCTCCGCCACCACCTCCTCGATCGGAAGCCTCGCGATCAACGGCGGCACGCTGGGCGTCGTGGTCGATCCCGCGACCGGCGCGCACGGCCTGCTGAACGTCGTCGGCGCCACGACCGTGACGGGGCCCTCCACGATTAAGGTCACGCTCACGTCGCTCGGCCTCGGCACCGGCAGCTTCACCGTGCTGCAGAGCGGATCGCTGTCGGGCAGCAGCAATTTCGGCCTGTCGCTCACCGCTTTGCCCTACCTCCTGACGGGATCTCTGGTCGGCAATGACGCGGCCGGAACCGTCACCGTCAATCTGGCGCGCAAGACGGCGGCCGATCTGGGCCTCCGCAAATCGGAAGTGGGCGCTTACGATGCCGTCTTCACGGCGATCACCGGCGACAGCCAGCTGACCAATGTGTTCCTGAACTCCACCGATCAGGCCTCCACGCTGCGGCGCTATCGCGAAATGCTGCCCGATCATGCCGGCGGTCTGTTCGATGCGCTGAACGGCGGCGCCCGCCTGGTGGCGCCGGGCGCGACGGCGGTTCCGTGGAAGGATATCGGGCCCTTCAGCATGTGGGTGCAGGAAGGCCAGTGGAACAACCACCAGAATGCGCGGGACACGTCGGGATATCGGTCCACCGGCTTCGGTCTGTCCGTCGGCGCCGATGTGGATACGGGCGGCTTCGGGCGCGTCGGCCTGTCGCTCGGCTATCTGTTCGCCGACGTGAACAACAGCGGCGGCGCCAGCGAGGTGACCGCGAACGACTTCCAGATCGGCACCTACTGGAATGCCGATCTGGGCGGCCTCCACGTCGATGCCAATGCCTCGTTCGGCGGAGTCTCCGCCTCCAGCACGCGCTCGATCGAGAGCCTCTCGGCCATCAACACCCTGCTCTACACCAGCAAGTCGGACTGGACCGGCACGATGGTGACGGGCGGCGGCAAGGTGAGCTGGGAGGGGCATCTCGGCAATTTCTACCTGCGCCCGACCGCGGCGATCAGTTACGCCCGCCTGCACGAACAGGGGCATGACGAGAAGGACGGCGGCATCTTCGATCTCTCGATCGACTCGCGCAACAGCGACGAGCTGGCCGCCACCGGCAAGATCGCGATCGGCCTCAAGATCGGCAAGCAGCAGAATGAGGATTCGGTCGTTGGCCGCATCGAACTGGAAGGCGGGCGGCGCGAGATCCTGGCCGGCTCCATCGGCGCCACCACCGCGCGCTTCACCGGCGGCAACGACTTCACCGTGCTGCCCGAGGATCGCACCAGCGGCTATCTCGGCGGCGTGAACGCCTCGGTCGGCTCCTCCACCTTCCGCTTCGTGGCCGGGCTGAATGCCGAGCAGCGCGAGGGCTATCGCTCGCTGTCCGGCCAGGTGGGGCTGCGCGGCGCTTTCTGAGGTCCTGTTTGAGAGTGCGCCTTCCGGCGCGCTCCGGCACTGGCCCGCAGCCCACCCGACCTCCCAATCAGTTTATTCTGCGGGAGGTCGGGTGGGGGTGTGGGTCGGTGCCGCATCAGAATGCGCTCTTCCGCGCATGTCGCAAACCCACTCCCCTTTTCCCCTCCCGGTTTGCCACCGCCGATCGCGGTGTTAGGCTGCCGCAAAACGGGAGGGGATGCCTGCACGGGCCCGGAAGGGAGTGCAGTCGTGCCGATCGACATCGACGACAATCTGGTGAACGCCGCCATCATCGAATTCCACGCGGCGAAGGATCACGGCAAGACCGATCCCCAGGCATGGGCGGCGGCCGTCTCCCGCGTGCGGCATGACGTGCTGACGCTGGCCTCGCTCACCTGCGAGCGAGTGGCCGAGGGTCTCGCTCGCGGCAGCGAGGACGATGCGGAAACGGCGCGCACCTGCGCCGCCGCCATCCGCGCACTCTATTGATCCCGCACTCCAACGAATTGTTAGGCGAAGCGATGCTAGATTTCGGCATGACGTTCATGGATCAGATCCGCACCGCGCAGGCGAAATGGATCGCGGACGGCTTCGAAGCCGCCGGGATGCAGGGCCTCACCGATGCGCGCAGCCTGCTCGCGCAGGCGATCACCGATCAGAACGAGACGTTGATCCGGATCTATTCCGAGACCTGCCTGCTGCTGCTCGAGGCCCAGCGCAATCAGGCCGCACAGTGGATGGCACTGCTCTCCCCCGATCGCGAACGATAAACGAGAAGAACGAGCAGCCGATCTTCGAGCGCCCGTACTCCTGCGGACGCAGGAGCACGGGGGCGGTGATGCCGCCGATTTCCATTCTCCATGACCATAGGCTGGCAGGACGTCCTACCGGCCCCTAGATCAGCGTCATGAGCGATATCGAGCCGATCCTGCAGTCCGCCCGCCTGTGGCGGGGCGCGCCGATGGCGCTGGCGACCGTCATCTCCACCTGGGGCTCGGCGCCCCGCCCGCGCGGCAGCCACATGCTGGTCCATGCCGACGGCCGGCTGGAGGGCTCCGTTTCGGGCGGCTGCATCGAAAACGAGGTGCTGGCGCTCGCGGCCGACGTGATCGGCGGCGCCCCCGCTTTGCGCCGCACCTATGGCGTGTCGGACGGCATGGCGTGGGAGGTCGGCCTGCCCTGCGGCGGATCGATCGAGGTGCTGGTGCAGCCGGTGTCGGACGCGGGCTTCCCGCCGGCGCTGTTCGAGACGATCGCGGCAGCGCGCGAGACAGGCGAGGCCATCGGCATCGCGACCGATCTGGAGAGCGGCCGCAGCCGCCTGTCCGAAAACGCGGACGACGCGCTCTTCCTCAATCTTTACACGCCGCCGCGCCGCCTGTTCATCATCGGCGCGGTCCAGATCGCGCAGGCGCTCGCGGGCATCGCGCAGACGATCGGCATCCGCCCGGTCGTGATCGATCCCCGCGCGCGCTTCCTCACCGAGGAGCGCTTTCCCGGCATCGAACTGGACGATCGCTGGCCGGACGAGGCGCTCGCCGCCCACCGCCCGGACAAAGCGAGCGCGGTCGTCACGCTCAGCCACGATCCCAAGATCGACGATCCCGCTCTGATCGCCGCGCTCGCCGCGCCCACCGGCTATGTCGCCGCTTTGGGGTCACGCCGCAGCCACGCCGCCCGGCGCGAACGCATGGCCACGGCAGGCCTCGACGAGGCGACGATCGATCGCATCGAGGGACCGGCCGGCATCGACATCAACGCCCTCGGCGCCGCCGAGATCGCGCTGTCGGTGGCGGCGGGGATGGTCAAGGCGCTCGGCCGCCCGAAGGCATGAGGATCGCGGGCGTCCTGCTCGCCGCCGGCCGCTCGACGCGCTTCGGCGCCGACGACAAATTGGCGGCGATGCTGGGCGGCCGCCCCCTGCTCCACCACGCCGCCGATGCGATGCGCGCAGCCCCGCTCGCTTCGCGGTTCCTTGTCCGCAGCGGAGCGGTTGACGGCCTCGACGGCTTCGCGACGGTCGCCATCCCCCAGGGCGCCGAGATGAGCCGCTCGCTCGCCGCCGGTATCGCGGCGGCGCGCGCGGCGGGCGCGGATGCCGCGCTCGTGGCGTTGGGCGATATGCCGTTCGTGCCGGCCGCTCACCTCGCCACGCTCATCGCCGCCTGCGAGGGACCCGGCGCTCTGCTTGCGTCAGGCGACGCCACGCGTCGCGCCCCGCCCGCTCTGTTCGGATCGGACTGGTTCGCGGATCTGGAAGCCGCCACCGGCGACGCCGGCGCCCGCTCCCTTCTTACCCGCGCGACCTTGCTTCCCCTGCCCCCGGAGGCATTGCGCGATATCGATACGGTCGATGATCTGCGTGTGGCAGAACGGGACAAGGGAAACCCGAAACCCCGTTAGGGGGCCAGTCCTGTGATTGATCTCCAATCCGGCGCATTCAAGAATGGCTCACGCCCCTCACTTCTTCCGAACGGCGATCCCCATCACCTCGAAATGCGCACCCGCCAGCAGATTGCCCGCGCCGATGAAGGCGCGCGCCGGCATCGGCCCGTCGAAATAGGTGACATAGACTTTGTTGAAGGTCGGGAAGTCGGCGAGGTCCTTGGCGAAGATCTGCACCTGCACCAGCTCGTTCATCGTATAGCCCGCCGCAGCCAGCGTCGATTTCAGCGCCTCCAGCACGATCTTCGCGCCTTCCTCCGGCGTCGCCGGCGGCTTGCCCGTCGCCGGATCGACATCGATCATGCCCGAAATATAGAGCGTGTCCTTCACCTCGACCGCCGCGCTGAACGGCGGCTGCGGCACGCCCGGCAGCGACTGGCGCGGCGGCAGATAGCGCCGCGCGGGCTCGGCAGGCCCGGCGGCCTGTGCGGCTCCGGCAAGGATCGTGGCAGCGAAAAAAGCAGTTACGGTACGGCGCATCGGATCACCCCTGTTCCTGGCCGTCGCCGGCCGCTGCCAAGCCTATCGATACTGGATCTTATCGAACGCTGTTCTCATTCTGTCATGCTGAACTCGTTTCAGCATCCATCCTGTCGCTTGCACTCGGCGCGACGGTCCGGTCATGGCCCCTGAAACGAGTTCAGGGTGACGGACTCCGCCGGACGGACCGCGCCCGCAAATCCAGACTCCCGATCCGGCCTAAAGAAAAACCTTCGTCACATGCCCCATCTTCCGGTCGGGCCGCTGGCCGCTCTTGCCATAGAGGTGGAGATGGTTGGTCGGGTCGGCGAGGATGGTCGGCCACTGCTCGGCATCCGCGCCCAGCAGGTTCCGCATCTCCACGCGCTGCCCCACCAGCGCGGTCGATCCCAGCGGCAGGCCGCAGATCGCGCGGATATGGTTCTCGAACTGCGAGGTCACCGCGCCCTCGATCGTCCAGTGGCCCGAATTGTGGACGCGCGGCGCCATCTCGTTGAACACCGGCCCCTCGCTGGTGGCGAAGAATTCACACGCCAGCACGCCGACATAGCCCAGCGCCTCCGCGATCCGCTCGGCCAGCGCCCCAGCCTCGGCCGCCTGCTCCAGCACGAGCCCGCTCGACGGCGCGATCGAGAGATCGAGGATACCGTCGCGATGCTGGTTCTCCACCGCATCCCAGCGCACCACGTTGCCGTCCATGCCCCGGCACAGGATGATCGAGAATTCCTGATCGAAGCGGACCATGCCTTCCAGCACGGCCGGCTTCTGCCCGATCGAAAGCCAAGCAGCCGAGGCGCGCGCCGGATCCTCGATCCGTGCCTGCCCCTTGCCGTCATAGCCGAAGCGGCGCGTCTTCAGGATCGCGGGCGCGCCCAGATCGCGCAGGGCCGCGCGCAGATCGTCGAGGCTGTCCACCTTGACGAACGGCGCGGGCCGTCCGCCCAACTGCGCCACGAAGGTCTTCTCGGTCAGCCGATCCTGCGCCACTTCCAGCGCCTGCGCGGGCGGAAACACGCAATTGTGCGCGGGCAAGGCCGCCACGTCGACATTCTCGAATTCGTAGGTGACGACATCCACCTGCGACGCGAACGAGGCCACGGCCGCGCTGTCGTCATAATTGCTGTGCGTCCAGCGCGCCGCCACTTCGGTGGCGGGGCCGCTCATGCCGGGTGCGAAGATGTGCGTGCGATAGCCGAGATTGGCCGCCGCGATCGCCAGCATCCGCCCGAGCTGGCCGCCACCCATGATGCCGATCGTGCCGCCGGGGGGAATCATTCCGGCGCTTCGTCCACGGAGGCGGTCTGCTGCGCACGCCAGTCGGCCAGACGCCCGGCCAGCCCTTCGTCCGACAGCGCGAGGATCGAGGCCGCGAGCAGCCCCGCATTGATCGCGCCGGCCTTGCCGATCGCCAGCGTGCCGACGGGCACGCCGCCCGGCATCTGCACGATCGAAAGCAGGCTATCCATGCCCTTGAGCGCCTTGGATTCCACCGGCACGCCCAGCACGGGAAGCGCCGTCATCGAGGCCGCCATGCCCGGCAGATGCGCGGCGCCGCCCGCGCCCGCGATCACCACCTTCAGTCCGCGTCCCGCAGCCCCCGTGGCATAGTCCACCAGGCGCTGCGGCGTGCGATGCGCGGAGACGACCTTCGCCTCATGCGCGACGCCCAGTGTCTCGAGCGTCTCGGCCGCATGGCGCATCGTCTCCCAATCGGAGCGGCTGCCCATGATGATGCCGACGAGGGGTTGGGTCACTTACTTACGTCCTTCGACACTAAAGCACCGATCGTGCTGAGCGAATCGAGGCACGGGCTGCAGGCGGTTGAGTCCGGAGCCCGTCCTTCGACCGGGCTCAGGACGAACGGGGAGAGGAACGGATCGTCCCTCACCGCTCGCTCAGATAATAACGATCGGTCGCGTTCAGCGCCTCGTCCAGCTCATAGACGATCGGCTGGCCGGTCGGGATTTCCAGCCCGGTGATCTCGTCGTCCGAAATGTGCGAGAGGTGCTTCACCAGCGCGCGCAGCGAATTACCGTGCGCCGAGATCACCACGCGCTTGCCCGCCTTCAGGTCCGGCGCGATCACGCCGTCCCAATAAGGCAGCACGCGCGCGATCGTGTCCTTCAGGCTTTCCGTGTTCGGGATCGGGATGCCCGCATAGCGGCGGTCGGCCGCCAGATCGAATTCGCCGCCCGGCTCCAGCACGGGCGGGGGAATGTCGAACGAGCGGCGCCAGATCTTCACCTGATCGTCGCCATGCCTGGCCGCCGTCTCCGCCTTGTTGAGGCCGGTCAGCCCGCCATAATGGCGCTCGTTCAGCCGCCAGTCCTTCACCACCGGCAGCCACAAACGGCCCATCGCCTCCAAAGCGAGGTTCAGCGTCTTGATCGCGCGCGTCTGAAGGCTGGTATAGCAGATGTCGAAATCGAGGCCCTTGGCCGCCATCAGCTCGCCCGCCGCCTTGGCCTCGGCGATGCCCTGCTCGGTCAGGTTCACGTCCCACCAGCCGGTGAAACGGTTTTCCAGATTCCAGGCGGATTGCCCGTGGCGGATCAGCACGAGTGTCGGCAAGGCATTACCCCTTCAGCGTTGCGGCCTTTTAGCCGGGGATGCGCGGCGGGCAAGGCACATCAGCCACGCCGCGACGTGGGACGCCTTCCCAGCAGGTCGAGCGCATCCGCATTGGCGCGGCCCCACGCATAGAGCAGCTCCAGCGGCTCGACGAAGCGGCGCCCCAGCGGCGTCAGGCGATATTCCACGGCCGGCGGCATCACGCTCTGCACCTCGCGTACGATCAGCCCCGTCTCCTCCATCTCGCGCAACGTCTGGATGAACATCTTCTTGGAGATGCCGGGCAGGCTCCGCTGCAGCGCGCCGGTGCGCGCCGCGCCTTCGTGGCGCGCGTCCAGCACATGGAGGATCATGCTCGTCCATTTGGTGGCGAACAGCTCCAGCACGCGGCGCGGCGCGCAATCCTCGCGCCAGTCCTCGTCCGCCGTTCCGGGATTCATGGGTGGTAACCTCCAGGTGACTGGTCGCCCTCTTGGTGCCGTCTAGGCGCCCGCCCGAGCGATGCCTAGCTGGCGTGCGGGACAACGTGAAGAAAGGAAGATCATGGCCGGCACGGCATTGGTGGTGGGCGCGAGCGGTATCGTCGGCAGCGCGACGGCGGAATTGCTGAATGCGGAGGGCTGGACGGTCCACGGCCTCGCCCGCCGCCCCACGGTGCAGCCGGGCGTGAACCCCATCGCCGCCGATTTGCTCGACCCCGCCGCCACGCGGGAGGCGCTCAAGGATCTGAACCCCGACGCCGTCTTCATCACCACCTGGCTTCGGCAAGACAATGAGGCGGAGAATATCCGCGTCAATTCGGCGATGGTGCGCCATCTGCTGGATGCGCTGCCCAAGCCCACCGGCCCGCGCCACGTCGCGCTGGTGACGGGCCTGAAGCATTATCTCGGGCCGTTCGAGGCTTACGGCAAAGGCACGCTTCCCCAGACGCCGTTCCGCGAGGAACAGGGTCGGCTCGACGTCGACAATTTCTATTATGCGCAGGAGGATGAGGTGTTCGCCGCCGCCGCGCGCGACGGCTTCAGCTGGAGCGTCCACCGCCCGCATACCGTGATCGGCAAGGCCGTGGGCAATGCGATGAACATGGGCACGACGCTCGCCGCTTATGCCACGCTCTGCCGCGAGACGGGCCGGCCCTTCACCTTCCCCGGCTCGGCCGCCCAGTGGGAAGGGCTCACCGACATGACCGACGCGCGCCTGCTCGCCCGCCATCTGCTGTGGGCCGCCACCACGCCCGCGGCGCGCAACGAGGCGTTCAACGTCGTCAATGGCGACATCTTCCGCTGGAGCTGGATGTGGCGCCGCATCGCCGAATGGTTCGGCGTCGAGCGCGCGCCGTTCGACGTGATCGTCCGCCCGCTGGAGCAGCAGATGGCGGAGGACGCCCCCATCTGGCGCCGCATCGCCGAGCGCGAGGGTCTGGCCGAACCCGATCTCGCCCGCCTGGCCTCGCCCTGGCACACCGACGCCGATCTCGGCCGCCCGATCGAGGTGGTCACCGACATGTCGAAGAGCCGCCGCATGGGCTTCACCGCCTATCAGGCGACCGACGACGCCTTCTTCGACCTCTTCACCCAGCTCCGCGCGGACCGGCTGATTCCGTAGGTATCGTCGCCGCCAGCCCCTTCTTGGAAGGACTGGGGATGGGGATCAGCTGCGCCTCTTCACCCCATTCGTCATTCCCGCGAAAGCGGGAATCCATGGACCGCGACGCCCTCGCCGGAACGGATAAACAGCTGCGTGTGGAGTCCATGGATTCCCGCCTTCGCGGGAATGACGAAGCCAAAAAGATGGACCCCGCACGCGCTTTTGACCCGAACCATCACCGCACCAGCGCGGCCACCAACTCCACATGCGTCGACCAGCGGAACTGGCCGATCGGGCGCACCCACTCCAGCCGCCAGCCCCCGGCCGCCAGCGTCGCCACATCGCGCGCGAAGGTGGCCGGGTTGCACGACACATAAGCCAGCCGCGACACGTCCGCCGTCGCCAGCTCCGCCACCTGCTCCTTCGCGCCCGCGCGCGGCGGATCGAGCACCACCGCGTCGAAGCGCGACACTTCCTTGGTCGTATAGGGCCGGCGGAACAGGTCGCGATGATCGGCCACCACCGCGCGCCCCGCCCGCGCCGCCGCGCTCTTCAGCGCCAGCATGGGATCGCGCGCGCCCTCGCCGGCCAGCACCTTCGCCCCCGCCGACAGCGGCAGCGCGAACGTGCCCAGCCCCGCGAACAGATCCGCCACCGTCGCGGCATCGCCCACGATCTCCAGCACGCTTTCCACCAGAGCCGCCTCGCCGTCGGGCGTCGCCTGCAGGAAGGCGTTGTGCGGCAGCGGCACGGCCACGCCGCCCAACGTCACCGTCGCCGCATCGGGCTCCCAGCGGGATTGCGGGCCATAGCCGTCGTCCAGCGCCAGCCGGGCGAGGCCATGCGCCTGCGCGAAGTCGGTGATCGCCTCGCTCGCCTGCAGCCCGTCCGCCGTCACGCCCGAGAGCAGCACGTCGATCCCCTGATCGGCGCGCGTCAGGCGGATCTCCGCGCTTTTCTTGCGATCCAGCATCGTGCCGAGCAGTGCGCGCAGCGGCGCCACCAAAGCGAAGAGATCGGGCGCCAGCACATGGCATTCGGCCAGATCGACGATGCGGTGGCTCGCCTCTTCGTTGAAGCCCAGCACCACGCGATGCCCGATCCGCTCGGCGCGGAGCGCGGCGCGGCGGCGCGTGCGCGGCGGCGAGAGATGCGGCGCGCGGATCTCGGGCAACGCCAGCCCCTGCGCACGCAGCGCCCCCGCCACGCGATCGACGAGGAAGTCCGCGAAGGTTTCGTCATCCACATGCTGCAGCTGGCAGCCGCCGCACTTCGGATAATGGCGGCAGGGCGGCGTCGCATGATGCGGGCCGGGCGTGATCGTCCCATCCTCCGCCACCCCGTCGCCGGGGGCCGTCAGCGCCACGAAGCGGCCGTCGTCGGTCGCGCCGTCGCCGCGCGCGGCCAGTCTCGTCACAATGCTCATGCCTTGGCCACAGCGCGCTTCAAACTCCACAAAAGATCGTCGGCGATCATCGCCGGGCCCGCCAGCTCCGCCGCGCGGGCATGCAGCCAGATCGCCGCCCCTACCGCTTCCAGCGGATCGAAGCCATGCCACGCCGCCTGCGCCAGCATCGCGCCGCACACGCCCGCCAGCACATCGCCCGTCCCCGCCGTCGCCAGCCACGGCGACGCGACCGGCCCCACCAGCGCGCGGCCGTCCGGCGCGGCGACGATCGACGTGGCGCCCTTCAGCAGCACCAGCGCACCGCTCTCGGCCGCCGCCTTGCGCGCCGCCGCCAGAGGGTCCTCCCCCACCGGCCCGAAAAGCCGCTCGAACTCGCCAGCATGGGGCGTGAGCAGACGGATCGCCGCTGGGTTCCCGCGTTCGCGGGAATGACGAAGGGGTGAGGAATCGTCATTCCCGCGAACGCGGGAACCCAGTTTTCCCTTATCCTGCGCCAGCAATCCCAATGCCCCGGCATCCAGCACCAGCGGTTTGCCCGTCACCAGCGCCACCTCCAGCCGCGCCCGGCTCGCAGAATCCGCCGCCAGCCCCGGCCCGATCACGATCGCGCCGATGCGTTTGTCCGCCAGCACCTCGGGATCCCAAGCCCGCCGCACCAGCGACAAAGGCGTGCCGAACGGCAGATCGTCCCCCGTCACCTCGACATAGCCCGCGCCCGCGCGCTGCGCTGCCTCGGCCGCGAGGAAGGCCGCACCTTGCATCGCGCCCGCCACGACCACGACCTTGCCGCGCGTATATTTGTTGCTGGTCGCATCCGGCGCCCGCAACGCCGGAGCCCCGATCCGCGCGAGCCTCGCCGCCTCGGGCAAAGGCAGGCCGAGTTCGACCACCTCCGCCCGTCCGCACAGCCCCGCGCCCGGCATCAGCGCATGCACCGGCTTGAGTGCGCCCAACGCCACCGTCAGCGCCGCCGCCTTGGTCCGCCCACGCGCGGCGCCGCTATCCGTCTCGATCCCGCTCGGCTGATCGACCGCGACCACCACCTCCGCCGCATCCAGCCACGCCGTCAGCGCCGGATCCAGCGCGCGCGATCCGATCCCGAACAAGGCATCCACCACCAGAGGCGCAGGGGCGGCGGGCATCGCCTCCACCGGCCCCGCCCAGAGCGCGCGCATCGCCTTCGCCTGATCCGTCACCGGATCGGCCAGCGCCGCCACACGCACCGGCCAGCCCCGCTCGGCCAGCAGCCGCGCGACGACATAGCCGTCCCCGCCATTATTGCCCGGCCCGCAGGCGACCAGCACCGCCTGCTCCGGGAATGCGGCGCAGATCGCATCCGCCACGCCTTTGCCCGCACGCTCCATCAGCGCGACAGGCGCGATGCCGCGATCGAACAGCATCTGTTCGGCGGCGCGCGTTTCCGCGGCGGTCAGAATGGGTTCGGCCATCGCCGCGCCCTAGAGCGCGCGCACCCACATCTCAATTCCGTTCGTGCTGAGCCTGTCGAAGCACCGCCCTTCCTCTCTCGGAGGAGAAGTAGGACGGCACTTCGACAAGCTCAGTGCAAACGGTGAATAAGAAAGCCGCGGAAGCTCAGATATCCGCGAACATATGCGTCTCGGCCTTGGCGCCGGGATGCGTCACCGCCCCCGCCCAGGCCGGGCCGACATTCTTCGCGTAGCGCCACAGCGCACCCGACTGATAATCGTTCATGCGCGGCTGCCACTTCGCCCGGCGCTCGGCCAGCACGTCGTCCGCCACGTCGAGGTCGATCGTCCCCGCCTCGGCATCGATGCGGATGATGTCGCCGTCCTCGATCAAGGCGATCGGGCCGCCGTCCGCCGCCTCGGGCCCGACATGGCCGATGCAGAAGCCGCGCGTGCCGCCCGAGAAGCGCCCGTCGGTGATCAGGGCCACGCTCTCGCCCATGCCCTGCCCGTAGAGCGCCGCCGTGGTCGACAGCATCTCGCGCATGCCCGGGCCGCCCTTCGGCCCCTCATAGCGGATCACGATCACGCAGCCCTCGGCGATGTCGCGCGTCTCGACAGCCGCGAACGCATCTTCCTCGCGATCGAACACCCGCGCCGGTCCGTCGAACTGCAGCCGCTTCATGCCGGCGACCTTCACGATCGCGCCCTCCGGCGCCAGCGAGCCCTTGAGGCCGACCACGCCGCCCGTGGGCGTGATCGGCGTCTTCGCGTCGTAGATCACCTTCTGGTCCGGGTTCCACGTCACCTCGTCGATATTCTCGGCGAGGGTCTTGCCCGTCACGGTCAGGCAGTCGCCGTGCAGCAGCCCTTCGGCCAGCATCGTCTTCATCAGCATGTAGACGCCGCCCGCCGCGTGCATGTCCTTGGCGACATAGCGGCCGCCCGGCTTCAGATCGGCCAGATAGGGCGTGGTCTTGAAGATCTCGGCCACGTCGAACAGCGAGAAATCGATCCCGCATTCGTTCGCCATCGCCGGCAGGTGGAGCCCGCCATTGGTGGAGCCGCCGGTCGCCGCCACGATGCGCGCCGCATTCTCGAAGGCTTCGCGCGTGCAGATGTCGCGCGGGCGGATATTCTTTTCCAGCAGGTACATCACCTGTTTGCCCGCCGCGACCGCGATCTCCTCGCGGCTCTTGTAGGGCGCGGGCACCATGTTGCTGTTCGGCAGGGACAGGCCGATCGCCTCGCCCACGCAGGCCATCGTGTTCGCGGTGAACTGGCCGCCGCACGCGCCATGGCCGGGGCACGCCACCTTCTCCAGCGCCGTCACTTCGGACAGCGGGCAGGCGCCCGCCGCATATTTGCCGACCACCTCGAACACGTCGACCACGGTGACGTCGCGATCGTGGAAGCGGCCCGGCAGGATCGATCCGCCATAGACGAAGATGGAAGGCACGTTCAGCCGCAGCATCGCCATCATCATGCCGGGCAGCGATTTGTCGCACCCCGCGAACGTCACCAGCGCATCATAGCAGTGGCCACGCACCGACAGCTCGACCGAGTCCGCGATCACTTCGCGGCTGACGAGCGAAGACTTCATGCCCTGATGGCCCATGGCGATGCCGTCGGTCACGGTGATCGTGTTGAAGCGGCGCGGCATGCCGCCGCCCTGCTCCACGCCGATGCGGCAGGCGTCGGCCTGCATGTCCAGCGTGGTGTTGCAGGGCGCGCTGTCATTGCCCGCACTCGCCACCGCCACGAACGGCCGCGCAATCTCCTCCTCGGAAAGGCCCATCGCATAATAATAAGAGCGATGCGGCGCCTTCTCGGGGCCGACGGAAACGTGGCGGCTGGGCAGCTTGGACTTGTCGAATGTGGGCACGGACGATCCTTTCGCGCGTGCCCCTAGGCCCGAGAGGGTGGAGGGATCAAGGGCAAGAACGAAATAAAATCACGTTTTTTCTATAAATCACGAAATAAGATATCCCTGGGCTAGATAGACATCCGCGGACGAAGGCGCTGGCGGACATCGCGCGCCACGATTTAAAAGCCGGATCGTGATCGAGATCATAGAGCGCACGCCGGTCCGGCCAGCCCGAACCCTGCTTCTGATCGGCCCGGGAGGCGCCGGAAAGTCCATGCTGGGCGTGCAGCTTGCGCCGCTGCTGGGCCGCGCCCTGATCGATCTGGATCACGAGTTCCTTGGTAGAATCGGAGACATCAGCACGTTCATTCGCGACGCAGGCTATGCCTCCTACAAGACGCGAAACGCGCAGCTGGCGGGCGAAATCATATGCGAAATTACCACGCCCGCCGTGCTGGTCGCATCGTCCGGATTTATGACACCCGATAACCCGCCGCTGGCGCTGGAGGCCAATCGAGCCCTGCTGGCATCGACCTATTCGATATGCCTGCTTCCGACCCGCTCTCTCGAAACGAGCGCGAGCATCATCGTCGAGCGCCAGCTAACGCGCCCTTTCTCCAGCGGAAGATTCCGCGAGGACGCAAGAATCCGCGCCCGTTACCCGGTCTATGCGAAACTCGGTGACGCGATCATATTTTCCACGGCACCCGCCATCGAGATCGCGAAGGCGGTCGCACGGTTCCTGCACGGCCGCATCTGACGGCCGCTCCACACCGCCGTCCGTCCCTAAACCGCCGCGATCACGGCCTCGATCACCGGCGCAAGCCGCTCGCACCACGCCGCCACACCGGCCTCGTCGCCGATCAGGTCCTGCCGCACTTCCAGTCCCAGATAGGGGATGCCATTCCCCTCGCCGTGGCGGTTCATCGTCGCGTTCAGCACCTGGCCCGAATAAGGCTCATTGTCTCCGGTCACGATCCCGGCCGCCTCCAGCAACGGGATGGCGATCCGCGCCGCGCGCGCGTCCTGATTGTAGAGCACGCCCACCTGCCACGGCCGGGGTGCGCCGCCGCCGCGCAGCGCGGGCGTGAAGCTGTGCAACGATACGAGCAGCTTCGGCGCCCGCTCCGTGATCATCTCCGCGACATGCGCGTGATAAGGCAGCCAGAACAGGGCCAGCCTCTTCCCCCGCCCCTCATCGCCCAGATCGGCATTGCCCGGGATGGCATGGCCGTCGCTCGTCTTCGGCACCAGCCCGGCCGCGTCCGCCTCCCGGTTGAGATCGATCACGAGGCGCGAGACGTTGCCGAGAATGCCCGGCATCCCGATCCGCGCGCACAGCGCCCGCGCCAGCGGCGCCACGCCGATATCGATCGCGACATGCTCGCGCATCACCGCCTCCGGCACGCCGAGCGCGATGCCGTCCGGCACACGATCCGAGGCATGATCCCCGATCAGGAGCGCCGGCCCGCGCCCCTCGATATCGATCCACGCCTCGCTCATCCGCACCTCACCGTCACGCGCGTCCATCAGGGCCGCAGCCGCGTCGCCAGCCGCCACCAGCAGGCGGGCAATGCCGCCGCCGCCGCGTCGCGCGCGGCCTCATCCTCGAACAACGCGAAGCAGGTCGCGCCCGAGCCCGACATGCGCGCGAACAGCAGACCCGGCTGCGCGCCGAGCAGATCCAGCACGTCGCCGATCTCCGGCACCAGCGAGACGGCCGGCGCCTCCAGATCGTTGCGCCCCTCCAGCGCGGCATCCACGCCCTGTGGCAGCGCGCCGCGATCGATCCGGTCCCACGCCTTGAACACGGCGCCGGTCGACAAGGCGATGCCCGGATTGACGAGCAGCACCGGCTGCCCCGTCAGCCGCCCGAGCGAGACGGGCACGAGTTGCTCGCCCCGCCCCTCGCCCCGCGCCGCGCGCGACAGCACGCAGGCCGGCACGTCCGCGCCCAGCCCCGCCGCAATGGCGTGGACGCGGGGGTCGGCCGGATCGATCCCGTCGCGCGCGGCCAGCAGACGCAGCGCCGCCGCCGCGTCGGCCGATCCGCCACCGATGCCGGAGGCGATCGGCAAATTCTTCTCCAGCCGGAAGCCCGCCTGCGCGCCGCCGAACAGGGCGGCCCACTCACGCGCCGCACGCGTCACCAGATTGTCGCCCTCGCCCGACAGCGCCGCCGCGAACGGCCCCTCCAGTCGCAGGCCGGGTTCGTCCTCCAGCGTCAGCCTGTCGCCATCGGTGCAGAAGGCGAACAATGTCTCCAGCACATGATAGCCATCTTCCCCGCGCGACCGCACATGCAGCGCGAGGTTCAGCTTGGCATAAGCGATGTCCGGGGCGGCGCCCGGCGCGGCTTCGGGAGCGGCATCGAGGGCCGCGTCTGTGGCAAAGGTCATGGGGCGGCGGTGGCGGGCGTCGGCGCCGTCTCGATCTTCGATTTGATGCGCGGCGCATCCTTGGCTTCGGCCGTCACCAGCGCCGCGCGCCACGCATAGCGCGCCTCGATCCGGCGGCCGAGCGCCCAATAGACGTCGCCCAGATGCTCGTTGATCGTGGGTTCGCCCGGTTCGCCCGCCGACGCGCGCTCCAGCAGTTTCACCGCCGTCGCCGCATCGCCGCCCACGAATTTCGCCCAGCCGAGCGAGTCCGTGATCGCGGCGTCATCGGGGCGCAGCTTGCTCGCGCTCTCGATCAGCCGGGTCGCCACGGGCACGTTCTCGCGCCGCGCCAGCATCGAATAGCCGAGATGATTCAGCACGATCGCCTGATCGGGCGCCAGCGCATAGGCCTTGTCCAGCGCCAGCTTGGCCGCCGGCCAGTCGCCGCCCTCCTCCAGCGCGGCGCCGCGCTGCAGCCAGAACGGCCACACATCCTCTGCCGCCGCATTCGGGCCCGCCGCCGCGATCGCCTTCTCGTAGGAGACCGCCGCCAGCGCGGGCTTGTCGAGCGACATCTGCACGTCGCCCACGCGCGACCATTCGCCCGATCCCGCGCCCGGCCGTTCCGCCGCCGCCGTCGCCGTCGCGAGCGCCGCCGCCTTGTCGCCCTTGTCGATCAGCAGCGCGATCCGCAGCCGCTCGGCCGTGCTGGCATAGGGATCGCCGGCCGCGACATGATCCAGCGCCGCCAAAGCCGCATCGGGGCGCTTGGCCAGCCCCAGGAAATTGGCGGTCGCGATCCAGCCGCCCGAATTGTCGGGATCGGCGAAGGTGCCCAGCCGCGCCAGCATCGTCGCCACGGGCACGAGCCGCTGGCGATTGAAGTCGATCGCCACCTGCGTCAGCAGATCGGACACGCCCGAGCCCGCATCGTCATAGAGGATATCGATGCGCCCGCCCGCCGCCAGCCGCGCGCGCGCCGCCTCCAGCACGGGATCATTGCCGTCGAGGAAGGTCTTGGCCTTGTCCGGCTGGCGCGCCTTGATCAGCGCGGTCGCCACCGCCAGCTTCAGCCGGCTGCCCGCGCTGGGCAAAGCCGCCACCTCGGCCGCACCCTCGTCCGTCCGCCCCAGCGCCAGCAGCAGGATCGCATGCTGGCCGGGGAAATAGGCCGAGCCGATCCCGCCCTGCCGCGCGGCTTCCAGCGCCGCCAGCGGATCGCCCTCGCGCGATCCCAGCGCGATCCACGCGCGCAGGAGCGGCGCCATGAAGGCGAAGAGCTTGCCCGCCTCGATCTGGTCGATCTGCGCCCGCGCGCGCTTCCAGTCCTTCGCCTGCACGGCATCGACCATGAACAGCAACGGCGCGTCCACCGGCGGCGTGCCCTGCTGCTGCAGCGCATTCGCCGCCTTCAGCGCCAGCGGCTTGTCGCCCGCCGCGATCGCCTCGATCAGCGCGCGCCGGGCGATCAGGTCGCTGCCCGGGTCGCGCGCCAGCAACAGGCCGAGTTCGCGCGTGGCCGTATCCAGATCGCCGACACCGGCCGCCGCGCGCATCTTCACATAGCGCTCGGCCTGGCTGGGCTCGTTCGTCGGCCTCTGCTTCGTCTGGGCGGCGGAAACGGAGCCGGCCGCCGCCACGGTGGCAAGCAGGCTCAGCAGGACGGGCGTCACTCTCAATCGCGTCATGCCGCCACCCTTAACCGTCTCTCACATGTTCGGATAGTTGGGACCGCCGCCGCCTTCGGGCACGACCCAGTTGATATTCTGTGTGGGGTCCTTGATGTCGCAGGTCTTGCAGTGGACACAATTCTGCGCGTTGATCTGCAGGCGCGGCGTGCCGACATCCTGCCCCACGATCTCGTAGACGCCCGCCGGGCAGTAACGCTGCTCGGGCGCATCGTAGAGCGGCAGGTTCACCGTGATCGGCACCTCCGGATCCTTCAGCGTCAGATGGATCGGCTGATCCTCCTCGTGATTGGTGTTCGACAGGAACACCGAGGAGAGACGATCGAAGCTGATCTTCCCGTCGGGCTTGGGATAGTCGATCGGCCGCGCATGGTCCTTGCGCGCCAGCGTCGAACAGTCCCGGTGATGCTTGAACGTGTACGGCAGGCCGAGCCCGAAAGTGTTCATCCACATGTCGAGGCCGGCCCAGACCGTGCCCATCAGCGGCCCGAACTTCGCGATGGACGGCTCCGAATTGCGGACGAGCTTCAGCTCCTTGGAGATCCAGCTGGCATTCACGGCGGGCTGGTAGCCGGCCAGCACGTCGCCCTGCCGCCCGGCCGTCACGGCCGCATACGCCTCCTCGGCCGCCAGCATGCCGCTCTTCATCGCGGTGTGGCTGCCCTTGATGCGCGGCACGTTCACGAAGCCCGCCGAACAGCCGATCAGCGCGCCGCCGGGAAAGGCCAAAGTCGGCACGGACTGCCACCCGCCCTCGTTGATCGCGCGCGCGCCGTAGCTCACGCGGCGCCCGCCCTCCAGGATCGCGCGGATCGCGGGATGCTGCTTCCAGCGCTGGAATTCCTCGAACGGAAAGAGGTGCGGATTCTTGTAGCCCAGCCCCACCACGAAGCCGAGCGCCACCTGCCCGTTCGCCTGGTGATAGAGGAAGCCGCCGCCCACCTCCTCGGTCAGCGGCCAGCCCTGCGTGTGGATCACGCGGCCGGGCGCATGCTTCTCCGGGGCGATGTCCCACAGCTCCTTCATGCCGAGGCCGTAAACCTGCGGCTGGCAGCTCGCCTCCAGATCGAAGATGCGCTTCACCTCCTTGGTGAGGCTCCCGCGCGCGCCTTCCGCGAAGAAGGTGTATTTGGCGTGCAGCTCCATGCCCGGCTGGTAATCGGGCTTGTGCGTGCCGTCGCGCGCCACGCCCATGTCGCCGGTCGCGACGCCCTTCACCGATCCGTCGTCGTGGAACAGCACCTCGGCCGCCGCGAAGCCGGGGAAGATCTCGACGCCCAGCTCCTCGGCCTTGCCCGCCAGCCAGCGGCACAGATTGCCGAGCGAGCCCGTATAGGTGCCCTTGTTGTGCATGAAGCCGGGCGTGAAGAGGTGCGGCATCGCCGTCTTGCCACCCTTCGACAGGAACCAGTGATGATTCTCCGTCACCGGCACTTCGGCCATCGGGCAGCCGTCGGTGCGCCAGTCGGGCAGCAGCTCGTCCAGCGCGATCGGATCCACCACCGCGCCCGACAGGATATGCGCGCCGATTTCGGACCCTTTTTCGAGGATGCACACCGAAAGCTCGGCGCCTTTCTCCGAAGCCAGCTGCTTCAGGCGGATCGCCGCGGCGAGACCGGCCGGCCCACCGCCGACGATCACCACGTCATACTCCATCGATTCCCGCTCGTGCATCGCGATCTTCTCTCTCCGGCTGGTCATCTTATGGACCGAACGCTCCGTCATGTTCTCGCTGAACGAAGATTGACGTATTCGTCAACTGTCCGTCTTAGGTAGGGTTACAGATTTGGGAGGGGCGCCGATGGAAGATCGGCTGGCGCTGAGCGCGCTCGATTGGTGGGAGGAGGCCGGCGTCGACATGTTCGTCGACGATGCGCCGCGCGACTGGCTGGCCCAGCCGACGCCCGCACCGGAGCCTGCGCCCTCTTCTTCTACGCATGTCGCACCCGGCGGTTCCGTGCGCGCGCCGCTGGCCGCCTCTGCCGCGCCGATCGCGGCCGCAGCGCCACCCCCCGCCGCGCTGCCCGACGATCTCGCCGCCTTCCGCCGCTTCCTGCTGGAAGACGCCTCGGTGCCCGGCCCCGCCGCCGCGCGGCTGGACGCGACGGGCGATCCCGCCTCGGGCGCGATGCTGATCCTTGACATGCCCGAGCAGGGCGATCGCGCCGCCGCACGGCTCCTCTCCGGCGATGTCGGCCAGTTGTTCGATCGCATGCTGGGCGCGATGACCCTCTCGCGCGAGATCGCCTATCTCGCTCCGCTCTCGCCCGCGCGCTCGGCCAGCGGCCGCCTCACGCCCGAGACGATCGCCTCGCTCGCCACGCTGATGCGCCACCATATCGCGCTGGTCCGGCCGAAGCGTCTGCTGCTGCTGGGTGACGCCCCCACGCGCGCGCTGCTCGGCTTCGGCTGCGTCGAGGCGCGCGGGCGCACGCACGAAATTGCCGGCCCGACCGGGGCGATCCCCGCCGTCGCCAGCTTCCACCCCCGCCTCCTCATCCAGACGCCCGACCGCAAGAAAGCGGCCTGGGCGGACCTCCAGCTCTTCATGGCCCTCTGATGCGTAACCTGCTTCCCCTGCTCCTCGCCGCGACCGTCCTCCCCACCGCCGCTCATGCCGGCGATACGACGGCGACCCCCGGCGACATCACCGTCACCGCCGCGCGCCCCGGCACGATCTCGGATGTCGATCGCACCGCCTATCGCCTCGTCTTCGCCGAGATCCGCTCGGGCGACTGGATCAACGCATCGGCCGCGCTCGACGCCCGCCCCGATGGCGTGCTGACCTCGGTGGCGCGTGCCGAGCTGTTTCTGGCCAAGGGCGCGCCCCGGCCGGATCCGGTGAAGCTCTCCGGCCTGCTCGCCGCCGCACCCGAACTGCCCGAGGCCCCCGCTCTGGCGCGCCTCGCCACGCAGCAGGGTATCACCAGCGTGCCGACCCTGCCCCAGCCGCACGATCTGGTCCGCCTCGCCGGCGCCTCGAAGCGCGTCGCCGCCCGCCCCACGCGCAGCGACGCCGCCGCCGCGCGCCTGTCCGTGATCGCGACGCCGCTGGTGAAGGCCAATGACGGCGCCGGGGCCGAGGCGAAGGTCGAGGCCGTCGCCAGCCAGCTTTCGCCCGAGGCCTTGGCCGAATGGCGCCAGCGCGTGGCGTGGGCCTATTATCTCGCCAATGACGATGTGAATGCGCGCCGCGTCGCCGCCTCCGCCGGGGCCGGCGCGGGCGAATGGACCGTGCAGGCCAATTGGGTGCTCGGTCTTTCCTCGTGGCGTTCGGGCGAGATGGCCGCCGCCGCCGATGCCTTCGCAGCCGTCGCCACCTCCGCGCGCGACGCCGAGACGGTCGCCGCCGGCCTGTTCTGGGCCGCGCGCAGCGATACGGCGGGAGGCCGCCCCGATCGCGTCGCCGCCCGCCTGCGGTCCGCCGCCCGGCTGGACGAAACCTTTTACGGCCTGCTCGCCTCGGCCACGCTCGGCCTCGCCGCCGAACCGGGTGCGGCCGCGCGCGGGGACGGCCCCGATCTGATCGCGCTGCGCCCCAATGCCCGCGCCGCCGCCGCGCTCACACAGGTCGGCGAAAGCACGCTCGCCGATCAACTGCTCCGCCAGCAGGCGAAGATCGGCCCGGCCGAGGAGCATGGCGCGCTCATCCGCCTCGCCGGCACCCTCAATCTGCCCGCCACGCAGATGTGGCTCGCCCAGAACGGCCCGGTCGGCATCGCGACGCCCGTCTCCGCGCGCTATCCCATGCCCGCCTGGGCGCCGACCGGCGGATGGCGCGTCGACCGCGCGCTGATCTTCGCCCACGCGCTGCAGGAATCGCAGTTCCGCACCGACGCCGTCAGCCATGCGGGCGCGCGCGGCCTGATGCAGCTGATGCCCGGCACCGCGCGCCTCGTCGCCCGCCACAAGGGCGAGACGGCGGACATGACGTCGCGCCTCAACGATCCCGCCGTCAGCTTCGAATATGGCCAATCCTATCTGGAGGAGTTGGCGAGCAACGGCGGCACCGGCGGCCTGCTGCCCAAGGTGATCGCCGCCTACAATGCGGGGCCGAACAATGTCGCGGCGTGGAGCGTACGCCCCGGCGCCTCGAACGACCCCCTGCTCTTCATCGAATCCATGCCGTTCGCCGAGACGCGCGCCTATACCGCGATCGTCCTGCGCAATTACTGGATGTACCAGCGCGAGAGCGGCGCGCCGACCGAGAGCCTCGCGACGATGGCGCAGGGCAAATGGCCGCTCTTCCCGGTGGCCCGCCCCCGCATGGCCGTCAGCGCCGCCGGCGCTTTCGACGTCGCGGGCGGCAGCTGAGGCTCATCCCACTACCCCGTCCCGGATCGAGTCCGGGGGTGACGGTGCGGAATGAGCGGCTTCCGCTCCCCCTCTCCCCCGCCTAAATCCGCCGCATGCCGCTCGACCACAGCCTCCCCTTCCTCCCCGTCCGCATCGCGATCCTCACGGTTTCGGACAGCCGCACCGCCGCCGACGATCGCTCCGGCGACACGCTCGTCCAGCGGCTGGAGGCGGCCGGCCACATCCTCGCCGCGCGGACGATCGTGCGCGACGATGTCGACCTGATCTGTGCGACGCTGACCGGCTGGATCGACGATCCGGAGGTGGATTGCGTGATCGCGACGGGTGGCACCGGCGTCACCGGACGCGACGTGACGCCCGAGGCCTTCGCCCGTATCCGCGACAAGGAAATCGAAGGATTCGGAGAGCTGTTCCGCTGGCTCAGCTACCAGACGATCGGCACGTCCACGATCCAGTCACGCGCCACCGCCGCCGTCGCGCGGGGCACCTATCTGTTCGCGCTGCCCGGCTCCACCGGCGCCTGCCGGGACGGGTGGGACGGCATCCTCGCCTCCCAGCTCGACAGCCGTCACCGCCCCTGCAATTTCGTGGAACTGATGCCGCGCCTGCGGGAGCGCTAGAAAGCGGAAACCAAAAACGGCGGGCGATCCGATCGGATCGTCCGCCGCCTTGGGAACGGGGCACCGGCCCGGATGGGGGGCGGGCCGGTGCCACTCTGGCTCGCTGGGAAGAGCCAGTGTCCTATCCACACCTTCAGGCGTGAAAACCGCTGGGACGCTTGCTGTTGCGCAAGACCACGCCGATCATCCCGAAGCCGAGGATCATCATCGCCCAGGTCGCGACCTCGGGCACCGCCGCGATCGGCGCCAGCGCGATGTTCAGCGATCCCGTGCCGCCGCGCAGCCCGTTCGAGATCGCATAATTGGAATCGAGCAGATCCTTGGTGAAGGTGTAGCTCGTCGACGGACCGGAAATCGTGACCGCGTTGATCGTGTAGCCGGTCGAGGCCGAATAGCTGATCGTCGGCGCGCTCTGCAGCAGCACGGTGCTGGTGGTATCCAGCACGGCCGCCGTCGAGGCGGCGGTCACCTTGGCGGTGCCGTCCGCATCATAGACCGAGAAGGTCCCGTTGCCGAGATCGTTGGCATAGAACTGGCCGCTGCCGGTGGCGGTGCCGCCGCCGCTCAGGATGCTCCACGGAACGGTGAAGGTGAAGTTGAACAGGGTCGCCGCGCTGGCCGCGGTCGAAAGCCCCAGCAGAGCCGTCGCAAGAACGGCGGATTTCACGCAACGCATGAACATTTCACGCTACTCCAAGCATACTCTCCTGTCCGATCAGCCGTTCCACATGCGGAACATCTGTCGAACTGGAAACCGGTTTATGCCCGTTGCGTCCTTAAAAAAACCTTATATTGCAGTTATTTATAATTTGTTCTCGCTTTGTCCAAAGGAATTGGCCAAATTCCGCCAATGCCCAAAAAGCCGCCCCAGCAATTGTTAACGACGGGCCGCGGAGCGACCCGAAACGATCGTCCGAATCGTTTCGGTCTGGCCACGCGCGAAGCCGATGGAGACTGGTTGGATTCGCGTAACGACGTGGATGGCGAGGCGCCGCCGCTCCGCACCACCGTCACGGTCGAGCATCCCCGCACGATCATCACGCGCAACGCCTCGCCCGACGTGCCGTTCGATCGGTCGATCAACGCCTATCGGGGGTGCGAGCATGGCTGCATCTATTGTTTCGCGCGGCCGACGCATGCGTATCACGATCTCTCCCCCGGCCTGGATTTCGAGAGCCGGCTGTTCGCCAAGCCCGATGCGGCCAAGCTGCTGCGCGCGGAGCTTTCGGCACGCGCTTATGTCTGCCAGCCGATCGCGCTGGGGACGAACACCGATCCCTATCAGCCGATCGAGGGCCATTGGCGGATCACCCGCTCGATCATCGAGGTCTTCCACGAGACGCGCCACCCGTTCACGATCACGACCAAATCCGATCGCGTGCTGCGCGATCTGGATCTGATCGCGCCGATGGCGGCCAGGGGCCTCGTCGCGGTGATCCTGTCCGTCCCCACGATCGACCCCGCCACCGCGCGCACGCTGGAGCCCCGCGCGCCGAGCCCTGCCAAGCGCCTCGCCGCGATCCGCGCGCTGGCGGAGGCGGGCGTGCAATGCCACGTCTCGATCGCGCCGGTCGTGCCCCAGATCACCGATCACGAGATGGAGCATATTCTGGAGGCGGCGGCCGAGGCGGGCGCGCGCCGCGCCTTCTTCCTGCCCGTGCGCCTGCCGCATGAGGTGGCGCCCCTGTTCCGCGCCTGGCTGGACGCGCATCATCCCGATCGCGCCGCCAAGGTGATGGCCACGATCCGATCGATCCGCGGCGGGCGGGACAATGATCCGAATTTCGGCACGCGCATGAAGGGCGAAGGGCCATGGGCGGATCTGCTCCGCACGCGCTTCCAGATCGCCTGCCGGAAGTGGGGCCTCAATCGGGAACGTTTCGCGCTGCGAACCGATCTGTTCGTGCCGCCGGAGGGGGATCAATTGCGTTTGCTCTAGCGCCCCTTCGGAACGCGTTGCGGCACCGGCCCACTCCCCCACCCGACCTCCCGACAGGTTATTCCATGGGAGGTCGGGTGAGGGAGCGGGCCAGTGCCGCAACCCTCACAACAAGAATGCGAGACAGTCGCAAGAATACATGCAATCTATTCGCAGGCGACTTGCGAGTTGTTCGCGCTTCAAATCGTCGAACGTCTGGTCTATCGGCCGTTCGTCATCAAGAAAAGGAATGCTGCCGTGAAGGGCGACGAGAAGGTCATCGAATATCTGAACGCCGCTCTCAAGAATGAGCTGACGGCGATCAACCAGTATTTCCTCCATTATCGCATGCTCGACCATTGGGGCATCGCGAAGCTCGCCAAGTTCGAATATGGCGAATCCATCGATGAGATGAAGCATGCGGACATGCTGTCGTCGCGCATCCTGTTCCTGGATGGCCTGCCCAACTTCCAGTTGCTGGGCCGTCTGCGGATCGGCGAGACGGTGGAAGAAATCCTCCGCGCCGATCTCGCGCTGGAGAATGAGGCGATCCCGCAGCTGCGCGACGCGATCGAGCATTGCGAGAAGGTGCGCGACTATATCAGCCGCGATCTGTTCAAGCGCATCCTCGATAACGAGGAAGAGCATGTCGATTATCTGGAGCGCCAGTTCGACATGATCGCGCGCATGGGCATCCAGAACTATGTCCAGCTGCAGTCCAAGGCGGCCGACGAAGAGGCGCATTGATCGGCGCCACGCCCTTGTAACCCGTACTCCCGCGAACGCAGGAGCCCAGAGCTTCGATCGCAACGCTTGCAGCCCTGGGCTCCGGCTTCCGCCGGAGTACGTCGCGCGTTCGACGAACCCCTGAAACAAAAAAAGCGGCCGGCCATCGCGCTGCCCCGGAAGGCGCTGCGAATGGCCGGCCGCCCTGCGGCCCCCGCTGCAGTCTATTCTATCGCGCCACCACCTTGCGGCCGAAGCCACCCGGCCGGCGCGGCGCCACCATCGGCACCACCGGCGCGCGTTCCGCCATCTCCTGTTCGAAGAAGGCGATCGTGCGCGCGAACAGGTCGCGCAGTCCGCGCACCTTCGGCAGCATATGATCGGGAAAGTCGTGATGCTCGACCGAGAGGCGCGCCGCTTTCTCGATCTCCTCGGCCACAAGGCCGAGCGCCTCGGCGCCCACCATCAGCGAATCGCCTTTCAGCGTATGCGCCGGACGGACGAGGCTGGTCGCGTTGCGCGCCCGTGCCGCGCGCTCGATCTCGTCGATCACCTTGGCGCCGTCTTCGCGATAATAGCTCAGGATCCGGACGAAACTGTCCCCCAGCTCGGCCCGCGCCTGCTTGAACCGCTCCTGATCGACGATGTTGCTGTCGTGCTCGTACATTGGCCCATCCCACGCCCCTGCGCGCTCAAGGCCGATGTGCGCCAGATTGGGTTAAGGCTTTCCTTCCATCGCTCGGGTTACGATGAAATCCTTTCGTTCCGGGACGATAGACCAGCCCTGTTCTTCGCAAAGAGCCCGGAATTCTGCGGCTGCGCGCGGATCGTCGGCCGCTATCCTTACGCGCACCGCCGTCCGCATCGCCTTCGCCAGCCGCAGCGCGGGCCAGGGACATCGCATCCCGCGCGCGTCGACGAAGGCGTCTTCGGTCAATTTCCGAACGGATTCTTCGGCGCGCGCACCGTGAGTCGCACCGGCACGCCCTGGAAGCCCAGATCACGCCGGATGCCGTTCACCAGATAGCGGCGATAGCTTTCCGGCAGCTGGTCCACGCGCGTGCCGAACAGGATGAAGCTCGGCGGCCGCGTGCGCGCCTGCGTCAGGTAGCGCAGCTTGATGCGCTTGCCGCCGGGGGCGGGCGGCGGATTGGCCTCGATCGCCTTTTCGAACCAGCGGTTGAGCTGGCCGGTCGTGACACGCTTCGACCATTCGTCGCGGATCGAGAAAGCGGCTTCCACCAATTGGTCGATCCCGCGCCCGGTTTCGGCCGAGACGGTCAGCAGCGGCAGGCCCTTCACCTGCGCGAGCCCTTCCTCCAGCGCCGCGCGCACGCCCTGGAACAGGCTGGGCGGATTTTCCGCCACGTCCCATTTGTTGATCGCGATCATCAGCGCGCGGCCTTCTTCCAGCACCTGCGCCGCGATGCGAAGGTCCTGCGCCTCCAGCCCGCGCGTCGCGTCCAGCAGCAGCACGACCACCTCGGCGAAGTCGATCGAGCGCTGCGTGTCGGCGGCGGAGAGCTTCTCCAGCTTGTCCTCCACCTTCGCGCGCCGCCGCAGCCCCGCCGTATCCACCAGCCGTACCGGCCGCCCCTGCCATTCCCACTCCACCGCGATCGAATCGCGCGTGATGCCCGCCTCGGGCCCCGTGATCAGGCGATCCTCGCCCAGCATCCGGTTGATCAGCGTCGACTTGCCCGCATTCGGGCGGCCGACGATGGCGAGCTTCAGCGGGCCATCGGGCCGGTCGCCCTCCAGCTCATACTCCTCTTCCTCGGGCTCCTCGCGCTCCACATAGGGGCGCAAAGCCTCGAACAGATCGACGATGCCTTCGCCATGTTCGGCCGAAAAGGGGATGGGATCGCCGAAGCCCAGCGAATAGGCCTCCAGCACGCCGCTCTCGCCCGCTTTGCCCTCGGCCTTGTTGGCCAGCATCACGATCGGCGTGTCCGATGTCCGCAGGAAGCGCGCGATCGTCTCGTCGAGCGGGGTCACGCCGGCGCGCGCATCGATCAGGAACAAGGCCACGTCGGCGTCGCCCACCGCCGCCTCGGACTGGGCGCGCATCCGGCCCGGCAGCGTATCGGGATCCTCGTCCTCGAACCCCGCCGTATCGAAGACGCGGAAATCCATGCCGAGCAGCGTCGCCTCTCCCTCGCGGCGATCGCGCGTCACGCCGGGCTGGTCGTCGACGAGCGCGAGGCGCTTGCCGACAAGGCGATTGAACAGGGTCGATTTGCCGACATTAGGCCGGCCGACGATGGCAACGATGGGAAGGGGCATTCCGGTCCCTTAGAGAAGGATCGTTCAAGGTGGAAGCGCGGCGCGTTTTTCGCCCGGGACGGGAATCGGCCTCCTCACCCGATTCCTCCCGATCTTCACCGTCTCTCGCGGGGGTTCACCCTCCCCTTTTCATCGACGGAATGGCGGAAAAATGCCGTCGCGCGTGCCGGTCTGCAAAAAAGTAACGATATGGGACCTTCTTCTTCACGCATTCCCGTCATAGGGGCATTCCTGCACATCCCCGTTCTTCGCCCCGCCCGCCCATCCCTCAGAAAGCCATTTCCATTCTCGCCCAGTCTCTGAAGCGCGACGCCGCATCCGCCGCGCACACCCCCGATCGGACGATGCCGGAAACCACCCCGCCGCTGGACGTATCGCGTCTGGTGAAGGCGCTCGCCCCCTTCCGCGTCGCCAACAATCCGCGCGCGCTGACGGAGCTGACGATCACGGCGGTGCCGCTGGTGGCCTTGTGGCTCACGGCGATGCTGCTGGTGCGCGCGCAGATCTGGGCGGGCCTGCTGCTGACGATCCCGGCGGGCTGCTTCCTGCTGCGCCTGTTCATGATCCAGCATGATTGCGGCCATGGCTCCTTCTTCCGCAGCCGCAAGGCGAATGGCTGGCTCGGCCGCGCGATCGGCGTCCTGACGCTCACGCCCTATGAATTCTGGCGCCGCGCCCATGCCCAGCATCATGCCGGCACCGGCAATCTCGATCGGCGCGGCGTGGGCGACATCGATACGCTGACGCTCGCCGAATATCGCCGTCTCTCGCCCTGGGGCCAGCTACGCTATCGGATGTACCGCAACCCGGTCACCCTGTTCCTGCTCGGCCCCGCTTTCCAGTTCCTGCTGGTCCACCGCCTGCCGACCGGCCCGGCGTGGAAATCCCGCCAGCTGTGGATCAGCGTGATGGGCACCAACGTGGCGATCGCCGCGCTGGTCGGCGGGCTGATCTTCGCCTTCGGCGCGCCGGCCTTCTTCCTCGTCCACCTGCCGGTCATCCTGATCGCGGCGACGATCGGTATCTGGCTGTTCTACATCCAGCACCAGTTCGAGCAGACGAGCTGGGATCACGCCGACGGCTGGTCCTTCCAGAAAGCCGCGCTGGAGGGCAGCTCTTATTATGAGCTGCCGCCGGTGCTGCGCTGGTTCAGCGCCAATATCGGCGTGCATCACGTGCATCACCTGTGCAGCACGATCCCCTTCTATCGGCTGCAGAACGTGCTGCGCGCCGCCCCCCAGCTGCGCGAGATGAGCCGGCTGACGCTGCGCCAGAGCCTGAAGACGATCAGCCTCACCCTCTGGGACGAACGCAGCCGCCGCCTGATCTCTTTCCGTGAGGCGGCGCGGATCTGATCCCGCTTCCCGGGAAGGGAGGCGCCAGGGGTGGATCGCGCGAGGCCGGCGCCTTCTGACGCCCCACCTCGCCACGACCATACCCGCCTCACATCCCCTTATGCGGCGCCTTGCCGGGCTTCTTCGGCGTCTCCGGGATCATCCGCGCCAGATTTGCGGAGCACCCGGCCTGCGTGAAATGGCAGCTCACCGTGCTCGGGATGCTGTGCGGCCCCGTCGGGCAGGACGATTGCGACCGGACATAATAAGGCGTCGCGCGACCCCGCATGTGCACGCCGCCATTGCCGCAGACGAGCGTGCGCTCCCCCACCTCGGTCTTCAGCGCGCGCTCCGCGAAGAAAGTGACGGTCACGTCGCGCGATGGCGCGGCCTCCGCCGCCCCCGCCACCAGCATCTGCACCACGATCCCCGCACCAATTACCGTCATCCGCATCGCGCATCTCCCTCACTTGACGCTACCAAACCCCATTCGCGCGACCAGCATCTTGCGACATTGGACTCGCATTGGATTGCTTGATTGCGCTTTCGGATTGTTTTTGTCGAGCGGAACACGTGCGCCGCTCCCTGAACGAGAAAGGCCCGGCCGCCCTCCAAGGGCAGCCGGGCCTCTTCGTCCTCCAACGGCGCAGGCCTCGCCCGCGCCGGAATGCGCGTTTTACTGCGCGTTCATGTTGTTGGAAACATTGGAGAAGGTGTTCTTGAGCTTGGTGCCGAGCGTGGACATCGCGCCGATCGCCGCAACGGCGATCAGGGCGGCGATCAGGCCATATTCGATGGCGGTGGCGCCGCGGCGGTTGCCGGCGAGCTTGCGAAGGAAGGTCATGTCGGTCTCCGTTGGGTCGGGTCTGCCGCCACGCGGCGAAATCGTGGTTATGCGGCCGCGCATTGCCAAAGAACCTCCGCTTCTGGTTAATTTCGCGCTCACCCTGTTCGGCTCATCGCATTTTCACCATGAAATCAAAGGCGTCCGAAGGCCTTCTCCCTACCTCGCATACCGTCCACCCCACGAAGTCGGGATCCACGGTGTTGCTCGGACCGGTTCTGCCACGCGGTCGCGAGACTCCCCTCTCCTGCCCACCGGGCCTGAGATTGAACTGAAACGCCCCTCTTCCCGTTCGTCCTGAGCGAAGTCGAAGGACGGGCTGCAAGCGATGTACTCGGAGCACGTGCTTCGACAGGCTCAGCACGAACGACAGGGTATCGGCTGCGCGCTCAAACCTGATCGGCACGACCCATCAGGAGAGCCGAATACGGAAGCCCAGCCCCTCAGGCGGAGCGATAGCGCCACCGCAGCAGCGGCCGCGCCATCAGCAGCCCGGCGAGGAAGCCGCCGATATGCGCCGCGGCGGCCACCGCCATGCCGTCCAGCCGCCCGGCAAAGCCCACCAGCAGCTGCAGCACGATCCACGCCGCCGCCAGCCAGGCGATATGCGCCCAGCGTGCCACTTCGGGCGGCAGCTTGGTTTCGCGGGGCTTGCCGTAGAGGATCGCATAGGCGCCCACGATCGCGGAGATCGCGCCGGACGCGCCGATCATCGGCACGGTGCTGTGAGGGTCCACCGCATATTGCATGCCGGCCGAGGCGAAGGCGCCCACCAGGAACAGCAGGATGATCGATCCCGGCCCCAGCGCCACCTCCGTCTCCTTGCCGCAATAGCCGAGCATCAGCAGATTGAAGACGAGGTGGATGATGCCGCCATGCAGCAGCGTCGCGCTCAGCGGCGTGAGCCACACCGGCAGCGCGTCCGGCATCGGCGGCCCGCCGATGCGCGCGGGGATGAAACCGCCGAGAAGCGCGGCGCTTTCGGACTGTCCGGCCAGACCGAACAGGGCATAGGCGGCCGCGATGGCGGCGCCCAGCATCAGGGTCGCACGGGGCGGCTCGCTACGCATGGTATCCGGCTCCGGCGGTCAGAAATTCTGGGAAGCCACCCCATCCGTTCGCTTCGAGCGAAGTTCGAGCTTGCCGAGAACGCAGTCGAGAAGGATTCTCGACGGTCGCATCTCGGCTGCGCTCGATGCTGCTCGAACCAAACGGCGGGACTTTGCCATCACGCCCCTGCCCGAGGCGCGTCAGATGAATTCGATGCGCGAGACGACATAATAACGGTCGCCCGACGGCACCGTCACTTCCACGTCGTCGTCCACCTTGCGGCCGATCAGCGCGCGCGCCAGCGGCGAGGAGAAGCTGATCCGGCCGACCTTCGCGTCCGCCTCGGTCTGGCCGACGATCTGATACTTCACCGGCTTGTCGTCCTCGTCCAGCAGATGGACGGTCGCGCCGAACACCACCTTGTCGCCCGAGAGCGTCTTGGGATCGATGATGAGCGCGCGGGAGAGCTTGTCCTCGATGTCGGCGATCATCGCCTCCACCTGGCCCTGCCGTTCCTTGGCCGCATGATATTCCGCGTTTTCGGAAAGGTCGCCATGGGCGCGCGCTTCCTCGATCGCATCGATGATCTGCGGCCGTTCGATTTTGAGACGCGCGAGGTCAGCGTTGAGCATGTCGTAGCCCTCCGCCAGCATCGGCATCTTCTCGTCGGTCGCCATCGGCACTCATCCCTTCACTTCGTAATAGCGTCACCCCGCGCCGCCTCTCGGCGACGCACCATCCTAACGATGTCGGGAGGCGGCGCGATCACGCATGATAGGATTGGAGCGAGCGCACTTCAAGCGTGCGATCCCGCATCGCGGCAATCGCATCCACCGCCGCCACGCCGGCGGCCGCCGTGGTGAAGTAAGGGATGCGCCCCTGCAGCGCGGACGCGCGGATGGATTTGCTGTCCTGCAGGCTCTGCCAGCCCTCGGTGGTGTTCAGGACGAGCGCGATATCGCCGTCCTTCATCCGGTCCACGATGTGCGGGCGGCCCTGCGCCACCTTGTTCACCGTCTCCACCGTCAGGCCATGCTCGCGCAGATATTCGGCGGTGCCGGTCGTCGCCACGATCTCGAAGCCGAGATCGATCAGCTTGCGTACGGCCGGTTCCACCACCGTCTTGTCGGACGGCTTGACCGAGACGAACACGGTGCCGCTCTTCGGCAGCACGGTGCCCGCGCCCAGCTGACTCTTGGCGAAGGCGGTCGCGAAATCGCGATCGATTCCCATCACTTCACCCGTGCTCTTCATTTCGGGCGAGAGGACCGGATCGACGCCGGGGAAGCGTGCCCAGGGGAAGACGGCCTCCTTCACGGCCGAATGCTTCACGTCCAGATCGATCTTCGGCAGCGCGGCCAGCTTCTCGCCAGCCATCACGCGCGCCGCGATCTTGGCGATCGGCGCCCCCACCGCCTTGGCCACGAACGGCACGGTGCGGCTGGCGCGCGGGTTCACCTCGATCAGATAGACCTCGCCATCCTTCACCGCGAACTGGACGTTCATCAGCCCCTTCACGTTCAGCGCGCGGGCCAAGGCATCGGCCTGCCGCTCGATCTCGGCGACGATATTCTTGGGCAGGCTGTGCGGCGGCAGCGAGCAGGCGCTGTCGCCCGAATGGACGCCCGCTTCCTCGATATGCTGCATCACGCCCGCGATCACGACGTCGGTGCCGTCGCAGATCGCATCGACATCCACTTCGGTCGCGTCGCGCAGATAGCGGTCGATCAGCACCGGGCTGTCGCCCGACACCAGCACGGCGGTGGTGATATATTGCTCCAGCTGCGCCTGCGTCTCGACGACTTCCATCGCCCGGCCGCCCAGCACGTAGGAGGGGCGCGTCAGCACCGGATAGCCGATCCGCTCGGCCACCGCGATCGCCTCTTCCCGGCTGCGGGCGATGCCGTTGGCGGGCTGCTTGAGGCCGAGCTTCTCGACCAGAGCCGCGAAGCGCTCGCGATCCTCGGCCAGATCGATCGCGTCCGGGCTGGTGCCCAGGATCGGGATACCGGCCTTTTCCAGCTCCTGCGCCAGCTTCAGCGGGGTCTGCCCGCCAAACTGCACGATCACGCCGACCAGCTCGCCCCGGCTCATCTCGACATGCAGGATCTCCAGCACGTCCTCGGCCGTCAACGGCTCGAAATAGAGGCGGTCGGACGTGTCATAGTCGGTGCTCACCGTCTCCGGATTGCAGTTGACCATGATCGTCTCATAGCCCGCATCGCTCAGCGAGAAGCAGGCGTGGCAGCAGCAATAATCGAATTCGATGCCCTGCCCGATCCGGTTCGGCCCGCCGCCCAGGATCACGATCTTGCGACGATCGCTCGGGACGGCCTCATTCTCCGGCTCCCCGAAGCTCGGCGCCTCGTAGGTGGAATACATGTAGGGCGTCTTCGCCTCGAACTCGGCGGCGCAGGTGTCGATCCGCTTGAAGACCGGCCGCACGCCCAGCTTGTGGCGATGCGCGCGCACCTCGGCCTCGGTCACGCCGCCCGACATGCTCTTGATCGCATCGTGGACGATGCCCGATCCGCGCGCCTGCTCGCGGCTCATGCCGGCGAGGTTGGCGGACTGGAGCGACAGGAAGGCGAGGCGCTTGTCGGAGAAGCCCATCGCCTTCAGCCGGCGCATGCCGGCGGCATCGTTGGGCAGGCCGTCGCGGCACACCACGGCCTCGGCCTCGACGATCTCGCTCAGCCGCGTGATGAACCACGGATCATATTTGGCGATGTGGCACACGTCGGCGACGGTGAAGCCCTCACGCAGCGCCTGCGCCGCGATCAGCAGCCGGTCCGGCGTCGGCTCGGCCAGGGCCGCCTCGATCTCGGGGCGCGGCGCGCCCTGCAGGCGATCGACGATGTTGAGCCCCGAAAGCCCCGTCTCCAGACCGCGCAGCGCCTTCTGCAGGCTCTCGTGGATGTTGCGGCCGATCGCCATCACCTCGCCCACCGACTTCATCGCCGTGGTCAGGTGATCGCTCGCGCCCTTGAACTTCTCGAAGGCGAAGCGCGGAATCTTGGTGACGACATAGTCGATCGTCGGCTCGAAGCTGGCCGGCGTCGCGCCGGTGATGTCGTTGTCGATCTCGTCGAGCGTGTAGCCCACCGCCAGCTTCGCCGCGACCTTCGCGATCGGGAAGCCCGTCGCCTTCGACGCGAGCGCGGAGGAGCGCGACACGCGCGGGTTCATCTCGATCACGACGAGACGGCCGTCCTTCGGATTCACCGCGAACTGAACGTTCGAACCGCCTGTTTCCACGCCGATTTCACGCAGGACCGCGATGCTCGCGTTCCGCATGATCTGATATTCCTTGTCGGTCAGCGTCAGCGCCGGCGCGACGGTGATCGAGTCACCGGTGTGGATGCCCATCGGGTCCACATTCTCGATCGAGCAGATGATGATGCAATTGTCGTTGCGATCCCGCACCACCTCCATCTCATATTCCTTCCAGCCGAGGACGCTCTCCTCGACGAGGACTTCGGTGGTCGGCGAAAGGTCGAGCCCGTTGGTGACGATCTCGATGAATTCCTGGCGGTTATAGGCGATGCCGCCGCCCTGCCCGCCCATCGTGAAGCTGGGGCGGATGATCGAGGGCAACTGGACGAAGTCCAGCGCCTCCAGCGCCTCGTCGATCGTGTGGGCGATGCGGCTGCGCGGGGATTCCAGCCCGATCTTGTCCATCGCGTCGCGGAACTTCAGCCGGTCCTCGGCCTTGTCGATCGCCTCGGCATCGGCGCCGATCATCTGGACGCCATATTTCTCCAGCGTGCCGTCATGGAACAGCGCCAATGCGGTGTTCAGCGCGGTCTGGCCGCCCATCGTCGGCAGCACCGCATCGGGACGCTCCTTCTCGATGATCTTGGCGACGATCTCGGGCGTGATCGGCTCGATATAGGTCGCGTCCGCCATGTCCGGATCGGTCATGATCGTCGCGGGATTCGAATTGACGAGGATGATGCGATAGCCCTCCTCGCGCAGCGCCTTGCAGGCCTGCGTACCCGAATAATCGAACTCGCAGGCCTGACCGATGACGATCGGGCCGGCGCCGATGATGAGGATCGAGGAGATATCAGTCCGCTTGGGCATTCGTCATCCAATTGTCGCGCGGCTGGATCCGCGCATCCTGGGGCAGGCGAGCGCGCAGGCACTGAGCATTGGCCTCGGTGCTGCGCGTCACGGCGAATTTGTAGGTCTGGCCGGCGCCATCGACGGCGACCCGTTCGAAATCGTCGATCCCGCAGGTCTTCATCGAGCCCGGCAGATCGACCGACGCCGCCGCCCGCACCTCATAGCGCACTCCGTCCGACGCCATGTGCGGCGGAACATAGGCCCGGAACAGAACCGAGGCGGTGGAGACGGCGAGGGCAAGCGAGGCGATCATGCAAGGAATGTCCGAAAAGCGGGAAATTCCGCTCCGTTCGCACTTGCAGCATTAACAAAAACGGTATGCACGCTCGTTAACGGCGCGTTTACGCCGCGCGTCGCCATCACGCTGCCGCCTTTGGGAGCTGGCGCACGAACTGCTCGAACAGATAGTGGCTGTCCTGCGGGCCGGGGCTCGCCTCCGGGTGATATTGCACCGAGAAAGCGGGCTTGTCCGTCAGGCGCAGGCCGGCGAGGCTGCCGTCGAACAGCGAGACATGGGTCGGCTCGGCATTGGCCGGCAGCGATTCGGTCACGACCGCGAAGCCGTGATTCATGCTGGTGATCTCCACCCGCCCGTCGTCGCTGCGCTTCACCGGATGGTTCGCGCCGCGATGGCCCTGATGCATCTTCTCGGTCTTCGCACCCACGGCAAGGCCCAGCAGCTGGTGGCCGAGGCAGATGCCGAAGATGGGCTTGGCGATCTTCAGCAGCGCCTGGATCACCGGCACGGCATAGGTGCCGGTCGCGGCCGGATCGCCGGGGCCGTTCGAGAGGAACACGCCGTCCGGCTGGTGCGCCATCACGTCCTCGAAGGTCGCGGTCGCGGGCACCACCGTCACGCGCGCACCGGCGGCGACGAGATTGCGCAGGATGTTCCGCTTCAGGCCATAATCGATCGCGACGACATGCGGGCCGTCCGGGTTCGCGGCGTGGGCCGCATAGCCCTCGCCCAGCGTCCACAGCCCGTCATCCCACGTGTAGCTCTGCGTGGCCGACACCTCGATCGCGAGGTCCATGCCCTCCAGGCCCGGCCACTCGCGCGCCTGGCGCTTCAGCGCGTCCAGATCGAACTCGCCCTTCGCATTGTGCGCGATCACGCCGTTGGGCGCGCCCTGGATGCGGATGGCGCGGGTCAGCGCACGCGTATCGACACCCGCCAGACCGATGCGGCCGTTCGAGCGCAGCCAGGCGTCGAAGCCCTGCGTCGACCGGAAATTGGAGGGATCGGTCACGTCCTCGCGAACGATGCAGCCCAGCGCGTGCGGGTTGATCGCCTCCACGTCCTCGGCATTGGCGCCGACATTGCCGATATGCGGGAAGGTGAAATTCACGATCTGGCCCGCATAGGAGGGATCGGTCATCACCTCCTGATAGCCGGTCATCGCCGTGTTGAAGCACACTTCGCCCACGGAAGCGCCTTCGGCACCGAATCCCTTGCCCCAGATGACGGTGCCGTCACCAAGGACCAGAACTCCTGTCGCTCCTTCAGGCGCGCGTTGAGGCGTGGCGTCAGCCATGTTGGGCGGGCACTCCGTTTGATTGTTGCGATGTCGCTAAGGGTCGCCCGCTACCCCCCCTCGGTGGCAGGGTCAACTCTACCAAATGCCGGCCCGCTGGGCTATCTCTCCGCCTTTCCGACATTCGAGAGCGATATGATCCGAGACGACGTGAAGGCGGCGCAGATTGCCGCCATGAAGGGTGGCGACAAGGCCACGGTGGCCGCGACGCGCCTGATTCAGGCCGCGATCAAGAATCGCGACATCGAGCTGCGCACCGCGTCGAGCGCGCCGGATGACGACCTTCTGGTCACCGAAGTCCTGCAAAAAATGATCAAGCAGCGCCGCGAATCGATCGAAATGTTTCGCAAGGGCGGTCGCGAGGAATTGGCGGCCGCCGAAGAAGGCGAACTCGCCGTGATCGAGCGATTCCTGCCGAAGCAGATGAGCGAGGACGAGGCCAAGGCCGCGATCGACGCGCTGGCGACCGAACTGGGCGCGGACAGCGTGAAGGACATGGGCCGCGTGATGGCCGCGCTGAAGGAGCGTTTCGCGGGCCAGATGGACATGGCCAAGGCCAGCGGGCTGGTGAAGGCGCGGCTGGGGTGATCTGACGCGCGGGCGTCACGCGAATCGGTTGCGCTCCCCTCCCGCTTGCGGGAGGGGTTGGGGGTGGGCAAGCCGACCTTCAAATCGCGCGACACGCAAACCGCAAAAGCCCTTCGCCACGCCGCTACGCCGGCCGAGCGTCGCCTTTGGCACTGTCTCGCGCGCCGCCAACTCTGCGGGCACAAATTCAGCCGCCAGATGCCGATCGGCTCTTACGTCGTCGATTTTTTGTGTCGGGACCGGAAGCTGATCGTCGAACTCGATGGATACAGCCATGATCTGAGGATCGAGGCGGATCAACAGCGCACCGATTGGCTCGAGAGCGAAGGTTATCGCGTTATCCGGTTTAGCAATGCCGAGGTCATGGAGACGCTCGAAGGCATCCTGCTCTCCATCAGCGCCGCGCTTGCCGAACGCGTGCCTGCCCACCCCCAGCCCCTCCCGCAAGCGGGAGGGGAGGTTTTGAACGCATGACCCTCTCCCCCCAATTCCTCGACGAGCTCCGCGCCCGCACGCATCTGTCCGCGCTCATCGGCCGCTCGGTGAAACTCACCAAGGCCGGGCGCGAGTATAAAGGCTGCTGCCCGTTCCACGACGAGAAGACCCCCAGCTTCTACGTCAATGACGACAAGGGCTTCTATCACTGCTTCGGCTGCTCGGCGCACGGCGACGCGATCCGTTTCCTGACGGAGGCGCGCGGCCTGCCCTTCATCGATGCGGTGAAGGAGCTGGCGGCCGCCGCCGGGCTCGACATGCCCGCACCCGATCCCCGCTCCGCCGAGCGGGCCGAGCGCGCGACCGGCCTCACCAGTGCGAGCGAGGCCGCCGCGCGCTGGTTCACGGAACAATTGCAGGGCATCGGCGGGGCGGATGCGCGCGCCTATCTCCAGAAGCGCGGCATTTCCGAGCCGCTGGCCAAGGCGTTCGGCATCGGCTTCGCGCCGGATGCGCGCGGCAAGCTCAAATCCGCCCTCGCCAGCTTCGGCGATGACACGCTGGTGGAAGCCGGCCTGCTCATCAAGGTCGAGGAGAAGGAGCCTTACGATCGCTTTCGCGGCCGCCTGATGATCCCGATCCGGGACCAGCGCGGGCGCACGATCGCGTTCGGCGGCCGCATCCTGGATCAGGGCGAGCCCAAATATCTGAATTCGCCCGATACGCCCCTGTTCGACAAGGGCCGCACCCTGTTCAACGTCGATCGCGCCGGGCCCGCCTCGCGCAAGGCCGGGCGGCTGATCGTCGTGGAAGGCTATATGGACGTGATCGGGCTGGCCAAGGCCGGGATCGACGAGGCGGTCGCGCCCAACGGCACCGCCGTCACCGAGCATCAGCTGGAGCGGATGTGGCGGCTGGCCGAAATCCCGATCCTGTGCCTCGACGGCGACAAGGCCGGGCAGAAGGCCGCCGTGCGCGCCGCGCATCGCGCGCTGCCGATGATCGCGCCCGGCCGCAGCCTCGCCTTCGCCACGCTGCCGGCGGGGCAGGATCCGGACGATCTGGTGAAATCGGGCGGCGCGCCCGCCGTCGAGGCCGTGCTGGCCAATACCAAGCCGCTCGTCGACCTGATCTGGGAGAGCGAACTCGCCGCCGCGCCGCTCACCACGCCCGAGGCACGCGCGGGCCTGCGCCAGCGGCTGGGCGATCTCGCCCGCACGATCGCCGACGGCAATGTGCGCGAACAATATCAGAGCGAATTCCGCCGCCGCTTCGACGCGCTCTATGCCGCCGCGCCGCCCGAGCCCTATCGTGGCGGGGGCGGAGGCCAGAATTTCCGAAGCGGTGGCCAGCGCCCGTTCGGACGCGGCGGCCGCTCCGGCGGCTTCCAGCCCCCGCTCCGCCCCGCGACCGAGCCCGCCCGCGCGATCGGTCGCGGCGGGATCGATCTGATGCTGGCCCGCGCGGTGCTGGCCGGGCTCATCCTCCGGCCCGAACTGATCGGCGATCATGCCGAGGCGCTTTCTGGGCTTCCCCTGCCCGACGAGGCGCTGTCGGGCCTGCGCGACGCCATGGTGGATGCGATCGTGACGCAGGGATCGCTTGAAAGCACCGACATCGCCCACATATTGGGCAGAGCTGGTGTCGGTAGCACCGCAAATCGGCTACTCGGCACCAACGGACTTGCCTTTTCCTTCCTCCGCAGCGATGCGGATCCATTGCGTGCGGCGCGCGACCTGGGAGAGGCGATCGAGGTGCTGGCGACGCGACCCGCGATCGACGCGGCGCTCGCGGAGGCGACTAGGGCGTTCGCTGCCTCGACCGACGAGGCGGCGTTTGCCGAACAGCAGAGGCTGACGCTCGAAAGGGCCGAAGCCGAACAGCGGCTCCTCGCTTTGTTGGGGCCGGAAGACGAGTAGAAGCGTTCTTGCAACGCACGTGCATCGGGATCGAAGCAGCAGATGGCGAAGACAAACGTGGCGGTGGCAAATGGCAGCGGTGACGGCGGTGATGGCGGCGATGCGCCCCTCATCGATCTGAACGAGGCCAGCCTCAAGAAGCTGATCGCCCGCGCCAAGAAGCGCGGCTACATCACCTATGATGAGCTGAACGAGGCGCTGCCGCAGGATCAGATGTCCTCCGAGCAGATCGAGGATGTGATGGCGGCCATCAACGAGATGGGCGTCAACATCGTCGAGAATGAGGATGCGGGCGAGGACGGCGAGCAGCAGCCCCAGAACGACGATTCCGACGACGAGCAGAGCGACGACGGCTCGGGCGAGGTCACCACCTTCACGGCCGCCACGCCGAAGAAGGAGACGGTCGATCGCACCGACGATCCCGTCCGCATGTATCTGCGCGAGATGGGCGCTGTGGAGCTGCTGTCGCGCGAGGGCGAGATCGCCATCGCCAAGCGCATCGAGGCCGGACGCGACACGATGATTCAGGGGCTGTGCGAAAGCCCGATCACCTTCAACGCCATCATCGACTGGTCGACCCAGCTCAACGAAGGCACGATGCAGTTGCGCGAGATCCTCGATCTCGACGCGATGGTCTCCAAGGGCCCGACCGCCGAGCAGGTGGAAGGCGCCGAGGACGACGATTCGGGCGAGATCAGCGAGAAGTCGGCCGGCCCCTCCTTCAAGGAAGAGGAAGAGCCGGAGGAAGCTTCCGTCGACGGCGACGAGGATGAGGACGGCCAGGGCGGCGCCCGCCCGCCGCGCCCGTCGGACGACGACGAAGAGGATAACACGCTCAGCCTCGCCCAGATGGAGGAGCAGCTGAAGCCGCAGGCGCTGGAGCGCTTCGCGACCATCACCGATCTCTATCGCAGCTTCGCCAAGGTACAGGCGGCGCGCGTCGCCGCGATGGGCGTGGGCGACGATTTCCCCGCCGCGCAGGAAGCCAAATATCAGAAGCTGCGCGAGGACCTCACCGCCGAGGTGGAGAGCGTCAAGTTCCACGGCGCGAAGATCGAGCATCTCGTCGACCAGCTCTATTCGTTCAACCGCCGCCTGACGGCGCTGGGCGGCCAGATGCTGCGTCTGGCCGAGCGCCACAAGGTCAACCGCAAGGACTTCCTGGACCGCTATGTCGGTCATGAGACCGAGGAAGGCTGGCTGGAGCGCGTCGGCACGATCGACAAGAAGTGGACCGCCTTCGCCACGAACGAGGGCGTCGCCGTCGAGCGCGTACGCGCCGAGATCGCCGAAATCGCGCAGGCGACCGGCATGGCGCTCACCGAGTTCCGCCGCATCGTCAACATGGTCCAGAAGGGCGAGCGCGAGGCGCGCATCGCCAAGAAGGAAATGGTCGAGGCGAACCTGCGTCTCGTGATCTCGATCGCGAAGAAATATACGAACCGTGGCCTGCAGTTCCTGGATCTCATTCAGGAGGGCAATATCGGCCTGATGAAGGCGGTCGATAAGTTCGAATATCGCCGCGGCTACAAGTTCAGCACCTACGCCACCTGGTGGATCCGTCAGGCGATCACGCGCTCGATCGCGGATCAGGCGCGCACGATCCGTATCCCGGTCCACATGATCGAGACGATCAACAAGCTCGTCCGCACCAGCCGTCAGTTCCTCCACGAGACCGGCCGCGAGCCGACCCCGGAAGAGCTGGCCGAGCGCCTCTCGATGCCGCTCGAGAAGGTCCGCAAGGTGATGAAGATCGCCAAGGAGCCGATCTCCCTCGAAACGCCGATCGGCGACGAGGAGGACTCGCACTTGGGCGATTTCATCGAGGACAAGAATGCGATCATCCCGGTGGATGCGGCGATCCAGGCGAATTTGAAGGAAACGGTCACCCGCGTCCTCGCCTCGCTCACCCCGCGCGAGGAGCGCGTGCTGCGCATGCGCTTCGGCATCGGCATGAACACCGATCACACGCTGGAGGAAGTGGGCCAGCAATTCTCGGTGACCCGCGAGCGCATCCGCCAGATCGAGGCGAAGGCGCTCCGCAAGCTGAAGCACCCGAGCCGCAGCCGCAAGATGCGGAGCTTCCTCGACCAGTAAGGTCGGGCGCTCTCCCCACTATCGTTTGTGCTGAGCCTGTCGAAGCACCGCTCTTCCTTCGGGCAGGCGGTCGCTCCGGCAGGCTCAATGCTGTCGGGGCTCCGAGACATTCGTCATTGCGAGCGCAGCGAAGCGATCCAGCTCCGACAGTGCGGGACTGGATTGCTTCGCTGCGCTCGCAATGACGACTTGGATATGGCAGCGAAATCGCACCACGCCGGTCAGGCGGGAGTAGATTCCTCGCGCTCCACTTCCTCCGCCGCCCGCATCTCCTTCAGCTCCCGCACGAAGCCCAGCGACAGCCCGTGATACAGCTTCTCCGGCGCGACGAAGCCGCTCGCCGCGTCCGCGATCAGGGCTGAGGCGAAGAGCGGGATGACGAGCTGGTGGCTGCCCGTCGCCTCGGCGATGATCACCACCGCCGTCAGCGGCGCGCGCACCACGCCGGTAAAGTAAGCGATCATGCCGAGCAGCACGACCGGCCCCAAAGGCGTGCCCGGCAACAGATGCGCGAGCACATTGCCCAGTTCCGCCCCCACCGAGAGCGACGGCGCGAAAATGCCGCCCGGAGCACCGCTCACCGCCGTCGCGATCGTGGCGATCGCGCGCGGCACGATCATCCACCACGCCTGCGGCACACCCTCCACCAGTTCGCGCGTGGTCGCATAGCCCGTCCCCCAGCTCGATCCGTGGCTCAGCACGCCCATCGCCGCGACGATCGCGCCACACGCCCCCGCGAACAGCACCGGACGCGAGCGCAGGCGATGGAGCAGCGACTGGCCCGGCTTCAGCGCGAACAGCATCGCCCGGCTGAACAGCCCGCCGCACACGCCGCCCGCAATCCCGGCGATCGGCGTGACCACCAGAGCCACGCGGAACGGCAGCGGACTGTGGACCGCCCCCAGATAGACATAGTCGCCGGCGATGCCGAGGCTGACGAGGCCCGCGATCATCACCGCCATCATCACCAGCGCCGCCATCCTCTGCTCATAGGCGGCGGCCAGCTCCTCGATCGCGAAAGCGACGCCGGCCAGCGGCGTGTTGAACGCCGCCGCCACGCCTGCGGCGCCGCCCGCGATCACGACGCCGCTCGTGATCGGCACGCGCAGCCAGCGGTGGACCGCCACGTTCAGCGCGGCGGCCAGCTGTACGGTCGGCCCTTCGCGCCCCACGGCCGCGCCCGCCAGCAGCATCACCGAGGTCAGCACCGTCTTCGCCACCACGACGGGAAGTTTCAGATAGGGGCTCGTCCCCGCCTGCTCCGGGCTCGACACCAAGGCGATCACCTGCGGGATGCCCGATCCGCGCGAGCCCGCGAACCAGCGCATCGTCACCCAGCTCACCAGCATGAACAGGAACGGCACCGCGCCCGCGATCAGCCAGAGATGGGGATGCGCGATCCGCTCGAACAGCTCCTGCGCGCCATCGGCCAGCCTCGCGAAGGCCAAGGCCGCCAGTCCCAGCAGCACGCCGCCTGCGATCGTGGCCACGCGGCGGCGCCACGCCGCCGGCCCCGAGTATTCTGTCCCGGATACTTCGCTCATGCGTCCGCTTAGGTCAGCCCTCGCGACAGGGGCAACCCCGCGCGCCACCCACTATGTCGCTTTGTTGCCGGAAAGGCGAAGTTGCGTTGCCACCCGCGCATCCGCCGTCCTAAGGCCGCACCATGGCCGCGAAGCCCCCCCACCCGCTCACCTTCCGCGATTATCGCTGCTACTGGATCGCCCGTTTCTCGGCGACGATCGCCCAGACCTCGATGGTCGTCGTCATCGCCTGGCAGGTCTATGATATCGCCCGCGAAACGATGGCGCCGCGCGAGGCCGCCTTCCAGCTCGGCATGATCGGCCTCTGCCAGTTCCTGCCGCTGGCGCTGCTCACTCTGGTCGTCGGCTGGGTCGCCGACCGGGTCGATCGCCGCTTCATCGTGCGACTCACGGCGCTGTTGGAGGCCGCCTGCGCGATCGCGCTCACGCTGATGGCCTTCCGTCACACCACCACATTGCCCGCGCTCTTCACGATCGCCGCTCTGCTGGGCGTGGCGCGCGCCTTCGCCAATCCGGCGATGAGCGCGCTCGCGCCCAATCTCGTGCCGCCCGCCGTGCTGCCGCAGGCGATCGCGATCAGCTCCGTCTCGTGGCAGACCGGCGCGGTGCTGGGTCCGGCGCTCGGCGGCTATCTCTACGCGATCCATACCGACGTGCCTTACGGCGTGGCCGCCTTCTGCTTCCTGCTCACCTTCTCGATGCTGATGCTGATCCGGCCGATCCCGCGCACCACGATCGCGCGGGCGAGCCCGCTCCGCCAGATGATCGACGGCCTCCATTATGTCCGCCGCAACAAGATGGTGCTGGGCGCGATCAGCCTCGATCTCTTCGCCGTGCTGCTCGGCGGGGCGACCGCGATGCTGCCCGTCTATGCCCGCGATATCCTGCATGTCGGCGCCTCGGGCCTCGGCCATCTGCGCGCGGCGCCGGCGGTCGGATCGATGCTCACCGCCATCTTCCTCGGATTCCGTCCGCTCCGAAATCATGTCGGCATCAAGATGCTGGCGGCGGTGTGCGTGTTCGGCGCGATGACGGTGCTGTTCGGCCTCTCCACCTGGATGCCCCTGTCGCTGCTCGCGCTCGCCTTGCTGGGCGCCGCCGACATGGTTTCGGTGTTCGTCCGCCAGTCTTTGATCCAGCTTTATACGCCCAACGAGATGCGCGGCCGCGTCGGCGCCGTCTCTTCCTTGTTCATCTCGGGATCGAACGAACTGGGCGAGGCGGAATCCGGTTTTCTCGCGGCCCTGCTCGGCCCCGTCACGGCGGTCGTGGCGGGCGGCATCGGCGCGATCGGCGTAACTCTGCTATGGTCGCGCCTCTTTCCCGAATTGCGGCGGGCGAAGACATTCGCGCCGCCGGCCCATCTCGTTCAACCGGCTGAGGAAGTGCGACCATGAAGGCAGCGACGATACTCGAGACGATCGGCGGAACCCCGCATGTGCGGCTGGGCCGCCTGTTCCCCGACGCCGAAATCTGGGTGAAGAGCGAACGGACCAATCCGGGCGGTTCGATCAAGGACCGCATCGCGCTGGCCATGATCGAAGCGGCCGAGGCCTCCGGCGCGCTGAAGCCGGGCGGCACGATCGTCGAGCCGACCAGCGGCAATACCGGCATCGGCCTGGCGATGGTCGCGGCGGTGAAGGGCTACAAGATCATCCTCGTCATGCCGGAGAGCATGTCGGTCGAGCGTCGCCGCCTGATGCTGGCCTACGGCGCCACGTTCGATCTGACCCCGCGCGAGAAGGGCGTGAAGGGCGCGATCGAGCGCGCGATCGAGATTTGCGACGCCACGCCCGGCAGCTGGATGCCCCAGCAGTTCGAAAATCCGGCCAATGTCGACGTCCATGTGCGCACCACCGCCGAGGAGATCTTCGCGGATTTCCAGGATACGCCGCTGGACGCGATCATCACCGGCGTCGGCACGGGCGGCCACATCACCGGCGTCGCGCAGGTGCTGAAGGAGCGCTGGCCCGGCCTGAAGGTGTTCGCGGTGGAGCCGACCACCTCACCCGTCATCTCCGGCGGCCAGCCCTCGCCCCACCCGATCCAGGGCATCGGTGCGGGCTTCATCCCGGCTAATCTGCACACCGCCCTGCTGGACGGCGTGATCCAGGTCGATCCGGCCGACGCCAAGGAATTCGCCCGTCGCTCGGCGCGCGAGGAGGGCATCCTCGTCGGCATCTCCTCCGGCGCGACGCTCTCCGCCATCGCCCAGAAGCTGAAGGACATGCCCGGCGCACGCATCCTCGGCTTCAATTACGATACGGGCGAGCGCTATCTGTCGGTCCCGGATTTCCTGCCGGAGTAACGACACTCCCCTCCCGCTTGCGGGAGGGGTCGGGGGTGGGCAATCCCCACGCCGCCCCCTCCCCCGTTCGTCCTGAGCTTGTCGAAGGACGGGCTGCAAGCGGTGTCGCTTGAGGCCCGTGCTTCGACAAGCTCAGCACGAACGGATGTGGTGGAAACGGCCCCCTCAAGCCCGCGGATGGGCGTTGCGGTACACATCCAGCAGATGCGCCGCATCCACGGCGGTATAGACCTGCGTGGACGACAGGCTCGCATGGCCGAGCAACTCCTGCAGCGAGCGCAGATCCGCCCCCCGCCCCAGCAGATGCGTCGCGAAGCTGTGGCGCAGCGCATGCGGCGTGGTCCGCTCCGACAGCGACAGGCGCGCACGCGCGCCCCGCACCGCGCGCCGGATGATGTCGGGCGACAGAGCCCCACCCTTATAGCCCCGGAACAGCGGCAGATCGCGGCCCGTCCCCCACGGGCATTCCTTCACATAGGCCTCGATCGCCGCCCGCACCGACGGCAGCAGCGGCACCACCCGCGTCTTCGCGCGCTTGCCCGTCACCACCAGAGTATCGCCCAGCGGCAACGCCGCCCCCGTCAGCCCCACCGCCTCGCCGATGCGAAGCCCGGCGCCGTAGAGCAACAGCAGCACCGCCTTGTCGCGCAGCCCCACCCACGGATGCCGCGCTTCCTCGTCCGCATCCTCGGCGATCGCCACCGCATCGTCGGGCGACACCGGGCGCGGCGCGCCCACCTTCACGCGCGGCCCCTTCAGGCGGGGCGGCGTCGCCACGCCCGCCTGCCCGGCCACGAAAGCGAGGAACCCGCGCAGCGCTGAAAGCTCGCGCGCGGCGGACGCGTTGCCGATCCCCTCCTCGCGCCGCATCGCCAGAAACGCGCGCAGCTCGGCCGCGTCCACGCTCGCCAGGGCCCCCATGTCGATCAGCTGCGCCCGATGCTGGCCCAGGAACGCGATCAGTCGCCGCGCGGTCGCCTCATAGGCGCGCACGGTATGCGCCGAACGGCGCCGATCACGGGTGAGATGCGCCGCCCAGTCCTGGGACAGCGCGAAGGCGGAATGTTCGGAAAGCGTCAGGCGAGCGACCACCGCTCCAGTATAACCGAGGCGGCGCGGCCGACAAAGCGCAGCAGACGCGAGACGGCGGGTGCGTCGATCGCGGTCGCCTGATGCTCGCCCAGCAGGATCAGGCCGATCCCGCGCGCGCCCGATAGCCGGATCGCGATCTCGGCACGGATCGATTCGGCTTCCTCGCCGAACAGGGGATGGCCGCGATCCACCTCGCGGATCGTCACCGGGCGATCGATCCCGGCCAGCCGCACGATCATGCGCGGCTCGAACCGGCGCAGCGCCGTCCGGTCCGCCGCGAACGCCACGTCGTCGGCCGACCAAGCCAGCGCCACCGCATCCACGCCCAGCAGAGCCGGCCATTCGCAGGTGACGATGGAGGCGAAGCTTTCCAGGCTGTCCGCCTCCATCATCGCCAGCACGGCTTCGTGGATGGCGTTGGCCGCACCGGAATGGCCGCGCGCGAAAGCGAGCAATTCGCCGTTCGTCTGCTCCACCTCCGCGATGCGTTGGCGCAGCGACTGCACGGATCCGTGTTCGAGAACATTGCCTTGCATGCGAGTCTTTTAGCGCAGGATCCTTAAAGAAAGGCTTTCGTGGCCGTAACGGCGCACTATGGCTGTCGATTAAAGGAGATAGCCATGCGGATCTGGATCGTCGTCGCCCTTGCCTCATCGGGCCTCGCGCTGGCGGCCGCCCATGGCCAGAAAGGCGTGCAGGGCTATCTCTCGGCCGGCCGGATCGATCTGGTCGCGATCCTCCCGCCGGCGCCGCAGAAAGGCGATATCCGCTACGAAACGGACCGGCAGGTGTTCAAGGCGATGAAGGCCGGCATCGGCTCCGATCGCTGGGATTATGCGAAGAAGGACATTCCCTCCTCCGCCGCCGATGTGATGAAGGATTTCAGCTGCGCCGCCGGCATCGCCTTGTCGCCGGACAAGCAGCCCGCCACCTATCAGTTGCTCTCCCGCGCGGGCGCGGACACGGCGCGCGAGAACAATCTCGCCAAAGACAGTTTCAAGCGGCAGCGCCCCTTCCTGATCGACAAGGGCGAAATCTGCGAGCCCGATCCCGCCGATATCGGCAAGAGCTTCGATTATCCCTCGGGGCACACGACGCGCGGCTGGACCACCGGCCTGATCCTCGCCGAATTGCTCCCCGATCGCGCGACCCCGATCCTCTCCCGCGCGCGGGCCTATGGCGAAAGTCGCCTCGTCTGCCGCGTCCATAATGCGAGCGCGGTGGAAGCCGGCCGCGTCGGCGCCACCGCGACGATGGACGTGGTGCGGACCACCCCCGCCTATCAGGCCGATCTCGCCGCCGCCCGCACCGAGCTGGCGGCCGCCCAGCCGAGGCCGGACGCCGCCACCTGCGAGCGTGAGACGCGCATCCTGTGGCCATCGGTGCTGACCGGGCTCACGAAGAAATAAGGGGCGCGGCCGCCACCGCGCCCCTCCCGCTCAGGCCCCCGGCGTCAGCGCCACGCGCGCGGCCTTCGCCGCCGCCACCATGTTGACGAGCGCGGGCTTCACATCCTCCCACTTGCGGGTCTTCAGCCCGCAATCGGGATTCACCCAGAGCTGATCGGCCGACAGGCGGCCGCCCGCCTTGAGGAGCAGATCCTCCATCTCCTGCGTGGAGGGGATGCGGGGCGAGTGGATATCGTACACGCCCGGCCCGATCTCGTTCGGATATTTGTAGTCCACGAACGCGTCGAGCAATTCCATCTTCGAGCGCGACGTCTCGATCGAGATCACGTCGGCGTCCATCGCGCCGATGGAATCGATGATCTCGTTGAATTCGGAATAGCACATGTGCGTGTGGATCTGGGTCTGCGGCTGCACGCCCGAAGCCGAGATGCGGAACGCTTCGACCGACCAGTCGAGATAGAGCTGCTGATCGGCCTTCCGCAGAGGCAGCCCCTCGCGCAGCGCGGCCTCGTCGATCTGGATGATCTTGCAGCCGGCCCGCTCCAGATCGAGCACCTCGTCGCGGATCGCCAGCGCGATCTGCCGGCACGTATCCGCACGCGGCTGATCGTTGCGCACGAACGACCAGTTCAGGATCGTCACCGGGCCGGTCAGCATGCCCTTCATCGGCTTGGTCGCCACCGACTGGGCATAGTCCCACCACGCCACCGTCATCGGCTTCGGCCGCGCGACATCGCCATAGATGATCGGCGGACGCACGCAGCGCGAGCCATAGCTCTGCACCCAGCCCGCGCGGCTGAAGGCGAAGCCCGCCAGTTGCTCGCCGAAATACTGGACCATGTCGTTGCGCTCGAATTCGCCGTGGACCAGCACGTCGAGGCCGATCTCCTCCTGCCACGCCACGGTGCGTTTCGTCTCCTCGCGCAGGAACTGCTCATAATCCTGCGTGGTCATCGTACCCTTGTCGTGCGCGGCACGCGCCTTGCGGACCTCGGCGGTCTGCGGGAACGATCCGATCGTGGTGGTCGGCAGCGACGGCAGGTTGAGATGCGCCTGCTGCAGCCGGATGCGCTCGGCGAACGGAGTGACCCGGCGCGTCCAGTTCGCGGTGACCTCCGCGATGCGCGACCGCACGCGAGGATTGTTCGTCAGCGGCGAGGCCCGGCGATCGGCGATCGCGGCTTCATTCTCCGCCAGCACCGGGGCCACGCTCGCGCGGCCGGTGTTGAGCGCGCCGGCGATCGTCGCCAGTTCGCCCAGCTTCTGCACCGCGAAGGCCAGCCAGTTCCTGATCTGCGGATCCAGCTTCGTCTCCAGCTCCAGATCGACCGGCGTGTGGAGCAGAGAGCAGGATGGCGCGATCTGGACCCTATGCGCGCGCGCCACCGCCTCGACCCTGTCGAGGATCGCGGCCAGATCGGCCTTCCAGATATTGCGGCCGTCGATCACGCCCAGCGACAGCAACAGATCGGCCCGTGCGCCCGCGATCACCGCCTCCAGTTGCTCCGGCGCCCGCACCAGATCGACATGCAGACCGGCGACGGGCAGCGACAGCGCCGTTGCCAGATTGTCCCCCAACGCGCCGAAATAGGTCGCGAGCATCAGCTTCACGCCCGCCACCTTCGCCAGCTCGGCATAGGCCGCGCGATAGGCGTCCCGCGCCGCGTCGGTCAGGTCCAGCACCAGAGCGGGCTCGTCGATCTGCACCCAGTCCGCCCCGGCCTCGGCCAGCTTCGCCAGCAGTTCCGCATAGACCGGCAGCAGACCCGGCAGCAGCGACACAGGATCGAAGCCCTCCGCCTTCGACTTGGCCAGCAGCAGCCACGTCACCGGCCCGAGGATCACCGGCCGCGTCTGGTAGCCCAGCGCCTTGGCTTCGAGGAAATGATCGACCGGCTTGGTGGTCGACAGCGCGAACGCCTGACCGGGCGCCACCTCGGGCACCATGTAATGATAATTGGTGTCGAACCATTTGGTCATTTCCTGCGCGGGCACGTCGCTGCCGGCGCCATGACCGTGAACGCAGCCATCCCCGGCCGTCTCGCTCCGCCCACCCTTGGTCTGTCGCCCGCGCGCCATCGCGAAATACAGATCGAGCGAATCCGCCGCGCCGATCGCGCGATACGCATCCGGGATCGCTCCCAGCATCACGCTGGTATCCAGCACCTGATCGTAGAAGGAGAAATCGTTGCTCGGGATCACGTCGATCCCCGCCGCCTTCTGTCGCGCCCAGGTCGCGGCGCGCAGCCCGGCGGCGGTTTCCAGCAAGGCGGTTTCGTCGATCGCCCCGGCCCAATAGGCCTCGGTCGCGGTCTTCAGTTCACGGCGGGGCCCGATGCGGGGGAACCCCAGATTGGCGGCAGTTACGGACATCATGCACTCCTGGTCTGCCGGACGGGGGGACCAGGATAGAGCGCGCAAGGGCACGGATCGCCGCGGGCCGCAACGCAAGTGGCGGACGCGCGACGCTTCGGCGTCTGGCGCGATCCACCGGAGGAACCCCCGTCCGAGGAACGTTATCGCGTCGGAGGCAGGTCTCCTGGCTCACGGGTCAGCACGTCGGCCCCGGCCTTCCCGGCGCCGGTCGCCCGGCACCAGTGGCACGTGAAGGGGCCGCCGCTCGCCGCTTACAGTTGCGGGGACAGCGCCGGATTCCCTCCTCACGAAGGCCACCGGCTTCCCGTCTTAGCCCCGTCGCCCTCGCCTTGCGGCAGCGGGAACGGGGAACCTCGACCCGGCCTTCATCGCGCAAGCCCGTGTCGCCGTCAATCAATATATAAAGATATCTTTATGTCTTTATTGATCGGATTTCAGGCCAGTTCCACCGCCACCGCCGTCGCCTCGCCGCCGCCGATGCAGAGCGCGGCCACGCCCTTCGTGCCGCCTCGCGCCTGCAGCGCCGCCAGCAGGGTCGCGAGGATGCGCGCGCCCGACGCCCCGATCGGATGCCCCAGCGCACACGCTCCGCCATTCACGTTGAGCCGCTCCGCCGGAATGCCCAGCTCCGCCTGCGCGATCATCGCCACCACGGCGAAGGCCTCGTTCACCTCGAACAGATCGACCTCCTCGACCGACCAGCCCGCCTTCGCCAGCACCTTGCGGATCGCGGGCACGGGCGCGGTGGTGAACAGCCCCGGCTCGTGCGCATGCGCCGCCTGCGCCACCAGCCGCGCGACGATCGGCAGGCCGCGCGCCTTCGCCGCGCTCTCGTGCATCAGCACCACAGCCGCCGCGCCGTCCGAGATGGAGGAACTGTTGGCGGCGGTGACCGTGCCGTCCTTGGCGAAGGCGGGCTTCAGCGTCGGGATCTTCTCCGGCCGCGCCTTGCCCGGCTGCTCGTCCTCGGAGACGAGCGCATCCCCCGCCCGCCCCTTCACCGTCACCGGCACGATCTCGCCCGCAAACGCCCCGCTGGCGATCGCCGCATTGGCGCGCTCCAGCGAGCGCAGCGCAAAATCATCCTGCGCCGCGCGCGTCAGCTGATAGGCGGTGGCGCTTTCCTCGGCATAGGCGCCCATCAGCCGGCCGGAATAGGCATCCTCCAGCCCGTCGAGGAACATCGCATCCTTCACCACGTCATGCCCCAGCCGCGCGCCGCCGCGATGCTTGGGCAGCAGATACGGCGCGTTGGTCATGCTCTCCATGCCGCCCGCGACGACGATGTCGGCCGATCCCGCGCGGATCGCGTCGGCCGCCATCATCACCGCCTGCATCCCCGATCCGCACATCTTGTTCACGGTGGTCGCCTCCACCGAGAGCGGCAGCCCCGCCCCCAGCGCCGCCTGCCGCGCGGGCGCCTGCCCGAGACCATGGGGCAGCACGCAGCCCATATAGATGCGCTCCACCGCCTCGCCCGCCAGCCCGGCGCGCTCGACCGCGCCCTTCACCGCGACGGCGCCCAGTTCGGTCGCGGACACGGAGGACAGCGCGCCCTGAAACCCGCCCATCGGCGTGCGCGCGAAACTGACGATAACGATCGGATCGGTCATGTTCGTGTCCCTGAAAGGGGTTCTCCAGAAAGCCTCCCGTGCTCCTGCGAACGCAGGAGCCCAGAGCTTCGAATGCGACATCTGCGGCCCTGGACTCCGGCTTTCGCCGGAATACCGTCGCGGGGTTCACCGCGGCGCCATGCGGATCGCGCCGTCCAGCCGGATCACCTCGCCGTTCAGCATCGGATTGGCGATGATCGCCTCCACCAGCCGCGCATATTCGGCGGGCTGGCCCAGCCGGGCCGGATGCGGCACCTGCGCGCCCAGCGCGTCCTGCACCTCCTGCGGAAAGCCCGTCAGCATCGGCGTGAGGAACAGCCCCGGCGCGATCGCCATCGCCCGGATGCGAAGCGCGGCCAGATCGCGCGCCAGCGGCAGGGTCAGCGCCGCGACGCCCCCCTTCGACGCCGCATAGGCGGTCTGCCCGATCTGCCCCTCATAGGCCGCGACCGAGGCGGTGTTGACGATCACGCCGCGCTCCTCCCCGATCGGCGCGGCCGTCGCCAGCCGCGCCGCGAACTGGCTGGCGAGGTTGAACGTGCCGATCAGATTGACCTCGACCGTCTTGCGGAACAGGCTCAGCGCATGGGGCGCGCCCTCCCGCCCGACCGTCTTCGCCGCCGGCGCGATGCCCGCGCAATTGACGAGGATCCGCGCGATTCCGTGCGCCGCCTCGGCCCGCGCGAGCGCCTCGGCCACGCTCGCCTCGTCGGTCACGTCGGCGGCCGCGAACAGCCCGCCGATCTTCGCCGCCAGCGCCTCGCCCGCTGGCCCGTTGGTGTCGATCACCAGCACCTTCGCGCCGCGCTCCGCCAGCAGCGAGGCCGTCGCCTCGCCCAGCCCGGAGGCGCCGCCGGTGACGATCGCGCTTTGTCCTTCGATGTTCATCGCGCGGTCGTGCCGCCGAAATACGGGGTCATGGTCGGCATCCTCTCCATATCCTTGTCAGGATTTGCTTATATCCGACGCATCTAGTCTATGGAGCCGTAGTGAGCGAGACGCGATCTCGCGCAACGGAAGTGTATCGATGTCGATCGAGTGTGGGGCCCTGTCCGCGCCCCTCCGACGCAGGGCATAGCCGCCGACGTGAGCATGATCCGCACGCGGCTGTTCGTGCCGGTCCTCGCCGGCCTCAGACGGCGGCTTCGCACCAGCGAAGCGGCGCTGATCGCGCTCGCCTTGCTGCTGGGCAGCTGCGCCGGGCTGATGACGATGCTGCAGGCCAATGTCGCGCATGTGATGCAGCGCATCCTCTACGGCATCGGCGCGGACGATCGGCTGAGCGCGCAGACCATGATCGATCCGATCCGGCTGATCGCGCTCCCGCTGGGGGGAATCGCGCTCGGCGGCTTCGTCTGGCTCGCGCGTAGCCGCCGCCGCGCCCCGATCGACGTCGTCGAGGCGAATGCGCTCCACGGCGGCGTGATCCCGATGCGCGACAGCCTGACCGTCTCGGCGCAGACGATCCTCTCGAACGGGGCCGGTGCCTCGGTCGGGCTGGAGGCGGCCTATGCCCAGATGGCGGGCGGCCTCGCCTCCGTCGTCGGCCAGTGGCTCCGACTTCGGCGCAACGATCTCCGCATCCTGGTCGGCGCCTGCGCGGGCGCGGGCGTGGGCGCGGCGTTCGGCGCCCCGCTCACGGGGGCCTTCTATGCGTTCGAGATCGTGATCGGCGCCTATACCCCCGCCGCCATCGCCCCGGTGGCGACCGCCTCGCTGGCCGCGGTCGTCACTGTCCGCGCGCTCGGCCTGCCCGCCTATCTGGTCGTGCTGCCCGCCGCCGAGCCGATCGTCTCCTCCGATTATTTCCTCTATGCCGCGCTCGGCCTGATCTGCGCGCTGGTCGGCATCGTCATCATGCAGGCGGTGACGGTGATGGAGGGGATGGTCCGCCGCTCGTTCATTCCCGATCTGGCCCGGCCCTTCGCCGGCGCGCTGCTGCTGATCCCGTTCGCCTTGCTCACGCCGCAGGTCCTCTCGGCGGGCCACGGCGCGCTCCACCTCGATCTGACGATGAAGGTCAGCCTCGGCTTCCTCGCCACCATCTTCCTGCTCAAGATCGCCGCCTCGGTCGTCTCGCTCGGCTTCGGTTTCCGCGGCGGCCTGTTCTTCGCCTCGCTCTTTCTGGGATCGATCACCGGGCAGATCTTCGCGGGGCTCATCAGCATGATCCCCGGCGCCTCGCCCGTGAACGCCAACGATGCGGCGCTGATCGGCATGGCCGCGCTCGCCGTCGCCGTCGTCGGCGGGCCCATGACCATGTCGATGCTGGTGCTCGAGGCGACGCACGATTTCGCGCTCACCTCCACCGCCATCACCGCCTCGCTCTGCGCCAGCACGCTCGTGCGTGAGACGTTCGGCTTCTCCTTCTCCACCTGGCGGCTGCACACGCGCGGCGAGACGATTCGCAGTGCGCGCGACGTGGGCTGGGTGAAGAATCTCACCGCCGGCCGGATGATGCGGCGCGACACGCCCACGATCGAGGAAAGCGCCAGCTTCGCGGAATTCCGCCGCCGCTTTCCGCTGGGCTCGGTCCGCGTGGTGATCGCGACCGACGAGGCGGGCGCCTATGCGGGCATCATCCGCGTCAGCGCCGCCTTTGCCGGCGATCACAAGGAGGATGCCCCGGTCGGCGAGATCGTCCACCTGAAGGAGACCACGCTGAGCCCGGATCAGGACGTATCCGCGATCATGCGCCTGTTCGAGGCGAAGGAAACGGACGAACTCGCGGTGGTAGGCGAGGATCGCAATCTGCTCGGCCTCGTTACCGAGAAATATGTCCGCCGTCGGTACACGGAGGAGATCGAGAAAGCGCAGCGGGACTTGTTCGGTGACTGACGAAGGCCATCCCGACGCACTCAACACCCAGGCCACCGGGCGCTGGAAGCATCGCGCCGCGCAGGCGCTGGGCGTCACGGGCCTGATCGTGGCGGGCATCGTCGCGGGCGCCAAATTGTGGCAGCCGGTGACGAAGGTGGAGCAGCGCGTCACCACCCCGATCCGCGATGTCGTGAAGCGCGCCTCCCCGCTCGAACAATTGTCCGACAGCGCCGCCAGCGCCTGCCCCTCGATCGTCTCGCTGCGCCTGCCCGGCCTGCAGGGTCCGGCGCCGCAGGGCGTCGTGATCAGCGGCGATGGCGAGGTCGTCACCAGCGCCGCCGTGCCCGCCGATGTCGAGTTCGATGCCTGGCTCGACGGCAAGAAGCTCAAGGCCAGGCAGGAAGGCTATGATCCGCTCACCGGCCTCTCGCTGGTGAAGCTGGAGGGGGAGGATCTTTCCGCGCTCACGCTCTCCGACGCGGATATCCCCCCGCCCGGTGCGTGGGGCTTCACGCTTTCCTCGCCCAACGGCACCGGCTGCATCGTCGAACCCTCGACCGTGGCGAGCGATTTCGCCACCGAGGGCGCCACGCAGGATTATTATGTCCGCGTCCACGGCACCGGGGAGGCGCCGCCGGACGGCACCCCCTTCCTCGCGCCCGACGGTCGCGTCGTGGCGCTGGCGCAGCAGAGCGAAAGCGACGACGCCCGCACCGATCGCTATCTGACAGCCGATCTGATCAGCGTCGTCGTCAGCCGCCTGCTGCGAACGGGCACCGGGCCGACCGGCGCCTTCGGCCTGCTCGCGGAGGATCTTCCGCCGGTCCTCGCCGCGCGACTGGGCGCGGATCGCGGGCGCGGCGCGGTGGTCGTGCTGGTCGCGCGGGGATCGATCGCGGAGGCGGCCGGGCTCCACATCGGCGACGTGATCCTCTCCGCCAAGCGCAGCCCCATCTCCAGCTCGTCCGAGCTGGCGCGCGTACTTGGCGGCAGCGATCCGATCGAGGTGATCGTCTCGCGCGGCCGCGATCAGCAGCAGCTGACCTTCACGCTGACCCCCGCCCCACCAGAGCCGGATCCGAAGGCCAAGGCGAAGGCGAAGAAATAGCGACGATCCTCATCCTCCCCCGCCAGGGGGAGGTGGCGCCGAAGGCGACGGAGGGGGAGGTCGGCGACCGGCCTGCTGCCGCCCCCTCCGTCAGGCTGAAGCCTGACACCGCCCCCTGGCGGGGGAGGATGAAAACGGCCTCACGGCGCCGGTTGCGCGCCTAACGTCGCATCGCCACCCAGCGCGCGATACAATGTCACCCGGTTGCTCGCGCCGACCAGCTGGATCGACACCAACGTCCGCTGTGCGGTGTACAAGGATCGCTGCGCCACCAGTCGCGTCAGGAAGGGATCGATCCCGCCCCGATAGCGCGCGTCGGACAAGGTGAAGCTGTCGCTCGCCGCGCTGACGTTGCGCCGGTTCGCGCCCAGCTGCGCGTCGAACGTCCCCTCGCGCGCCAGCGCATCGGCCATCTCGCGGAAGGCGGACTGGATCGATTTCTCATAGGTCGCCAGCGCCGCATCGCGCTGCGCCTCGGACACGCGCACGTTGGCCATCGCCGCGCCTGCGCGGAAGATCGAATAGGTCGCGCTGGGCGCCACCGAATAGGTCCAGGCCCCGCCCGTGAACAACGAGGACAGAGCCGTGCTGGCGAAGCCCGCGAGGCTCGTCAGGCTGATCCGGGGGAACAGTTCGGCCCGCGCCGCGCCGATCTCGGCATTGGCCGCGCGCAGCTCATATTCGGCCTGCACCACGTCGGGCCGGCGAAGCAGGATCGTGCTGTCGATCCCCGCCGGCAGCTTCGCGATCGTCGGGAAGGCGCCCTCGATCGAATCCGCCAGCAGCGCGCGATCGACGGTGGCGCCCACCAGCAGGTCGATCGCATTCGCATCCTGCGCGATCGCGGTCGTCTGTTGCGCGACATCCGCCTGCGCCGTCGCCAGCGTCTGTTCGGCCTGACGCAGATCGGTGCGCGGCGCCACGCCCGCGCGCAGCCGCGCCGCCGTCAGCTCCACCGTCCGCTGGGCGCTGGCGGCCGTATCCTCGGCGATCTTCTTCAGGCTGCTGTCGGCCGCATAGCTCAGCCATGCATCGGCGAGATCGCCCACCAACGTCAGCCGCGTCGCGCGCGCCGCCGCCTCGGTGCCGAAATAGCGATCCTGCGCCGCCGTCGTCAGCGATCGGATGCGCCCGAACAGGTCGATCTCGAACGCGGTCGTGCCGATATTGGCGGCATAGGCATTGCCGGACGTGCTGGAGCCGTTGGCGCCCCCGCCATTGCCGGAGCGCGTGAAGCGCCCGGTGGCGTCGATCTCGGGGAACAGCTCGGCGCGCTGGATCCGATATTGCGCGCGCGCCTGCTGGATGTTCGCCGCCGCCACGCGCAGGTCGCGATTGTTGGCCAGCGCCTGCGCGATGATCTGCTGCAGCCGCGCATCGGTGAAGACGTCGCGATAGCCGAGCGAGGGCAGCGTCGCCTCGGTCTGGCGCAGATAGGCGTCGCCCACCGGCCAGGAGGGCGGCACCGGCGGCGCGGGCCGCTCATATTTCGGCGCCATCGAGCAACCCGTGAGCGCCGCCGTGGCGAGCAGGAGCGGGAAACGCCGCATCATGCCGCCTCCGGTCCGTGAGAGCCGCCACCGGGGCCGTCATGCCCGTCGGGCCCCTGATAGCCGGTCGGCCGGCCGCGCAGCTTCGCCAGCCCGTCGCGCACGCCGCGCCGCACCAGCACGAAGAAGAGCGGGATGTAGAAGATGGCGAGCAACGTCGCCGTCAGCATCCCGCCGATCACGGCGGTCCCGATCGCGATGCGGCTGTTCGCGCCCGCGCCGGTCGAGATGGCGAGCGGCAGCACGCCGAGGATGAAGGCGAAGCTCGTCATCAGGATCGGGCGCAGACGGATCTTCGCCGCGGTCAGCGCCGCATCGATCACGCGCGCGCCCTTCTTCTCTTCCTGCTCGGCGAACTCGATCATCAGGATCGCATTCTTCGCCGCCAGACCCATCGTCGTCAGCAGCCCGATCTGGAGATAGACGTCGTTGACGAGGCCGCGCAGCGTCACCGCCAGGATCGCGCCCACCAGCCCCAGCGGGATCACCAGCAGCACCGCCACCGGAATGCTCCAGCTCTCATAGAGCGCGGCGAGGCACAGGAAGACGACGAGCAGCGACAGGCCGTAGAGGATCGGTGCCTGCCCCGAGGAGAGGCGCTCCTGATAGGACAGACCCGACCACGCCACCGACACGCCCGGTATCGCCTCCGCCAGCGCCTGGATCCGGTCCATCGCGGAGCCCGAGCTGACGCCCGCCGCGCCCGTACCCTGGATCTCGTAGGAGGACAGGCCGTTGAAGCGCGACAGCGTCGTCGGCGCCTGCGACCAGCTCGTCGTCGCGAACGAGCTGAACGGCGCCATCTGCCCGTTCGCCCCGCGCACGAACCACTGGCCGAGGTCGGACGGCGCGTGGCGATAGGGCGCATCGCCCTGCACATAGACGCGCTTCACGCGGCCGCGATCGACGAAGTCGTTCACATACACGCCGCCCCACGCCGCCGAGAGCGTGGAGTTCACCGCCGCCTGCGTCAGGCCCAGCGCCGCCAGCTTCTGCGGATCGGCATCCACTTTCAGCGTGGCCACGTCGGGCAGTTCGGTCAGGCGGATCGAGGTCAGCTTGTCGTCGGCGCGCGCGTCGGCCAACAGCTTTTCGCGCGCGGCGGCGAATTCGGCCTGCGTCAGGCCGCCCGAATTGCGCAGCTCCATCGTGAAGCCGTTCGACTGGCCGAGGCCGCGCACCGCCGGCGGCACGAGCGAATAGACCTGCGCGTCGCGGAAGCCCTGGAACGCGATCGAGGCGCGCCGCGTGATCGCATCGGCGCCATTCTCCGCGCCATGCCGATCCGCCCACGGCGCCAGCGCCACGAAGCCCTGCCCGGTATTCTGGCCGCTCACGCCGCCGCCGCCGCCGCCGGAGACCGTGAACATGGTCATCACGTTCTTGCCTTCGGTGCGGTAATAATAATCCTCGACCTGCTTCTGCAGCGCGAAGGTGCGGCCCTGCGTGGCGCCGGCCGGCAGCTGGAACTGCACGTTGGCGAGGCCCTGGTCCTCGATCGGAAGGAAGCCCGTCGGCATGCGCAGGAACAGGATCGCCAGCAGCGCCACCGTCAGCGCGTAGATCAGCAGGAACAGCCACTTGCGATCGATCACGCGCTGCACGCTGCCGGTGTAGCGATCGATCATCGTATCGAATACGTCGTTGAACTTGTCGCCCGCGCGCCGCGCCATGGCGGTGACGGGTGCGAAGCGCCGCGCGATCGGGCCGGGCTCGGCCTCATGCTCGTTCTTGGCCTTGAGCAGGGTGGCGGTCAGCGCCGGGCTCAGGATCAGCGCCACCAGCACGGACAGCACCATCGCCGACACCATCGTCAGCGAGAACTGGCGATAGATCACGCCGGTCGATCCGCCGAAGAACGCCATCGGCAGGAACACCGCCGATAGCACCAGCGCGATCGCGACCAGCGCCACGCTGATCTCGTTCATCGATTCGATCGTCGCCTCGCGCGGCGACATGCCCGGATTTTCCTCCATCAGGCGCTCGACATTCTCGACCACCACGATCGCGTCGTCGACGAGCAGGCCGATCGCCAGCACCAGCCCGAACAGGGTCAGCGTGTTGATCGAGAAGCCGGCGAGATAGAAGATGCCGAAAGTGCCCAGCAGCACCACCGGCACGGCGATCGCGGGGATCAACGTCGCGCGCCAGCTCTGCAGGAACACGAACATGACGATGACGACCAGCACGATCGCCTCGAACAGCGTCTTCTCCACCTCCTCGATCGAGAGCTTGATGAAGTTCGTCGAATCGTTGGCATAGGCATATTTGAAGCCCGCCGGGAACGATTTGGAGGCCTGCTCGATCTGCGCCTTCACCAGATCGGCCGTTTCCAGCGCGTCGGCGCCCGGCGCCATCTGGATCGCGATGCCGGCGCCGGGATGGCGGTTCACGCGGCTGCGGGCGTTGTAATTCTCGGCCCCCAGCTCGATCCGCGCCACGTCCTTCAGCTTGACGGTCGATCCGTCCTGCAGCGTCTTCAGCACGATGTTCGCGAACTGCTCGGGCGTCTGCAGGCGCGTCTGCGCCGTCACGATCGCGTTGAGCATCTGCGTGTCGGGCTGCGGCTGGCCGCCGATCTCGCCCGCCGCCACTTCGGCATTCTGGCTCTGGATCGCGGTGGTCACGTCGCTCGGGATCAGCTGGACGGCGGCGAGCTTCGTCGGGTTCAGCCAGATCCGCATCGCATATTGCGCGCCGAACACGTTGGTATCGCCCACGCCCGCCGTGCGGCCCAGCTGGTCCTGCAGGTTCGAGACGAGATAGTCGGACACATCCTGATTGGTGCGCTTGTCGGTCTCGTCATAGACGCCGACGAGCAGCAGGAAGTCCGGATTGGACTTGCGGACGACGAGGCCCTGCTGCTGCACCTGCTGCGGCAGGCGGCTCAGCGCCTGCTGCACCTGGTTCTGCACCTGAACCTGCGCGATGTCCGGATTGGTGCCCTTCTGGAAGGTCACCGTGATCGTCACCGATCCGCGCGAGCTGGAGGAGGAGCTGAAATAGATCAGCCCGTCGATCCCGGTCAGCTGCTGCTCGATCACCTGGGTGACGCTGTTCTGGATCGTCTGCGCGTTGGCGCCCGGATAGGTGGCGCGCACCGTCACCTGCGGCGGCGCCACGTCGGGATATTGCGCGATCGGCAGGCCGAACATCGCGCCGATGCCGCACAGCATCACGATGATCGCCAGCACCCACGCGAAGATGGGGCGATCGATGAAGATACGCGAAAGCATCCGCCTCAGCCGCCCTTGGTCTGGCTGGCCGGGCCCGTCTTATCCTTCGGCGTCGCCTCGATCCGCTGCGCCGTATTTTCCGGCACGGCCTTCACGGTCTGGTTCGGCCGGATCTTGGAGATGCCCTGCGTCACGATCCTGTCGCCCGCGGCCACGCCGCTGGTGACGACCCAGTTGGGGCCATCCGTGCGATCGGCGCGCACCGCTTTCTGGACGACCTTGTCGCCCTCCACCACGAACAGGGTGGCGTTGCCCTTGGGATCGCGCGAGATCGCCGTCTGCGGCACCAGGAAGGCGCGCTGGTTGATCGCCTGCGCGAAGCGGGCGCGCACGAACATGCCCGGCAGCAGCAGCCCGTCCGGATTGGGGAAGCGCGCGCGCAGCGTGACCGTGCCGGTCTGCTGGTTCACGATCGTCTCGGAAAATTCCACGCTGCCCGTGCGGGTGTAGGTCTCGCCATCCTCCAGCGTCAGCTGCACGACGGCGCGCGTCGGCACGATCCCGTTGCGCCCGAGCGAGCGGCGCAGCGCCAGCAGATCGGAGGCCGATTGCTGGATATCGACGAACATCGGATCCAGCCGCTGGATCTGCGCGAGCGGATCGGCCTGCGTGGACGAGACGAGCGCGCCCACCGTGAACAGCGAACGCCCGATCCGCCCGGTGATCGGCGCGGGGACGGTGGTGAACTGCAGATTGACCTGCGCGGATTCCAGCGCGGCCCGCGTCTGCGCGACCGAGGCCGCCGCCTGCCGGGCGGAGGCGAGCGCGTTGGTATAATCCTGGCGCGAGATCGCCTCGATATCGGCGAGCGGCTTGTAGCGATCGGCGAGCGCCTTGGTCGCCTCGGCATTGGCGCGCGCGCTCTCCAGATTGGCCTGCGCCTGATTGGCGGCCGCCTGATAGACGCGCGGATCGATCTCGTAGAGCACCTGCCCCTTCTGGACGAGCGTGCCTTCGGTGAAGAGGCGGCGGCGGATGATGCCGGTCACCTGCGGGCGCACGTCGGAGCTTTCGAACGCGGTGGTGCGGCCGCTCAGCTCGGTATCCATCTCCACGCTGGAGGGTTGCACGATCACGAAGCCGACGGTGGGCGTGCCACCGCCGCCACGGCCACCGGCACTGCCGCCCGCTCCGCCTTGCCCGGCTTCCTTGCCCGACGAACAGGCCGCCAGCACCAGCAACGCCGCAAACGGCGCGCGGCGCAGCATCGGCCGCACGCTTTCCCTCATGTCGATCAAATCGAAAGCCCCATCATTCGGGCGCAACCGGCCGATCCCATTCCGATTCGCCGTGCGATCCCGACGCGAAGCATGCCCGACCTCCCCCGGGGCAGGCCATATGCGGCTGCCCAAATGTCGCTATTCCGTTGCAATTATGTACCATGAATGAACATCGATCATGTTTCACGATCGAAATATGCCATCCAAGCCCACACTTCGGGCGCATTTTACCTAAATCACGCAGATAATCGACGATTTCGCGCTATATCACGCGATATTTCACGTATTGATATTGTAACAATCCAGACCTGTTCAAATCGATACTCAGGTAAACTTGATAACAAATCGAACAATATTCCGATATATCAACACTGAATCAGCGACATAAGATCCGCTTTCAACTGCGGGATCGGTATCTTGTTGGGTCTCACCCCGCGCAATATCGTTTCCATTTGGTTCACACCGCATCGATGCCGGCACTTTCCGCTCGCACGGCAAGACCCGCTCACCAGATGGTACAAAAATCCATCTACCCTGTGAAATGATATTCGCGCGAATGCCGATGCCGTCAGCGCGGCTTCACCGGAAGCGGAATCCCCGCCACCACCAGATCCACCGCCTCGCACCGTGCTGCCATCCGCTGGTTCAGCCGTCCTGCCGCATCGCGAAAGCGCCGCGCCAGCGCATTGTCGGGCACGATCCCAAAACCCACTTCGTTGCTGACGAGGACGATCCGCGCGCGCGCCTCTTCGGCGGCCGCCGCCAGAGCCTCGCCCGCCGCGTCCAGATCGGCATCGGCCAGCAACAGGTTGGAGAGCCACAAGGTCAGGCAATCGACGAGGATCGTGCGCCCCTCGCCACCCTCGGCACGGATCGCCTCGGCCAGATCGCGCGGGGCCTCCACCGTGCGCCAGCGCGCATCGCGATCCGCCCGGTGGCGCGCGATCCGGTCGCGCATCTCGTCGTCATACGCCTCGGCCGTGGCGATGAAGACAAGGTCGCCGCCCGCCGCTTCGGCCGCCGCTTCCGCCAGCCTCTGCGCGTGCGCGCTCTTGCCCGAGCGCGCACCGCCCAGCACCAATATCGTCCTTACCGCGCGGTTCATCCACCTATCCGCTTGCCGTGGCGCGCGGGAATGGCGATGGCTGGCGCACACATGCAAGCGATTTCGGCAGATCTTACCGGGCATGGCGGGCGCCTCGACGAGGCGGCCCGCCTCTATCCGCGTGCCGAAACGCCGTGGCTGGATCTGTCGACCGGCATCAATCCCCATGCGTGGAATCGCGCCACGCCGCTCGACGTGGACCTGCGCGCCTTGCCCGAGCGCACGGCCCTGCGCGCGCTGGAGGCCACCGCCGCCCGCTATTTCGGCGTCGATCCCGCGCGCATCGCGGCGGTGCCCGGCAGCGAGATCGCGTTGCGCCTGCTCCCCGCGCTCGGCCTGCCGCCGATCGCCAGCGTCGGCCCGTCTTATGCCACGCACGGCCAGATCGCGGCCTATTCGCTGGAGAGCCCGGCCCCGCTCGCGGGCTGCGCGCTGCTGCTCGCCAATCCGAACAATCCGGACGGCCGCCTGATCGCGCCCGAAGCGTTGCGTCAGCTGGCCGATCGACAGGCCGCGCAGGCCGGCTGGCTCGTCGTCGACGAGGCCTTTGCCGATGCCGTGCCGGGCAGCAGCCTGCTCCCGCATCTCGGCGCCGACGATCCGGTGATCGTGCTGCGGTCCTTCGGCAAATTCTTCGGGCTGGCGGGCCTGCGTCTCGGCTTCGTGATCGCGCCCGAGGCGATCCTCGCCCGGCTGCGCCATCTGCTCGGCGACTGGCCCGTTTCCAACCACGCCATCGCCTGCGGCCGCGCGGCCTATGCCGATCGCAACTGGATCACGACCACGCTCGCCGGGCTGCCCTCCCGCGCCGCGCGGCTGGACGCGCTGCTGGAGCGGAACGGCCTGCACGCGACGGGCGCCTGCCCCCTCTTCCGCCTGGTCGAGACGCCCGAGGCCAAGGCCCTCTTCGGCCGGCTGGCACGGGCGGGCATCCTCGTCCGCGCCTTCGCGGATCGGCCCAACTGGCTGCGCTTCGGCCTTCCCGCCGACGATGCCGCCTTCGCCCGGCTGGACCGCGCACTCCATCGTGGCTGAGCCCATCGCGCTCGCCGCGTTGATGCTGGACGCGCTGCTCGGCTGGCCCAACCGCCTCTATGCGCGCGTGGGTCATCCGGTCGGCGCCTTCGCCCGCCTGATCCACTGGGCCGAATGGCGCTGGAACCGGGCCACCGCGCCCGAAGCATCGCGCCGCCTGCGCGGCGTCATCACGCTCCTGCTGCTCGTGGCAGCGGGCGGCGGCGGCGGACTTGCGGTCGAATGGCTCGCGCGCACTGTTGCGCCCGATCAGGCATGGTGGCTGATCGCCCTCGCCGCGTGGCCCGCTCTGGCCCAGCGCAGCCTTTACGATCATGTCCGCGCCGTCGCGCTGCCGCTCGGCCGGGGCGATTGGGCCGATGCGCGCCGCAAGGTCGCGCGCATCGTCGGCCGCGACACCGAGGATCTCGACGAGAGCGGCATCGCCCGCGCCACGATCGAAAGCCTCGCCGAAAGCGTCTGCGATGGCGTGATCGCCCCGCTCTTCTGGCTGCTCCTGCTCGGCCTGCCCGGCCTGTGGGCGTTCAAGGCGATCAGCACGGCGGACAGCCTGATCGGCCACAGGGAACCGCGCTGGCGCGCCTTCGGCTGGGCCTCCGCCCGCGCCGACGACATCGCCAACTATATCCCCGCCCGCCTCTCCGGCCTGCTCCTCTGCCTCGCCGCACCGGGCGGCTGGCGAACGATGGCGCGCGATCACGCCGCCCACGCCTCGCCCAATGGCGGCTGGCCCGAGGCGGCGATGGCCGGCGCGCTCGGCGTCGCGCTCGGCGGTCCCGTATCCTATGACGGCGCGATCCACGCCAAGCCATGGATCAACGTCGGGGGCGGCCCCGCGCGCTCGGTCGATCTGGCCCGCGCTTTGTCGATCTACGTTCGCACCTGCCTGCTCGCCTGGGCCATCGCCGGGGGGCTCGCATGGGCGCTGTGATGCTGCAGGGCACCGGCTCGGACGTCGGCAAGTCGGTGCTGGTCGCCGCGCTCTGTCGCGCACTCGCCAATCGGGGGCTCTCGGTGCGCCCGTTCAAGCCACAGAATATGAGCAACAACGCCGCCGCCACCGCCGACGGGGGCGAGATCGGCCGCGCGCAGGCGACGCAGGCGATGGCGTGCCGCGTGCCTCCCTCCGTCGATATGAACCCGGTGCTGCTGAAGCCGGAGGGCGACCGCACCTCGCAGATCATCGTGCGCGGCAAGGTGCGGGGCAAGCTGGAGGCCGGGCGCTGGCGCGAGGGCCGCATCGGCCTGCTCGACGAGGTGCTGGAAAGCTATCGCACGCTGCGCGCCCAGTGCGACATCGTCGTGATCGAGGGCGCGGGCTCGCCCGCCGAGATCAACCTGCGCGCCGGCGACATCGCCAATATGGGCTTCGCGCGCGCGGCGGGCGTGCCGGTGGTGCTGGTGGGCGATATCGATCGCGGCGGCGTGATCGCCTCGCTGGTCGGCACCAAGACCGTCATTGATCCCGAGGATGCCGCGATGATCGGCGGCTTCCTCGTCAACAAGTTCCGCGGCGACCCGGCTTTGTTCGCGGACGGCATGACCGCGATCAGCGAGCGCACCGGCTGGGCCGCGTTCGGCCTCATCCCCTGGCTCGCCCCCGCCTTCCGCCTGCCGAGCGAGGATGCGGTGATCCTCGAACGCCCGGCCGCCTCGGAGGCACGCCGCCTCATCATCGCCTGCCCGATCACGCCGCGCATCGCCAATTTCGACGATCTCGATCCGCTCCGGCTGGAGCCGGGCGTCGAGGTGGTGATGGTCCCGCCCGGCACGCCTCTCCCGGACGCGGCGATGATCGTGCTGGCCGGCTCCAAGGCCACCACCGCCGATCTGCTCTTCCTGCGCGAACAGGGCTGGGACATCGACATCCTCGCGCATCACCGCAAGGGCCGCCCGGTGCTCGGCCTGTGCGGCGGCTATCAGATGCTCGGCCGCAGCGTGTCCGATCCCGACGGCGTGGAAGGCCCGCCGCGCGACGTCCCCGGCCTCGGCCTGCTCGACGTCACCACCATCCTGTCCGGCGACAAGACGGTGCGGCAGGTGACGGGCGAAGCGCTCGGCGCGCCGTTCGCGGGCTACGAAATCCATCTGGGCGAAACCGAAGGCCCCGATCGCGCCCGTCCGCTCTGCCATGTCGAAGGCCGCCCCGAAGGCGCGATCAGCGCGGACGGGCTGGTGGCGGGCAGCTATGTCCACGGCCTGCTGGGCCTGGCCGAGCAGCGCCGCGCCTGGCTCGCCCGCATCGGCGCCGCAGGCTCAGGCCCCGATCACCACGCCGACATCGATGCCGCCCTCGACGAACTCGCCGCCGCGTTCGAAGCGCATGTCGATGTCGATGCACTGATCGCGCTCGCTCACACCGCCGACCAGGCCATAGCCGCACAGCACAGGATGGCCGAAGTTTCTGAAAAGCGATCATATATTTGATCGTCATCCCGGCCTTGAGCCGGGATCCCGCTTCTTGCCTTTCAGAGCAGGGCAAAGATAGCGGGACCCCGGCTCAAGGCCGGGGCGACGGGTTATGGAAATGTCGCAACGGGTGGGAAGCCGCCTCTTTTAAGATCGTCATTGCGAGCGCAGCGAAGCAATCCAGCTCCGACAGTGCGGGACTGGATTGCTTCGCTGCGCTCGCAATGACGAGAAGGGTGGTGAACGGCCTGACCGCTTCTGAGCAAGGCGAGCTAGAAAGCTGACGCATAGTCCTGCAATCTGCGCCAAGCTGCAACGACCGAGCGGCTACCGCTAGCTTTATTGCGGCGGTTCCGAAATGAAGCCGACCTTCTTGAATTTGGCTTTCGCTCCTAGCGTCATGACCTCGCCCATACAGCGCCAAGGCGTTGTCATGTCGTTCGTGATGTGCAGCCAGTCGGCTTGCTTGCGACCTTCTAAGAGCGCTGTTTGCAGGTCACTGCGTGCTTCGGGCAGGATATAGCTCTTACCGTGAAACTCGACGCGACAGCGACTATCCCCCGACCCCCAGACGCCAATATCTAGGTGCTGGCTCGCAGTTGCCGCACCCAGCATCATTAGCCCAATCACGATAAGGCCCCCACACCGTTGGCGATCGCCAATATGATGACGAATACGAGAATAGCCCCCGCGCTGATCATGCGCCATTTCAGCCACGGATCATTTCCCCACCGGTTCAAGTCCATTGGCTGTCGCCCCGCTCCTTTTCCATGGATGCCTGATACGCGTGACAACGAATGCCCGCTATCAGGCTGGCAACGAATAACCTCGAACGTCCGCTACGGGGCGGGAGCCGTCGTCCTATCCTCCGTCATCCCAGCGAAGGCTGGGATCTATGGCTCTCTCTGCAAAAGGGTGGGGTCGCTGAAATAGAGATGGATGCCAGCCTTCGCTGGCATGACGAGTAATGGCGCGAAAGCGGGCATCTCCGTTTAAGGGCTCGCGATCTACAATCCTCCCAACATCGTCATCGCTTCACGCAACTCGCAATGGCAAACCTCCTAAACCGCCTGATAAACCACGCCCGCCAGCAGCAGCCCGCTCTCCACCAGTTCGATCCCGGCGCCGTGCACGTCGCCCGTCACCCCGCCGAGCTTCGCCCGCACCCAGAAGGCGAAGCCCGCCATCAGGGCCGGCGCCAGCGCCACCCACGGCAGCCACACCGCCGCGCCCGCCAGCACCAGCAGCCACGCCGCCATATCCCGATCGCGCACCGCCCCGGCCAGGCTCGCGCCCAGCCCCTCCGCCTTCAGCGGCGGCAGCCAGCGCGCCCACACCAGCGGCCCGATCCGCGCCGCCGCCGGGATCGAAAGCAGCGCGCGCCAATCCCCCGCCAGCGCGTGGAGCAGCACCAGCTTCGTCGCCAGTTGCAGCACGATCGCCGTCACCGCGAAGCTGCCGACATGCGGATCGGCCATCACCGCCAGCAGCCGATCGCGCCGCCCATGCGCCGCGCCCAGCCCGTCCGCCAGATCGCCGAGGCCATCCAGATGCAGCGCGCCCGTCGCCGTCACCCACGCCACCAGCCCGGCCAGCGCGCCGATCCACGGATCGACATGCCCGCCCGACCACGCGGCCGCCGCCACCGCCGCGCCGATCAGCACTCCCACCAGGGGATAGAGCCGCACCGCGCCGGCAAAGTCCCCGTCGCGCAGCGCCAGCCGGGGCACCGGAAAGCGGCTGAGAAAGCCGATCGCCACGATCAGCCGCCTCACGCCCACAGCCCCTTGATCTGCGCGCCACCCTCATGCCGCTGCAGCACAAGCAAGGCCGCATAGGGCAGATCGAACGCCCACACCTGCCGCCGATCGAAGCCGCACAACAGATGCAGCGCCGCCCGCATCGGTCCGCCATGCGTCACCACCAAGGTCGGCACGTCGGGCAGAGCGGCCAGCGCGGACCCCACCCGCCCGACCAGATCGCCCCAGCGCTCGCCCCCCGGCGGCGGCGCGGCATCGGGATCGTCCCAGAAGCGACCCAGCGCCACCGGATCGATCTCCGCCGCGGCCAGCCCGTCCCACTCCCCGAAATCCAGTTCCCGCCAGCGCGGATCGATCGCGGGCGCACCGATCGCCCCGGCGCAATCCCGCGCGCGCCGCAGATCGGAGGCGACGAGATGCTCCACCGCCAGCCCCCCCGCCCGCGCCCGGCAGGCGGCGATCCCCGCCTCCGTCACCGCGCAATCCGTCCGCCCCAGCATCCGCCCGGCCAGCTCCGGCTCGCCATGGCGCAGCAGATAGAGCGGCGCACCGCTCACCCGGCCGAGACGCCCGCTTCGGCGAAGGTCGCCATCCGATCGTGCGCGGCCAGCGCCGCCCGGATCATCGTCACGGCGACGGCCGCCCCGCTCCCCTCGCCCAGCCGCATGCCCAGCGACAGCAAAGGATCCAGCCGCAGCCGCCGCAGCAGCCTGCGATGCCCCGGCTCGGCCGAGCAATGGCCCGCGATCAGATGCCCCACGATCGCCGGATGATGCGCGGCCAGCGGCGCCACCGCCGAGGAGCAGATGAACCCATCCAGCACCACCGGCACCCGCGCCACCCGCGCCGCCACGATCGCGCCCGCAATCGCCGCGATCTCGCGCCCGCCCAGCCGCCGCAGAATCTCGAAGGGGGAGGTTAGCGCGCCCGCATGCGCGGCCAGCCCGAACGCCACCGTCTCCGCCTTGCGCGACAGGCCATCCGGATCCACCCCCGTCCCCGGCCCCACCCAGTCGCGCGGATCACCGCCGAAGCTGGCGGCGCACAAGGCTGCGGCCGCCGTGCTGTTGCCGATCCCCATCTCGCCCAGCACGAGCAGATCGGCATCGCCGATCGCCCCGGCCCCGGCATTCAGCGCGGCGAGGCACTCCGCCTCGTCCATCGCCGCGCCGGTCGTGAAGTCCACGGTCGGCCGGTCGAGGTCGAGCGGCACCACCGCCAGCGAGAGACCGGCCGCGCCCGCCAGCGCGTTGATCGCGGCGCCCCCGGCCGCGAAATTCGCCACCATCTGCGCGGTCACGGCCTGCGGAAACGCGCTCACCCCGCGCGCCACCACGCCATGATTGCCCGCGAACACGATCGCCCGCCCCCGCTCGATCGCGGGGCGCTCCCGCCCCTGCCAGCCGGCCAGGAAGATCGCGATCTCCTCCAGCCGGCCCAAAGATCCCGGCGGCTTGGTCAACTGCCCCTGCCGCGCCAGCGCCGCATCGCGCGCCGCATCGTCCCGCGCGGGCAGGCCGGCGAGCAGGGCCTCGAACGCGGCGACGGACTCGAACATCATGTGACGACATATCCTTCGGGCGGGGTGCGGACCAGGAAATGCCCTTTCACGCCCTCCGGCCACGCGCGATAGGGCACCTGCCCCTCGGCGCTGGCCGCATAGGCGATTGCATAATCGAGGATGGCCCGCGCCGCCTCCTCGCCCGGCTCGAAATGGCCCAGCACATAGCCGATCCTGCCCGGCGCCCGCAGGTGGATCGTGCAGCCCGCCGAGCAGGCGAACAGGCACGGCATCTCCTCGATCGTCACCGCCTCATAGGCCAGCGACGAAAGCTGGATGCGACGCAACGCGACGAGCAGGGCCGCGCCCGCGCCCTGCGCGCCGTCGCGGCGGCAGGTGTTGCAGGCAATGATCGAAGGGCCGGCTGCGGCGGGCTTCAGCATCTCCGCAGCCGTACCGATCAGGCCGCCGCCAGCCGGCCGCGCCGGGCCGCCGGCACGCCGATCGCCACCAGCCCGCGATAGAGCACCAGCAACGCGATCAGGATCGCCCCGTCGCGCACGAAGCCTTGCGCGAAATAGACGGGAGACAGCGCGATCGAGAGACCGCCCAGCGCCAGCGACCAGAGGACGAGCATCCCCTTGTAGCCGATCACCGCGCCCAGATAGGCGACGGCCAGCCGCACGGCCGATCCGCCGCCGATGCGGCCCTCGGCCCAGCGCGCGGCCAGCACGGAGACGATCGCCGCCGTGCCGATCGCCCCGCCCCACATCAGCGTCTTGGGGGAGTGCGAATAATGGTGGATGCCGAAGCCCACCGCCTGGCTGGCGAACCACGCCACGGCCATCAGGATCAGGCCGTCGCGCCGCCCCATCCGCGTGGCCGCCAGCGCCGCCAGCGCCGCGAAGGGCGTGGCACAGGCCAGCGCCCAGCTTCCCAGCACGCTCGCCGCCGACAGCAGCACGATCCAGAGCAAGGAACCATCACGAGTCATCGTCGATCTCCTTCGTTGCGGGATTCTTGCGTCATTCGAATGCCCCAAGTCCCGTTCGTGCTGAGCTTGTCGAAGCACCGTCCTTCTTTTCTTCGATACCAAGAGAAGAAGAACAGCCCTTCGACAGGCTCAGGGCAAACGGGGAGAAAGCCAGATTACGCCACGATCCCTTCGTAACCGGACGTCAGAAGCGGCCCTTGAAGCCGAAATAGACGCTGCGGCCGAGCGTGCCGTAGCGATAGACGGTCATATACTTCTCGTCGAACAGGTTCTCGACGCGCGCGAACACCGCATATTCCTTGCTCAGCGGGATCTCGCCGCGCAGGTCGACCAGCGTATAGGGCGCCAGCCGCGTCGTATGCGTCGCATTGTCGAAGCTCTCGCCCGCCCAGCGGATCGCAGCACCCAGCGAGGGGCCGTCGGGGATCGCATAGGTGATCGATCCGTTCGCCGTGTGGCTCGGCCGGCGCGCCAGCTGGAAGCCATAGGTGGCCGCCCCGCGCGAGCGATCCTCGGAGGCGGTCCAGCTGAAATTGCCGTCCATCGTCACGCGCGCGATCGGCTTCACCGCCGCCGTCGCCTCGATGCCGTGCGCGAAGGCGCGCGACACGTTCAGATAATAGCCGAAGCGGCTGACGGCCGGATTGCCCGGCGCGCGGCACAGCGGATCGGTCGTTCCGGTCGAGCAGCCATTATAGATGATCAGGTCGCGCGAGCGGCGCTCGAAATAGGTCACGCCGAAGCTGACCTTGCCGTCCCACAGCCGCTGTTCGGCGCCCGCTTCCCAGCCCTTGGCCTGTTCCGGCCGCAGGTTGGTGTTCCCATATTCCGAGAAGAGCTGGTAGAGCGTCGGCGCCTTGAAGCCTTCCGAATAATTCGCGCGCAGCACCGTTCCGGTCGGCAGCGCCCAGGCCGCACCACCCGAAAACAGGGTCTTGCTGCCGTAGCGATTATGATCGTCGTGGCGGATGCCGCCGGTCAGCGTCAGGCCCTTGTAGACCTCCGCATTCACCTGCCCGTAGATGCCGGTCAGCTCGGCCTTGCCGCGCGAGGGCGCCGGGATCGGCACCGAGAGGCTGGACGAGGGCGAGACGCTGCGAAAATTGCTGCGCTCATTCTCGATCCCGAACACCGCGTCCACGCCGGAGATCACGGCCAGCGTGCCCTGATATTCCAGACGCTTGTTGTGGCCCGCCGCGTCGAACGTCTTCGCGCGCGGCAGCGTCGGGTTGTAATTGTCACGATTGGTGTCGGTATAGCCGTAGGCGAAGCGGTTGCGCAGGCGGCCGCCGAACAGGTCGACGTTCAGCCCCGCATAACCGACGAATTCCTTGTTGAGGCTATATTCGGCGCTGTCGCCGGAGAAGCCGTCGATATCGACGCGCCCGTCCGAATAATAACCGCGCACGTCGGCGGAGACGCCGTCCGCGATCGTCAGCACCGCGCGGCCCGTCACGCTGCGATTGCTGTAGCCGTCGCGCTCGCGCCCGCCGAAGGCAGGAGCGATCGCCGAGATGCCGTCGGTGGTGAAGGCCTGCCCGCCGATGCGCCATGCCAGCGGCCCGGTCAGCCCGCCCACGGCCGCACGGCCGCTCGCCGTGCGGCGGCTGCCCGCCTCGGCGTCGAAGCTGCCTTCCAGGCTCTTGGTCGGCATCGGCGTCACGATGTTGACGACACCGCCGATCGCCTGGCTGCCCCAGAGCGTCGACTGCGGCCCGCGCAGCACTTCGATGCGCGATGCGTCGCCCGTCAGCAGGTTCGCGAAATTATAGCCGCCGCCCGTGCTGGACGGATCGTTGAGCTTCACGCCGTCGATCACCACCACGGTCTGGTCGCTCTCGGCACCACGGATGCGGAGCGAGGTGGCGGTGCCATAGCCGCCATTGCGCGAAAAGCTCACGCCGGGCGTCCGCAGCAGCAGATCGCTCACTCCCAGATCGCCCATCCGGTCGATCGTCTTCTTGTCCAGCACCGTCACGGACGCCGCGACACGATCGATCGCGATCGGGGAGCGATTGGCGCTGACGACGATCGTGGCGGGATCGGCGGCGTCGGTCGCATCCGAGCTGGGCGTGGCGGCCGCATCCGGCTGCGGCGCTTCCTGCGGCGCGATTTCGGCCAAGGCGGCGACCGGCGCAAACAGTGCGATGCCGGCCAGCAAAACAGTCTTCTTCATGTTGGTCCCCCGTAACGACAAGCGACCCCGGCCCCCTTTCGGGAACCGGAGTTGTTGAAGCCGTCACTCGGGTTTCCCCGTCCGCTCGGCGCACCCTGGCCGGTCGAAGGACGACTGCGACGGGCAGGTCTCCTGGCTCGCGGGTCATCGCTCGCTTGCCGCCTTCTCAGGGCTTTCGCCCCAATGGCCGTTGGCAAGATCGCTCACCGCTCACAGTTGCAGGGGCAGCCGGGGCCTTGAACCCCGTTCCCTATTAATCCCTCTTTCGAGAGAACCTGTCGCGGGCGGCGCCTTAGGCGCTGTGTGAAGCCTACGTCAACGGCGAGACTTGCCAGTTGACTGGAAAGTCCCGCCGCCGGGAATCGTTAGAGAAAAGGAACGATCCGCATCCGGATATCCGACGATCGCCCCAAAAACCCGCTTGTGCCGCGCCTGTCGAAGCACCGTCCTTCTTTTCTCCAACCGCCGAAAAAGAAGGACAGCACTTCGACAAGCTGAGTGTGAACGAGGTAAGAAGGCCGTTAAGCGGTCAGCTGGCTCGCCGCCTTGGCCGCCTCGGTGATCGCGGCATAATCCTCCACCTTGCGGGGCACGATCCAGCTGCCGCCGACGCACAGCACTTCGGGAATGGCGAGCCAGTTCGGCGCGCTGGCGAGGCTCACGCCCCCCGTCGGGCAGAAGCGCGCCTGATAGAAAGGCGCCGCCAGCGCCTTGAGCGCGGGGATGCCGCCATTCGCCTCGGCCGGGAAGAATTTGAAGTGGCTGAGGCCCAGATCCATGCCGAACATGATGTCGGCCGCATTGGCCGTGCCCGGCAGGAAGGGCACGCCGCTCGCGATGGCGGGCTTGCCCAGCGCCTCGGTCAAACCGGGGCTGACGATGAAGCGCGCGCCCGCATCGATCGCGGCCTGCAGCTGCTTCTCGTTGGTGACGGTGCCGGCGCCGACCACGGCACCCTCGACCTTCGCCATCTCGGCGATCACCTCCAGCGCGGCGGGCGTGCGCAGCGTCACTTCCAGCGCGCGAATCCCGCCCGCCACCAGCGCCTCCGCGATGGGGCGCGCCGTGCTGGCGTCGTCGATCACCAGCACCGGGATGACCGGGGCGAGCGTCATGATGCTGGCGATATCCTTCACGTGCGTCTCCGTTCTTTCTTCAACCGAAGCCCTGCGTCCGCGCCCAGGCGACGAACAGGTCCGGCCATGCCTCGGCCGGCTTGCCCGCCGCATAGCGCAGCCCGAAGCCATGTCCGCCGGCCGTGAACAGATGAGTCTCCACCGGCACGCCGGCCTTCTTCAACGCGGCGCGATAAAGCAAGCTGTTCTCGACCGGCACGGCCGGATCGTCCTCCGCATGGACCAGAAACGTGGGTGGCGTCTCGCGCGTCACGTTGCTGGCGGGCGTATGCGCCGCCTCCAGCGCGGGCGAGGCGTCCTTGCCGATCAACTGCTCGCGCGAGCCCGCATGCGCCACCGGCAGCGTCATCGATTGCACGGCATAGACATGCGCCGCCACCGCCGGCCGCGCGCTCAGCCGATCCGCCGCGTCGATCGGATCGTAGGTCTTCGTGGCGAAGCGCGTCGCCAGATCGCCGCAGACATGCCCGCCCGCCGAAAAGCCCATCGCCGCCACCCGCTCGGGCATCACGCCATAATCGCGCGCCCTTGCCCGGATCAGCCGCATCGCGCGCTGCGCGTCGGACAGCGCCACGTCCGGCCCCGCCTTCCAGCCATCGCCCGGCAGGCGATAGAACAGCACGAACACCGTGAAGCCGCGCGCCGCCAGCCAGTGCGCGATCTCATAGCCCTCCTTGTCGATCACGACGCGGACATAGCCGCCGCCCGGCATCACCAGCACCGCCGATCCGTTGGGAATAAGCGGCCGGAACACGACGAGGCGCGGCCGCGTGGTGCCGTGAACGGCGCGGTCGCCCAGTTGCGCCTCCTTGCTGCGCTCGTCGACGATCTCCACCGGCGGACGGGCCGGCATGCCCGGCGCGCCCTTGGGCCACAGGTCGATCGTCTCGGTCGGTTCGGGCAGGCCGGGCACATGGCTGCCACCCGGCACATCGGGCGGCGGCGTCTGCGCGTCCGCGCCGGAGGTGGTGGTGGCGATCCCCACCACCGCGGCGGAGAGCAGCAGGGAGCGACGGTCGATCATGGGACGGATCCATAGACAAAGAAAAGGGCTGCGTCTCGGATGAGAGACGCAGCCCTTCAGGTGAGGAAACTCAGATCTTGACCCGCGCTCCGAGCAGGAAGGTGCGGCCGAAATGATTGTTCTCGTAATTCCGGTTCGCATCGAGATCGGTGTAGCGATCGCGATATTCGTCGGTCAGGTTCGTGCCTTCCAGCGACACTTCGAGATAGTCGGTGAACTTGTAGCGGACCGAGGCATCCACGTTGATCGTGCTGTTATACCCTTCGAACACGTTGCCCGTCCCCGAACCCGCATCCACATAAGGCCCGCGATACGCGATCGAGCCGCGCGCGCTGAACTTCTTGTCCTCGTAATATAGCGTGGCGTTGTAAGCGCGCTTGGACACGCCGTAGAGCGTCGTCGTGCGCGACACGTTGACGAGCGGGCCGAAGGTGCAGGCGGCCGCCGCCGTCGCCCCCGCCACGCAGGCATTCGCGACCGGCCCCGACTGCGTATAGAGCGCCGAGGATTTGATGAAGGTCGCGTTCGCCAGCACGCCGAAATTCTTGAGGAAGCCCGGCAGGAAGCGGAAGCTCGTCTGCAGCGCGATCTCGACGCCCTTCAGGCTCGCGCCCGATCCGTTGGTGGTGGTGTTGATCGTCCAGAGCTGCCCTTCCGGGTTCGACGCCGCCGGCGAGGAGGCCGGGATGATCGAGAGCGGCAGCCCGGTCGAGGCATAGGTGCCGCTGGTCGTCACGCCCACCGGGAAGCTCGCCACGTCCTTCTTGAAGCCCGCGACCGAGAAGAGCGACTGCGGCGCGAAATACCATTCGGCCGACAGATCATAGGCCGTCGCCCGGAACGGATCGAGGCGCGGATTGCCGAAGGTGATCCGGTAGTTGAATCCGTCGACCGATCCGCCGGGCGTCAGATTGCCGAGCTGCGGCCGCGTCATCACCTTGGCGATCGAGCCGCGCAGGATCACCTTCTCGGTCGGGAACACGGCGACGTTCACGGCCGGCAGCCAGTCGTTATAATTGCGCTTCACCGTCACCGATGCGCCATTGTTCAGCCCGGTCGAGGTCTGGCGCGTGCCCGCATAGCGCATGCCCAGGTTCGCGGCATAACGCAGCCCGAAAATGTCGCTCTTCAGGTCGACCTGCAGATAGGCGCCGTGCACCTCCTCGGTCACGTTGCGGATGTTGCCGGTGTCCGCCACCAGCGGGCGGCTGTAGAGGCCGGTATAATCGGCCGCCGCGCCGATGTTCGGGATCAGGAAGCTCGTCGTCGTGCCGGACGGCTGGCCGCCCTTGCCGATGTCGAACGTCTCGCCGAGATTGCCGGCCGGGAAGCCATAGACCGCGCTCGATCCGAACACCGAGGAGGGCGAGCAGGTGATGGTGTGGCCGTTGAAGGTCGCGGCGGTCGCCGTCGTCACCGTCGGGCAGATCGTCGTGTCGCGGAGATAGGCCGTGGAATCGAATTCGAAGCGCCGATAGACGCCGCCCGCCTTCACCGTGAACGCATCCGGCACCACATCCCATTCCGTGCGAAGCTGCACGGTGCGGAACTTGTTGATCGTGTCGGACGGGCGATCCCGGATTTCCGCCAGCTGGAAATTGGCCGGATCCGTCACGCTCGTGCCGAAGGTCAGCTTCGGCGAGCGCATGTTGGTATAATCATAGCTGTAGTTCTGCGCGTCGCGATCGTCGAACACGATCGTCGTCTCCACCGGGATCGACGCCTTCGATTTCGAAACGCCGCCCAGCAAGGTGAAGCGCAGGCGATCGGTGATGTCCTGATCCCAGGTCGAGCCGATCTGCCAGAACTTGGTCTGCGACTGGCGCAGATAATGCTCGGTCCGCACCCAGGCGTCGTTGAACGAGGCCGAGATCATGTTGTTGTTCGCATCATAGACCGGGTTGATCACGTCCACCGAGCGCTCGTTCGAGCGCAGCAGCACCTCGCCCCATTTCTCCTCGCGCGTCTCCTTGAAGCGCGAATAGAGGCCGTCGATCGAAACCTTGGTGGCATCCGTGGGCGACCATTGGGCGCTGCCCGTGATGCCCAGACGCTCGCGATCATGGCGGATCGAACCGTAGCGCGGGATGCGCGGGTGAAACGACAAGGCCGCCTGATCGCAGGCCGTGCTGGAGCGATAGAAGCCGCCGGAATTCGCCACCCGCGTGCTGCCGGTGTTGCTGTTGTAGAAGCAGGGCGTGCCGTTCACGCTGTCGAAGCGCGCCTGCGCCCAGCGGACGGTGTTGTTTCCCAGCTCGAAATTGTTGGTCTTGCTGTAGGCCGCCGACAGCGAGGCGCCGAACGTGCCTTCCGGATTCTTCCACGAAACCAGCCCGGCGAGGCGCGGCCCGAAATTCTTCGAGAGATCGTTATAGCTCGCCTGGCCGGAGCCGACGAAGGTGAAGCCGGTCTTGCCCGCCAGCGGGTTGCCGGTGTTCAGATCCACCACCGCGCCCAGCGAGCCTTCGTCGAGCGAGGCCTCGGCCGTCTTGTGGACGACGATCGAGTTGAAGAGTTCGGACGCGAACACGTTGAAGTCGAACGCGCGGTCGCGGTTCGCGCTGGCGCCGTCGGTGGAGGTGGCCACCGTTTCCAGCCCGTTCACGCGGACGCGGGTGAATTGCGCGCCGAGGCCGCGCACCGTGATCGCACGGCCCTCGCCCGCGTCGCGCTGGATCGAGATGCCGGGGATGCGCTGCAGCGATTCCGCCAGATTCTGGTCCGGAAACTTCGCGATATCCTCGGCCACGATCGCATCGACCGCCGAAACCGACTCGCGCTTCACGTTCAGCGCGGCGTCCAGCGAGCGACGGAAACCGGTGACAACAATATCCTCGGCGGTCGCCGAGGAGAGCGGCCGGGCCGCGTCGTCGCCCGCCGCGCCGACGGGCGGCGCTTCGGCCGGAGCAGGCGCCGCGGCGGGCGTCGCTGCAGGCGCGGCGGCGGACTGGGCCAGCACGGGCGCGGGCAGCAGCAGGCCGATGGCGATCACCGCCGAAGACGCGCCCGCAAACCGCGTAAACATCTCATTTCGAAAGGAAAAGTTGGTGCCACGCACGATCATGAAGTTCTTCCCCTAGTGTGGCGACGCTACCGGGACGCACGGACGAAACCGCACGACCGCAGGCATGGCCACGGGAAGGCATGGGCGCGTTGTGGATCGCGCCTTCAGGTCCATCTCCAAGACCACGTCGCCGGTTTTGCTCTGATTGTTTTTGATCTGGTAACCGGTGTCATCGTGTTACTGTAGCGTGGCTATCGGTGTCAACAACATTGCCACTATGTGGGAGATGGATCGGTTATGAACCTTTTTGCCCTTTTTTCCGCCACTGTCGCAGCTGCCGCACAGCCTGGCGCATCGCCGCCGGCAACAGGCCGCCCGCCCCTCGTGATCGACGAGAAACAGGTGATGCGCGACGAGCCCCCGCCCCACGGCGCGATCGGCATGAGCACCGCCTATCGCATCAGCGATCAGGCCCCCGGCCGCACGATGGAATTCCGCAAGCGCATCCTCCACGTCGGCGCCGCGATCGGCCCGCACCCGATCGAGCATGACGAGGTCTATTATGCGCTGGCGGGCGAAGGCGTGGTGCTGTCCGGCGGCCGGGAAGCCCCGCTCAAGCCGGGCGCGGCGGCCTATCTCTATCGCGGCGAAACGGTGGGCATAAGGCAGGTGGGCAAGGCGCCGCTCGCGCTGATCATTGCATACCCCCTGCCGGCGGCGGCGAAATAGGCGCCCCGCTCCCGATGAGGACTTCCCAGCCCCTCGCCTTACACCGGGTTGGTATCAGGACGAGATGGCGGCAGATTCCCCCCTCGTTTGAAAGCATCTAGCACCGGACGGATCCGCTCCCACTCGCCCTCGTAAATCGCGAGCAACTGCCTGCTTTTCCCCATAGCACTCTGGAAATCCTCGATCGTCGACACACCAAGTCGGCAGCCAGGCAGAATAGCTTTCAAACCAGTAATCAATGCAAGCTTCGCCTCGTCTCGCATATCAATTGCATCCGTCTCGCTCCAGCCGCAGCGATAGTTAAGAATGGTGGTTATCATCGCGCCGTGGCTATTCGCGCGATGGACGGATGGAGGGTGCGATCCGCGATCGAGGCAGCCGGGAACGTCAAACTCTGAATAATCACTCGTGAAGAGATCGAAGATTCCCGCCGTCATGTAAGCCCCGGTAATCGACTGCCGTATGTCATCCAGCATTCCCGGACCGTCGAGATGCCACTTGGCTAGCCCCCGGACAATTTCGACACGTGGCATCAGAAACAGCTTCAGTATCTGATGGGTAGCACCGGCGTCTGCATCCCACTCGATCGTCTGAAAGGTCAGCCCGCTCGAGCTGGAGCTTCTCTCAATATAGCGCTGCAGACCGTATTCCTCAGCGATGAAATCGGTGTGCCCGTGCCAGATGTGCGTGAATTCATGCAAAAAGGTATGAAGAACGGAGCCTATGGCAAGATGATTGGCAAGCGCCTCTCGTACGCCGCATTCCAGTGCTCCGTCTTGCCAAAGGCGATAGTCTTCCGGCGGCATGGAGACTGAGGCCGGAAAGGACCGTGGTGTGCAATCGGCAGCGCTACCGATCTCGGGCATAACCATAGGATGCGACAGTAGGGCACGCCAGATACATATCATCAGCGCTGGAACGCCGGTCGTCAGAGCGATAACATCGGTGTCATCAATCGTGGTGGCCCAGCCGTTAAAGCTCGGATCATCAATGAAACCGATCTCGAGACGCATCGGCAATCCCGCTCGTTTACCAATGAGGACAGATCCGGAGACTTGCGAGAGGCACTGCTGAAGCAGTCGTTCGTGCTCCACGGAGGCTGGAAGGGGCGTGTCGCCGAAAGCATCGCACGCTTCCCGGAACTTGCTCGTCTTGCTTACCGGCGTCATTCTGAACCTCAGCTCGAGTCCTCAGTTGCCACCGGAAGAGATAGATTGCCTCGCTGCGCTCGCAATACGAGCTCGGAGAATGGCTGCCCCCACCAGACGCAGCAACACTCGAAATCAGAAATCTCGTTCTTCTCCGCGTCTCCGCGCCTCTGCGTGAACCTCTCCTTGTCCCTGCTGCCCGCCGAGGAGGGCAGCAAAGCCGCCACGCCCTAAGTCCCCGGCTGGATATACGGCACGCGCGCGAACAGCTCCCGCTGCCACTTGCGCGGATCATTCTGCACGCGGGAGACCACGTCGAAGATCATCGTCGCCCGCGTCGCCAGGTCGTAGCGTGGCCACGCCGCCAGTCCCGCATGATTGGGGTCGCCCGTCTTGGCGAACGCGACGAAGCTCTCCTGCATCGCTTTGCTCGCCGCGCGCGCATCGGCACCCGTGCCGGTCTGCGATCCCGCCGCATCGATCGTGCCGAACACCAAAGGAATATCCATCGTGTGGAAGGCCCCCCGCCGTGGATCGGTGCGCGACGAGAAATCCACCTGATACACCCAGCCCGGCGCCCCGGCCGTCGCCCGCGCCTCCGCCTCGATCACCTGCCCGCGCCAGCTGCGCCCGGCGGTCGTCGCGCCGTAGAACACGTCCGTCGGCGTCCAGTCCGGAAACTGCTTCCGATATTCCGCCACCACCCATTCGGGCAGGATATCGATGCGCAGTTCGGGCGCCATCCGCGCCGCCACATTGTCCCAGTTCAGGCCCTGCACCTTGGGCGAATCCGGGCTGATGAAGGCACGCGTCTCGTCATGCACGTTGCCCAGCATCATCGGCACGCGCAGCCCCTGCGGGTTGGCATCGGGCCAGAAGGGATGGCGCACCAGCCACTTCATATCCAGCACTGGCCCGAAATAGACCCCGCCGCCCAGCACCGGATCGGTCGCGGACAGCGCCTCGACCAGCGTCTCCACCGGCATGTCCAGCAGCGCGCCGAGATCGCTTTCCTTCACGCCCAGCTTCGCCAGATAGGCCCGCGCCCGCGCGGTCGCGTTCATCGGGCCTGAGGCGGTCACCTGCTGCCCGCTCATCGTCGCCGCGCGGTGGAACAGGCCATCGGCGGCGGGCATGCCCATCATCGTCGCGATCTTGGCGCCCCCGCCCGACTGGCCGAACACCATCACGCGCCCCGGATCGCCGCCGAACGCCGCGATATGGTCGCGCACCCATTGCAAAGCGAGGATCAGGTCCAGCTGCCCCGCATTGCCGCTGTCGGCAAAGCGCGGGTCCAGCCGCGCCAGATACAGATAGCCCAGCGCATTGAGCCGGTGATTGACCGTCACGACCACCACGTCGCCCCGCGCCGCCAGCCTGTGCCCGTCATTCAGCGGGTCGGTGACGCTGCCGTTCGAATAGGCCCCGCCGTGAATGTAGAGCATCACCGGCTTCTTCGCCGCCGGATGGGGCTCGGCGGTCCAGACGTTCAGGAACAGGCAGTCCTCGGACTGCGGCTGATATTGCCTGTCCCCCTGCGGACAGACCGGCCCGAAGGCCTGTGCCGCGATCCTCTTGCCGGGCTCGGCCACCGCCACCGGCGCGCGGAAGCGCTCGGCCCGGCCATAGCGTATCCCGCGAAACGCGGTGACGCCCTGCTCGCGCGTTCCCACGAACTCGCCCGCCTTCGTGCGGACGCGATCGGCCGACCCCGCCGCGTGCGCGATCGCGGGCAACAAAGCCGCCCCGGCGCCGGCCATCACGGACCGGCGCGTCCAGCCCTCAGCGGCGGACATCCAGCCCACCCGCGAGGAAGGCATCGATGTCGGCCTGGCGGAACAGGGCGGCATCGCCGGGCAGCGAATGCTTGAGCGCGGTCAGCGCGAGGCCGGTCTGCGCGGCCTGGGCGATATCGCCGCCCTGGCGCAGCGCGTGCAGCACGCCGGAGGCGAAGGCGTCGCCGCCACCGATCCGGTCGACGATGCCCGCCAGGATGATCTCCTCGGTCTGGGCATGGCCCTCGCGCCCGTCGATCCGCGCGGAGAGGCGGTTCTGGTCGGCCGTATCCACGTGCCGCGCGGTCGAGGCGATCATCTGCAGCTTGGGGAAGGCCGCGAACGCGGCATCCGCCGCCGACTGCCGCCGATCCTCGCCATCGCCGCCGAAATCCTTCTGCAGCAGCAGGGCGATGTCGCGATGATTGCCGAACAATATGTCGGCCTTGGAGACCAGCTCCATCAGGATTTCGCGCGGGTTCGAATCCCAGCGCTCCCACAGCTTCGCGCGATAATTGCCGTCGAACGAGATCGGCACGCCGCGCGCCACCGCCGCCTCGGCCGCGCGGATCGCCGCCTTGGCGGGCACCGGCCCGAGCGCGGGCGTGATGCCGGACAGGTGCAGCCGGTCAACGCCGTTCAGCAGAGTCTCCCAGTCCCACGCCTCGGCCGGCGCCTCGGCGAAGGACGAACCCGCGCGATCATAGATCACTTCCGTGGCGCGCATCCCCGCGCCCGACGTGACCATGTAGAGGCCCATACGGTCGCCGCCATAGTGGACGGCGCTGGTATCGACGCCGTGGCCCCGCAGCGTGGAGACGGCGGCGCGGCCCAGATCATTGTCGGGCACGCGGCTCACGAAGCCCACGTCATGCCCCAGCCGCCCCAGCGCGGTGACGACATTCGCCTCGGCGCCCGCCAGCCACACGTCGAGCTTCGGCGTCTGCATCAGCATCTCGCGCCCCGGAGGCGAGAGGCGCCACATCATTTCACCGAATGCGAGAAACCTGCCCATTCACGTCTCCATGCCCCCGTCTGGTTCGAGCGAAGATCGAGCGTGTCGAGAAGGTTCTCGACGGACGCTTCTCGGCAAGCTCGAAGCTGCTCGAACCGAACGGCGGGATATTATCGCCCCGCTTCCCGTTCGTCCTGAGCCTGTCGAAGGACGGGCTGCGGGCGCTGGCCCTTGCAACCCGTGCTTCGACGTCGCTCGGCACGAACGGGTATCTTTGGTCGTCTTGCCCGGGCTCAGCGCCCCATCCAGCCGCCGTCGACGGTCAGGATATGGCCCTGCACATAGTCCGACGCCGGCGCCGACAGGAACACGGCCGCGCCGCCGATGTCGGACGCCGCACCCCAGCGCCCGGCCGGAATCCGCTCCAGGATCTGGCGGTTGCGCGTCTCGTCGGCGCGCAGCGCCTCGGTGTTGTTCGTCTCGATATAGCCCGGCGCGATGCCGTTCACCGTGACGCCCTTCGAGGCCCACTCGTTGGCGAGCAGCTTGGTCAGCCCCGCCACGCCCGATTTGGACGAGGTGTAGCTCGGCACGCGGATGCCGCCCTGGAAGCTCAGGAGCGAGGCGATGTTGACGATCTTGCCATAGCCCTGCGCGATCATGTGCTTGCCCGCCGCCTGGCAGAGGAAGAACACGGACTTCAGGTTGGTGTCCATCACCGCATCCCAGTCGGCCTCGGTGAAGTCCACCGAATCCGCGCGGCGGATGATGCCGGCATTGTTGATCAGGATGTGGAGCCCGCCGAGCTTCTCGACCGCCTCGTCCACCACGCGCTGGACCGGCTCGATCGAGGAGAGGTCGGCCGAGATGATCTCGGCCTTCCGTCCCAGAGCGCGTGCCTTCTCCACCGTTTCCGTGGCCGGCGTGCGGCCGACGGCGGCGATGTCGGCGCCGGCTTCCGCCAGCGCCAGCGCGATCGCCTGGCCGATGCCGGTGTTGGCGCCGGTCACGACCGCCACCTTGCCGGAAAGATCGAAGATGTTCGCCATGTCGCTCTGCGCCCCGCTTACTGGAGCTGGCAGATGTCGAGGACGTTCATGTCCGTATAATCGACATTCTCGCCCGCCATCGCCCAGATGAAGGCGTAGGACTTGGTGCCCGAGCCCATGTGGATCGACCAGGGCGGCGAGATCACGGCTTCCTCGTTCTGCATCACGATGTGGCGGGTGGCTTCGCCCTCGCCCATGAAGTGCATCACGCGATCCTTGTCGAGATTGTCCAGCTCGAAGTAGAAATAGATCTCGCTGCGGCGCTCGTGGATGTGCGGCGGCATCGTGTTCCAGACCGAGCCTTCCTTCAGCACGGTGATGCCCATCACCAGCTGCGCGCTGTCGCAGATGCCGGGGATGACGACCTGATAGATGGTGCGCTCGTTCGATTCGGCGAGGCTGCCGCGCTCCAGCGCGTTGGCGTCGGCGATCGAGAGCTTGCGCGTCGTGAACGCCTTATGCGCCGGGCACGAGGCGAGGTAGAAACGCGCGCCGTCGCCGGAGAACAGAACTTCCTTGGCGCCCATCGTCACATACAGGCTGTCCTTGTTGCCGAGGTCGAACACCTCGCCGTCCACGGTGACCTTGCCCGCGACCTTGCCGACATTGGTGATCGCCAGTTCGCGGCGCTCCAGGAACGGGTGGCCCGCGGCCGAGGCCGGCTCGGTCTGGTCGGGCAGCTTCACGGTGCCGGTGGCGACGGCGACGCCGCCGATCACGAAGCGCTCGGCATGCGTGTAGTTCAGCACGACTTCGCCGTCACGGAACAGGTCCTGGATCAGGTAGCGATCGCGCAGTTCCTCGTTGGAGACGCACTCCATCATGTCGGGGTGCGTGCCGTAATAGGTCTTCTCGAACATTGTGATCTCCGGAACAGGAGTTTGAAGGTCAGGCCGCGCGGGCGGCGGAATCGGGAGCGTCGATGCGGTAAGCGCGGCGGACGAGGCCGTTGGTCAGCTCTTTGGCCAGCTCAACCGCCTCCCAATCCTCGATCCGATGCTCGGCGACAAGCCTTGCCAGGAAAGAACAGTCGATGCGGCGCGCCACGTCGTGCCGGGCCGGGATCGAGAGGAAGGCGCGCGTATCGTCGTTGAAGCCGACGGTGTTGTAGAAGCCCGCCGTCTCGGTCGTCATCTCGCGGAAGCGGCGCATGCCCTCGGGCGAATCGTGGAACCACCAGGACGGGCCCAGCTTCAGGCACGGATAATGGCCCGCCAGCGGCGCCAGCTCGCGCGCATAGACGCTCTCGTCCAGCGTGAAGAGGATGATCGACAGGTCGGTGTTCGTGCCGAAGCGATCCAGCAGCGGCTTCAGCGCGCGCACATATTCGGTGCGGCTGGGGATGTCGGCGCCCTTGTCGCGGCCGTGGCTCGCGAACAGGCCCGCATTGTGGTTGCGAAAGGCGCCGGGGTGGATCTGCATCACCATGCCGTCGTCGGCGGACATCGCCGCCATCTCGGTCAGCATCTGCGCGCGGAACAGCTCGGCATCGTCCGCCGTCCACTCGCCCTTCGTCACCTTGGCGAACAGGGCCTCGGCCTCGGCCGTCGAGAGGTTGGCGGTCAGCGCGGTGGGGTGGCCATGGTCGGTCGCGGTCGCGCCGGCGGCACGGAAATCGGCGCGACGCTTGCGGTGCGCGGCGAGATAGCCCTGCCAGCTATACACATCCTCGCCGGTCACCTCGGCGAAGGTCGCCATCGAGGCGCCGAAATTCTCATGCTCGACATCGATCACCGCATCGGGGCGATAGGTGGTGACGACGCGCCCGCCCCAGCCGGAACGGTGGATGCGATGATGCGCCGAGAGATCGTCCTGCGGCCCCTCCGTGGTCGCGAGGAAATCGATGCGGAAGCGATCGAACAAAGCGCGTGGGCGGAACGCCTCGCTGGCGAGCTTCTCGTTGATCCCGTCGAAATAGAGGTCCGCGGTCGACGCCTCCAGCGCCACCTCGAAGCCGAACACCTCGCCGAACACATGGTCCAGCCACATGCGCGAGGGCGTCCCCCGGAACAGATGATAGTTGCTCGCGAACAGGCGCCACGCGGCGCGCTTGTCCACGGCGGGCATGCCGCCGCGATGCGGAATGCCGAGATCGTCGAGCGCGATCCCCTGGCTGTAGAGCATGCGATAGACATAATGGTCGGGCGCCAGCAGCAGCGACTGCGCGTCCGTCCAATTCTCATTCTCCGAAAACCAGGTCGGATCGGTGTGGCCGTGCGGGCTCACGATCGGCAGGCCCGACACCTCCGCATAGAGGGTGCGCGCGATGCCCCGCATCGTGGGGTCGCTCGGGAAAAGGCGGTCCGGATGAAGTTCCAGTCGCCGTGCCATCATGATCCTCCTGAGCCTGTTTTTAAGGCGTTGCGCTGGTAACCGGTGTCAGATGGGGACGCAACGTCTGTCGCGTTTCAGGACGGTGAAAGCCGTGGATTGCGGGATGGCCGGTGCCCCGTCCCCCGCTCTTCATCCCAACCGTCATCCCGTATCCCAAACGTCATCCCGGACTTGATCCGGGATCCCGCTTCTTCCTTCCTGGCCCCCGGGCACGAAGGCAGCGGGACTCCGGGCCAAGCCCGGGGTGACGAAGAAGTGCAACAGGCCCTTGGGGGAGCGCCGCACGGACTCCCCTCCCTGCAAGGGAGGGGTTGGGGGTGGGTGGAGAGAAGGAACAACCGACGCTCCGAACGAAGCAGCCGCCCACGCACCAACAAAAGTCAGCAAAGCGCCCGAAAGCGCCCGGCAGATAGCGACCCACCCCCGGCCCCTCCCTTCCAGGGAGGTGAGATTTACCCCCTCGGCGGCGCCACAGACCCCCTCTTCACCAGCGTCGACAGGAACAGCGAGGGTTCCTCCACCGCGTCCGGATCGTCCTCCAGCCCGGCCACCAGCTTCAGCGCCGCAGACCGTCCCATCGAGACGATCGGCCAGCGCACCGTCGTCAGCGGCGGCCAGACGTGCGCGGCCACAGGCGTATCGTCGAAGCCGATGATCGAGAGGTCGTCCGGTATCTCCAGCCCGCGCCGCCGCGCCGCATGCATCACGCCCGCCGCCATCGTGTCGCTGGAGGAGAAGATCGCGGTCGGGCGCGGCGTCAGTTCCAGCAGTCGCTCCGCCGCCACCAGCCCGGATTCGAACGTATAATCGCCCTCCGCGATCAGGCTGCGCTGGAGCGGAATGCCCGCCTCGCGCAACGCATCCTCGAAGCCCGTCCGCCGCTCCTTGGCGGAGCGGAAGCCGGTCGGCCCCGCCACCAGCCCGATCCGCCGATGCCCCTGCTCGATCAGGTAAGATACCGCGTTCCGCACGCCCTCGCGATCGTTGGACGCCACCATCCGCGAATCCACGTCCAGCGTGACGGAGCCCATGCGGACGTAGCGGCACCCGATCTCGTCGCAGAGCCGCGCGATCGAATCATTCTCGCTGATCGGCGGCATCAGCAGCACGCCGAACAGGCGCTGCCGCTCCAGAAAGTGCCGCAGATCGCTCAACATGCTCTGCGCCCCGCGATTGAGCGGACGCACGACCAGCTCGAATTCGGTGCCCTGCAGCCCTTCCAGCATCCCGCGCTGCACGTTCATCACGGTCTGCGCGTTCGGATTGTCGTGGACCAGGCCGATCAGGTAATTGCGCCGCAGCGCCAGCGCCCGCGCCTGCGGATTCGGGATATAGCCGATCTCGGCGATCACCTTCTCCACCCGCTGGCGCGTCTCTCCGTTCAGCAGCGGCGAATTGTTGATGACCCGGCTGACCGTCTTCTTGGAAACGCCCGCGATCCGCGCCACGTCATTGATCGTCGGTTGACCCGTTTTCTGCATTCGTGTGCCCTTTAGCGACGCGCCGAAGCCCGTCAGCCTTGCGGAAACAAGCCCCCGATCGTAATTGACACCGGTTGCCGCACACAAGACCTGTCTGAAAAGACACGCATCATAGAAAGGCTTGCCCAGCGTGCCCGAAGCGATCCGGATCCATCCGGCGGACGATGTCGCCACCATGCTGGCCGATGCCGCAGCAGGCGAAACCATCACCTTTCAAGGCGGAGAGCTGACCGCGCTCCAGCCGATTCCGCGCGGCCACAAGATCGCGCTGCGCCCGATCGCGGAGGGTGAGGCCGTCCGCAAGTTCGGCGCGCCGATCGGCCATGCCACCACCGCGATCGCACCGGGCGAGCATGTCCATTCGCACAATCTGCACACCTCGCTCAGCGGCACGCTGGATTATCGGTTCGAGGCGGGCGCCCCGCCCCCGCCCGAGCCCACCGGCGAACAGGGTTTCCTCGGTTATCGTCGCGCGGATGGCCGCGTCGGCACGCGCAACGAGATCTGGGTGCTGCCCACCGTCGGCTGCGTCGCGCGCACCGCGCAGCGCATCGCGGACAAGTCCGCCGCGCTCGCAGAAGGCCGGATCGACGGCGTCCACGCCTTCACCCACCCGTTCGGCTGCTCGCAGCTGGGGGACGATCTCGCCGGCACGCGCCATCTGCTCGCCAGCCTCGCCTGCCACCCCAATGCGGGTGGCGTGCTGATCGTCGGCCTGGGCTGCGAGGAGAATCAGATCAGCCAGCTGCTGGCCGACATTCCCGAGGAGCGCCGCGCGCTGATCCGCACCGTCACCTCGCAATTCGCCGAGGATGAAACGGCGGACGGCATCGCCGCCGTCGCCGAGCTGATCGAGATCGCCGCGCAGGCCAAGCGCGAGCGGGTCGGCCTCGAAGCGCTCGTGCTGGGCGTGAAGTGCGGCGGGTCGGACGGTCTGTCGGGCCTCACCGCCAATCCGCTCGTCGGCCGCATGAGCGATCGTGTGGCGGACGCCGGCGGCAGCGTAATCCTAACGGAAATCCCCGAAATCTTCGGTGCCGAGCATCTGCTGATGCAGCGCGCCGTCGGCGCCGAGCAGTTCGATCGCATCGGTGAACTCGTCAATCGCTTCAAGCAGGGTTTCCTCGATGCGGGCGAGCCCGTCTCCGAGAATCCGTCGCCCGGCAATGTCGCGGGTGGCATCACCACGCTGGAGGAGAAGTCCCTCGGCGCGGTGCAGAAGGGCGGCCACGCCACCGTCGTCGACGTGATCGATTATGGCGCGCGCATCAGCCGCCACGGCCTCACGTTGCTGGAGGCGCCGGGCAACGATGCCGTCTCCTCCACCGCGCTGGCGGCGGCGGGCGCGACCGTGATCCTGTTCACCACCGGGCGCGGCACGCCGCTCGGTTTCCCCGTCCCCACCGTGAAGGTCGCGTCGAACAGTGCGCTTGCCGCGCGCAAGCCCGGCTGGATCGATTTCGATGCGGGCGCGGTGCTGGAACAGGGCTTCCCTCCCGTGGAGGAGAAGATGCTCGATCATATCCGGGACATCGCCTCGGGCGCGGAAACCAAGGCCGAACGCAACGGCGAGCGCGAAATCGCCATCTGGAAGAGGGGCGTTACTCTGTGAATCGACTGTCCATCGGCCATCTGGCCGATCTGCCGCCTGCCATCACCACCCCGCGCCACGCTCTGCCCACGAAGACCGGCATCGTCCATTTCGGCCCCGGCGCGTTCCACCGCGCGCATCAGGCGTCCTATGTCGATACGGTGCTGGATCAGGATCCCCGCTGGGGCATCGCTGCAGTCTCGCTCCGCACCCGCGGCACGATCGCGGCGCTGGAGGAGCAGGGCGGCGCCTATACGATCGGCATCCGCGATGCCGAGCCCGGCTGGCGCGTGATCGCCGCGCACAACCGCTTCCTCGCCGCCGATGATTCCGCCGAGACGCTGGCCCTGCTCGCCTCGCCCGACGTCGGCCTCGTCAGCTCGACCGTCACCGAGAAGGGCTATTGCCTCGCGCCGGACGGCACGCTGGATGCGAACCATCCCGATATCGTCCACGATCTGGCGGGCGCCACGCCGCGCAGCCTGATCGGCTGGATCGTCGCTGGCCTCGCCGCGCGCCGCGATGCCGCCCTCGCCCCGTTCGTGCCGATGCCGTGCGACAATCTCGCCAATAACGGCGCGAAGCTGAAGGCGGCCCTGGTTGCCTTCGCCCGGCTGCGCGATGCCGAACTCGCGCGCTGGATCGAGGGCGAGGTGCGCGTCCCCGCCACGATGGTCGATTCGATCACGCCCGCCTCCGACGCGCCCTTCTTCGCCATGGCCGAGGCCGCGCTCGGCGTGCGCGACGATGCCGCCGTCCAGCGCGAGAGCTTCGTCCAGTGGGTGATCGAGGATATCGGCCGCCCGCTCGGCCCCGATCTCGGCGCGGCCGGCGCCACGATTACCAGCGATGTCGCGGGCTATGAGAATGCCAAGCTCCGCCTGCTCAACGGCCCCCACTCCACGCTCGCTTATGCGGGCCTGCTGCGTGGCCATGCCAGCGTGGCCGAGGCGATGGGCGATCCGGAACTGGCCGCCTTCGTCGAGGCGATGATGCGGCAGGAGATCGCCGCCGTCCTGCGCCAGGTGCCCGGCCTCGATCTCGGCGGCTACATCAGCGCCGTCCTCGCGCGCTTCCGCAATCCGGCGATCGTCCACAAGCTGGAGCAGATCGCGATGGATGGCTCGCAGAAGCTGCCCTACCGCCTCGTCGATACGCTGATCGAGGCGCGCAAGCGCGGCATGCTGCCGGAGCGGATCTGCACCGCGCTCGGCTGCTGGATCGCCTTCGCGATGCAGCGCGCGCGCGCCGGCACCACGATCGTCGATCCGCTCGGCACGGCCATTGCGGCCGCCGCATCCGACGGCGACGGCGCCACCGTCCTCGCCCGCCTCACCGGCCAGGGCATCCTGCTCCCGCCGGAAATGGCCGCCGACAGCGCCGTCACCGGAGCGATCGCGACGGCCGCCGACGCCGCCTTCGCGGGGCTCTGGGGCAGCTTCTCCACCCTCGGCTGAGGCTTGTTTGACGATGCGCCTCACGGCGCATGGCGGCACCGGCCCGCTCCGGTGCCGCCTCGAAATGCGATCTTCCTCGCATTTCGCCAACAGGATCCCGGAAAACCGCGCTTCCACACCGTTCTGGCGCCCGGTGTCATCTCTCACGCTTGTCAATGACACCGGTTTCCACTAGTCGATCGGCCATCCCATAAGCGGAGGGGAAGCGAAGTTGACGTCCCAGATCGCCGGCCAGAATCTCGATCATATCGCCCAGTCGTTCGTGGCGGCGCGCCGCTCGCGCTCGGCCCTGCTCGCCTTTCCGGGTGAGATCCCGGCGGACCTGAGCCAGGCCTATGACGTGCAGGATCGCGCGATCGCGCTCTATGCGGGCGATATCGGCGGCTGGAAGGTCGGCCGCATCAATCCGGCGATGGACGGGATCGAGCGCCTCGCCGGCCCGATCTTCCGCGACAGCATCGTCGAGGGCACGAACGCGCCCAGCGCCATGCCCGTCTTCGGTGACGGTTTCGCCGCCGCCGAGGCCGAATTCCTCCTCCGCATCGGCACCGCGCCCGATCCCGCCAAGACGAGCTACACGATCGCCGAGGCCGCCGATCTGCTCGATGCCGTCCATATCGGCATCGAGATCGCCAGCTCGCCCTTTGTCGGCATCAACGAGCATGGCCCGATCGTCACCATCTCCGATTTCGGCAACAATAACGGCCTGGTCATCGGCGCCGCGATCGACAATTGGCGCGACATCGATCTGAACGCCTGGCTGGTCGAGCTGGACATCAACGGCCAGCCCATCGGCAGCAAGACCGCCGCCTCGATGCTGGACGGCCCGATCGGCGCCGCCGCTTTCCTCTTCGGATTGATGGCCAAACGTGGCATCCCGCTCACGCCCGGACAGTGGATCTCCAGCGGTGCCGTCACCGGCGTCCATCAGGTCGCGGTCGGGGATGCGGTCGAGGCGCGGTTCGACGGACGGCTGGTCAGCCGCTGCACGATCACCGCCCTGTAAAAAGCGGCACGAAAAGAGAAAAAGGGAGAGAAGACCGATGGCAACCGAAACAGCGCCGGAGGTCATCGCTGCCGCCGAACGGGTGGGCAAATATCGCTGGGTGATCTGCGGTCTGCTGTTCGCGGCGACCGCGATCAACTATGTCGATCGCCAGATGATCGGCCTTTTGAAGCCGACCATCTCGGCCGATCTCGGCTGGTCCGAGACGACCTATGCGGATGTCGTCTTCTGGTTTCAGGCGGCTTACTCGATCGGCTATCTCAGCTTCGGCAAGATCGTCGACATGGTCGGCGCGCGCATCGGCTATACGGTCGCCTTCCTGATCTGGACCGCCGGGCACACGCTTTGCGGCTTCGTCGGCAACGCGTTCCAGTTCTCGCTCGCCCGCGCGCTGCTCGGCCTGGGCGAATCGGGCAATTTCCCGGCCGGGATCAAGGCCGTGACCGAATGGTTTCCCGCCAAGGAGCGCGCGCTCGCCACCGGCACCTTCAATGCCGGCGCCAATGTCGGCGCGATCATCGCGCCGATCGTCGTGCCCCTGCTCACGATCGCCTATGGCTGGCGGATGGCGTTCATCGTCACCGGCGCGTTCAGCCTGATCTGGCTCGTCGCGTGGATCGCCATCTATCGCCGCCCGCGCGAAGTGAAGTCGCTCACGCCCGGCGAACTCGCCCATATCGAGAGCGATCCCGCCGATCCCGCCGAGAAGATCGGCTGGCTCAAGCTGCTGGGCTATCGGGAAACCTGGGCCTATGCGCTCGGCAAGTTCCTGATCGATCCCATCTGGTGGCTGTTCCTGTTCTGGACGCCGGACTTCCTCGGCAAGACCTATCATCTCGATCTGATGAGCTTCGGCCCGCCGCTGGTCGCCATCTATCTGATCTCGGATCTCGGCAGCGTCGCCGGCGGCTTCACCTCGTCGCGCATGATGAAGGCCGGGCTTTCCGCCAATATGGCCCGCAAGCTGACGATGCTGGTCTGCGCGTTCCTCGTGATGCCGATCTTCTTCGTCCAATATGCGGGCAGCCTGTGGCCCGCCGTCGCGATCCTCGGCCTCGCCACCGCCGCGCATCAGGCTTTCTCGGCCAATCTCTACACGATCCCGTCGGACATGTTCCCGCGCGCCGCCGTGGGCTCGGTGATCGGCATCGGCGGCATGGTCGGCGGCATCGGCGGCATGCTGATGGCCAAGTTCACCGGCTACATCCTGCAGACGACCGGCAGCTACACGCCGATTTTCGCGGTGGCGGGCAGCGTCTATGTGCTGGCCGTGCTGGTCGTCCACCTGCTCTCGCCCCGTCTGGCGCGCATCGACCAGATCTGAGTGGGCAGCGCGTCCGCCCGTCCAAGAGCCTCCGTGCTCCTGCGAAAGCAGGAGCCCAGAGCTTCGAACACATCGCTTGCAGCTCTGGGCTCCTGCTTTCGCAGGAGCACGAAACAGCTCGCACACACCCCAATTTAGCAACCGGGACGCAGAACGCCCGGCATCCATCGGAGAGACTGGCCAAGTGATCGATCGTGCCTCGTCGCTGTTCCGCATCGGCATCTTCTCGCTGAGCCTCGCCGGGCTGGCGGCTCCCGTGGCCGCCGCGCCTTCCGCCGCCTCCGCACAGGCGCCCGATCCCACCGGCCTTCTCTTCCGCCTCTCCGCCGACAAGGATCTGGTCGCGGATGTCGCCACCGGCGAGGCGCAGCCCAATTTCCTCAGCGGCGTCACGATCACGCCCGATGGCGCGATCGGCGGCGCGGTGCGCTGGCCGGACGAGGGCTATGTCGCGTGGAAGGCGCCGGGCAACATGCAGGCCCAGCGCGGCACGCTCTCCTTCTTCTGGCGCGCGCGCCAGCCGGTGGGCGAGGCGCCGTTCGTGCTGTTCCGCACCGGCTTCGCCGATCACACCAGCTGGGACATGGCGTTCCTCCGCATCGACTGGAACGGCCACGGCTTCGACGCCTTCGTCACCGACGCGAACCTGTCCCGCGTCCGCGTCTCGTGGACAATCCCCACGCCCCCCACGCCCGAGGCATGGCATCACCTCGCCTTCGCGTGGGACGAGACGGTCGGCGTCCGCCTGTTCTGGGATGGCAAGGAGGTCGCCTCGAAGCTCCAGAAGGCCGATCTCGATAGCGGGCTCGATCAGTTCGGCCTCGCCGCGCGCATCGTCTCGCCGCATCAGGTGCAGAGCCGCTACAGCTTCATGCGCGGCAGCGATTTCGACGAGATCCGCGTCTATGATCGCATGCTCGCCGGCGCCGATGTCGCGGCGCTGGCCGCCAAGGGCGACCCCGCCCCCGCTCCCGCCCCCTCGGACACCGCCGCCCGCCAGCAGGCGTGGCTCCATCGCTACGGCTGGGACAAGGCCTCGCCGCCCGTCCTGGGCGACGCCGTCACGCGCGTCCGCAAGGTGGAGTTCGCGGACGCGAAGGATCTGAAGGAATGGATGTGGAAGGGCGTCGACGGCATTCCGGAGACGACCTGGCCCGGCGTCTATAACCGCTCCCGCCTGCCCGGCCGCGACGATTATTTCGAGCTGCCGGACTGGAACGTCTATGTCGAGGGCGGCAAGGCCTACAATCTCACCGTGCCGGCCGGCGAGAGCTTCAACCGGATCGAGATACGCGGCGCGGCCTATGGCGATCTCGGCTGGTCGGCGGACGGCAAAAGCTATGCGAGCCTCGCGAAGCGCCCACAGGGCGTCGTCCGCTCCGTCACCGATCTGTCCGATCGCAAGGGCGGCAAGCTGCGCTTCACGAACGTGATGCAGGAACAGCCGATACAGGAGATCTGGGCCTATGACGTGGCGAAAGGCGCCGAGCCCGAAGGCACGTTCAAGCTCAGCTACAAGATCGATGCCGCCGCCTCGCCCGATCTGGCGATCCTCTCCGATCTGAACGCCTTCATCGCCGGCCGCACCGCGCCGGACGAGCGCAGCACCGTCGTCGCCATGCCCGTCGGCGGCGCGCGCGCGGCGGTGGGCGCGGGTGATGCCAGCGCCGCCGGCACCGCCGTCCGCGCCAAGGGCCTCTCCCCCATCGTCCATATCCTGATCCCCGCCGGCTTCGGCGAAGCGCCTCCGGGCCGCCCGTTCGCGCGCGCCTGGGCCTATGGCTGGCAGAATATCCATGACGGGCTCGACGGCATCGCCATCGACATTCCCGCGCTGAAGCTGAAGCCCCGCCCCGATGGCCTGATCCCGCTCAACATCAAGGTGAAGGATCCGATCTGGCCGGGCCGCGACATGATCGATCTGTCGGTCTCGGTCCGCCCGAACGAGAAGCGCACGCTCTGGCTCGATCTGCGCGATCGCATCCTCTCGAACGACAGCCTCTATCTGACGATCGCCTCCGCCGCTCCGGACTTCGACGCGCAGGCGCTCGACGGCGCCGCGATCCGCTTGGTCTTCAAGGACCGGGCCGAGGCGATGAAGGAGCATGTCGCCGACCGGCTCCATCAGGTGAAGGACAATTGGGCGTTCCTGGTCGAGGAACATACCACCTCGAAGCGCGCGGGCCTCTATGCGCGCGTCTATGCGGACACCACCGATCTGCTCCGCGTCGATCCCGACAATGTCGAAGGTCGGGCCTATTGGGCGGACATCAATTACACGCCGGCCAATCTGCCCCCCGTCACTTTGCCCGCCATCCCGGCCGGCGTCCCGGCCTGGGCCGCGCGCCAGTTGCAGGATCTCGCCGCCACGCGCCGCTTCGTCGACTGGTGGATCGACGAGCGGCAGGTGCCCTATGGCGATTTCGGCGGCGGCATTTCCGACGATAACGATCTCACCCAGCAATGGCCGGGCCTCGCTCTGATGGGAGTCCAGCCGGACAAGATCAACGCGTCGCTGCGCGCGCTCACCGAGGCCGCCTATCGCAACGGCATGCACACGAACGGCCTCGGCACGATCGAGACGGACGAGCTGCACGTCTATGAGGAAGCGCTCAACGCCGATGCCGAGCGCCTCTATCTGAACTGGGGTGAGCCCGTCGCTCTGGAGCGGCTGATGGCCACCGCCAAGGCGCTGCACCGCGTCGCGCTGGTGAATTCGGCGGGCCACCTCCACTTCGCCAGCAGCTGGTATGGCGGCCGCAAGATCTACCGGGACGATCCGTGGGCGTGGCAGAAGCCTTATGGCTTCCTGATCCTCCACGCGCCCGTTCTGCTCGGCCTCTACAATGCCAATCCGGATGCGCGCGGCCTCGTCACCGGGCTGATGGATGGCTGGATCGCGCACGGCAAGCAGTCCGCCGACGGCACGTGGTCCTTCCCGAACGAGATCAACTGGTATTCGGACAAGGAGCGCGTGGGCGACGGCGGCGGCGCCACCACCCCGCTCCAGCCCGCCTGGGCCGCGTGGCGCTATACCGGCGACGCGAAGTATCTCCGCCCCTTCTACGGCCGCATCGCCAAGAGCGGCCCGACCGGCCTCGCCGAGTTCAACGAGAATGCGTTCGATATCCTGCCCGAAGGCCCCTCGTGGCGGAAGGCGCTGGCGGGCAAGAAGGGCCCGGACGGCTTCTCTCGCTACGCGGCGTGGGCGCAGACCGGCGATCTGTCCCAGCTCGCCGCGCTCCACGAGGACAGCCTGCGCGACAAGCTCCAGCATCTCGACATGTACACGAACGGCCATTGGTGGTCCGATCGCGTCGACAGCCCGACCGACATTCTCCAGCGCGAGCGTCTTGGCGGCGTGGCGCTGCGGCGCGGCCTGATCTGGCCCGGAAATGCGGTCAGCTGGCGCTTCGCCGATCCGGCGGCGGCCGAGCAGGTCGCGATCCTGATGCCGGGCGCCACGCCCGATCGTCTGCGCGTGATCGCCTATAACAGCAGCGCCACGCCCCAGAAGGCGGTGATGACGGGCGGGAACGTCACGGCCGGCCAATGGAGCCTGAAGAGCGCCACCAGCACCGACGAGGGCAAGACGCTGAGCGGGTCCGGCTCCGACCGTCACGTGACGCTGGAGCGCGGCGCGGGCGTGGATCTCGTCTTCGCGCCGAACACCACCAGCGTCTTCGATCTCGCGCTGGAGACGCCGACCACGCCGGTCGCCGACCGCCCCGATCTCGGCATCGGCACGGACGATGTGGCGGTGAAGGGCCGCACGGTGACGGTCACGGTCCACAGCCTCGGTTCGCACGACGCCGTGGGCGGCAAGGCCGAGCTGGTCGGCGCGGACGGCAAGGTGCTGGCCAGCGCCGCCATCCCCACCCTCGCCGCCCCGCTGGACTTGTCACCCAAGACCGCCATCGTCCGGGTGACGCTCCCCTCCGGCGTCACGCCGAATACGGTCCGTGTGCGCCTCTCCCTGCCGCACAATGCGCCGGAAGTTACCCATAATAACAACGAGATACCGCTCCGGTGACGCCCACCCGCCGACAAATCCTGATAGGCCTTTCCGCCGTCACCTGCGCCACCCGCCTCCCCGCCGCTCCCGCGGCCGAGGCGGACCTCAAGGCGGCGCTGGATGCGGCAGCGGCGGAGAAGGACCCCGCCAAGGCCCTCGCCCTCCTCCGCCCCCTCTCCGCCAGGGGCCTACCCCGCGCGAAGCAGCTCGATCTCGAGTCCGCCCGCGCCGGCCTCGCCATCGATGTCGCGCTGGCCGACGCCAGACCCGAGGCCCGCTACGCCCTCCAGCTCAAGCGCGCGATCGGCAGCGACATCGAACCCGCCTCGGCGCAGGTCCGCCTCGAAGCCGAGCTGAAGCGCCTCCTCGCCCGCGCCGACGCCCTCTTCCAAAAGCTGGGCGACACCTCCGGCAATATCGGCGCGCGCTACACCCGCCTCTGGCGAGACGAGCGCTACCTCTACGCCGACGACGATGCCGGCCGCGCCCGCGCCGTCGCGGACATGAACGCCACGCTGGTCGGCATGCGCGATCGCCTCCCCCTCGCCTTCGATCGTCTCCCGCCCTGGTGCGGCAATGTCTCGGTCCGCTCGCTGAACGCGGCCGAGCTGGCGGCGGGCAAGAACGGCTATCGCATCCCGCCCACCGCCGATCAGCCCGGCTTCTACATCGTCGATCTCCGCGAGATCCGCCGCCGCCCGAGCTGGACGCTGCCCAGCGTCGTCGCGCACGAATTGCTGCCCGGCCATATGGTGCAGCTGCCCTGCGCCGCGCTCGCCGATCCGCATCCCCTCCGCCAGCGCTACACGATCAATTATCCCGAGGGCTGGGCCATCTATGCCGAGCAGCTCGCGAATGCGGAGGGCGCCTTCGCCGCCGATCCGCGCGCCGAGCTGGGCCACCTCCACTGGCTGCTGTTCCGCGTCGGCCGCGCGCTCTGCGACATCGGCCTCCACAAGGATGGCTGGTCGATCGAGGCCGCCCGCGCGAAGCTCGTCGCGTGGCAGGGCGAACCCGCTTACTTCGCCTTGTTCGATCCTGATCTGGCCCGCAGCGCGAAGGAGCCCGCCGGCTGGGCCTCCCACGCTTTGATCTGGCTCGCCATCGCGGATCACGCCCCGAAGTCCGGACCCGCCGCGCTCAGGCGCTACCACACGCCCCTGCTCGTCGACGGCCCGCTGCGGACGGAGCAGATCGCGACGAAAGTTTAAAACATCCCCGTTCGGTTCGAGCAGCGTCGAGCTTGCCGAGAAGCGACCGTCGAGAACTTCTCGACTGCGTTCTCGACAAGCTCGAACTTCGCTCGAAGCCAACGGGTGGATAAATTGGTAAGGTGGTAAGATGATCCAGCGCATCGGCCATATCAACATCAAGACGCCGGCCTTCGAGGAGACGTGCGCCTTCTACGAAGCCCTGTTCGATCTCGCCCGCGTCCCCGCGCTGACGATGGCCGATCAGGAGCGCAACGCCTGGCTCGCCACCGCCGACGGCCACGCGGTGATCCACGTCAACACCGCCACAGACGACGCGCCCACGTCAGCCTCCCCCGCCCGCCTCGATCATATCGCATTCGAGTGCCGCGACGTCGCCGCGATGCGCGCGCGGCTGGACAAGCTGGGCGTGCTTTATGCCCACGCCGTCTCCCGCGTGCCGACGCTGGAGCAGATCTTCTTCACCGACCTGAACGGCATCAAGATCGAGCTGACCTTCGATACGTCGGCCGCGCCCTGAATCCCGTTCGTCCTGAGCGAAGTCGAAGGACGGGCTTCAGGCGGTATCGCTCGCAGCACGTGCTTCGACTTCAGCCCAAAGGGCTGAAGTTTATCCTGAGCGCCTGCCTTGGCAGGCAGTCGAAGGGCTCAGCACGAACGGAGTAGGTGTAGCGAGGAGCAGCCCTCACCCTTCCTTCAGCAACGCCTCGGTCTTGCCCACGGCGGGCGGGGTGCCGACATCGAACCACAGGCCCTGATGAACGACGCCGTAGAGCCGCCCCGCCGCGATCGCGCGATCGAACAGCAGGTTCATCGAGAAGGATCCCTCCGGCACATTCTCGAACAGCCGCTTCGAGACGATCTGCACGCCGGTATAGACGAACGGCGCCACCCGGCCCGGCTTGCGGCGCGACAGGCGGCCGACCGCGTCCATGTGGAAATCGCCCGGCCCGCCATGGCAATTGGCGCGCGCCAGCGGCACCACCAGCAGCAGGCAATCCATCTCGGCATCGTCCCAGCGATCGCCGAGCAGGCGGATCGCGTCGATCGGACCGTCCACCCACAGATTGTCGCTGTTCACGACGAGGAAGCGGTCATCCTCCAGCAGCGGCAGCGCCTTGGCGATGCCCCCGCCCGTCTCCAGCAATTCGCCGCGCTCGTCGGAGAAGAGGATGTCGATCCCCTTCTGGCGCTTCAGATGCCCTTCCAGCGCGTCGGCCAGATAGTGGAGATTGACCACGGCGCGCTCCACGCCCGCCGCGCGCAGCCGATCCAGCGCATGTTCGATCAGCGGCTTGCCCGCCACCTCGACCATCGGCTTCGGCCGCATCGCGGTGAGCGGACGCATCCGTTTGCCGAGCCCGGCCGCGAGCAGCATCGCGGTGCGCAGCGGCGGCAGCTTGGGCTTCGGGCGCAGCGCCAGCAGCTTGCGGCTCATGCCTGAAATCCTTCCCAAAACACGGCGCGCTTCTCGGCGGGCACGGCGGCATCGAACCACGCCTTCACCGGCGCCAGCGCGGGATGGGCCAGATCGCGCTCCAGATAGTCCCAGACGCGCGGCTGGAACGAGAGATAGCGCGGCTTGCCGTCGCGCTTCCACAGCCGCGTGAAGATGCCGAGGATCTTCGTGTTCCGCTGCGCGCCCAGCAGCGCATAGGCCGCGCCATCGACCGGACCGTAATGCGCGAGCATCGCCGCCTCCAGCGCGGGCGGCACGTCGCGCCGCGCATCCTGCAGCAGCGAGACGAGATCATAGGCCGGATGGCCCGCCAGCGCGTCCTGGAAATCGAGCAGGCCGAGGCTGCCGTTCCGCAGCAGCATGATATTCTCGGCATGATAATCGCGCAGCACCGTCACGCCGCGATCGCCCGCGATCGGCGCCAGCGCCTCGGCCCAGGCGGCATCATAGCCCGCCGGCACGTCCAGCCCGACGGCGGGCATGTACCATTCCGGAAACAGCCCCGCCTCGCGCTGATAGACGGTCATGTCATAGGGCGGCAGGTCGCCCGCCGGATGGCGATGCAGATCGCGCAGCAGATCGACCGCGGCCGTGTAGATCGGCGTCTCGCGCGCCGGATCGGCGGCGATCACCTCGGCCATGCGGTCGTCGCCGAAATCCTCGAGCAGGATCAGCCCCTCGGCCAGATCGCGCGCGATCACCCTAGGCGCGGCGAAGCCGAGAGCATGGAGATGATCGGCCACCTGCAGGAACGGGCGGCTGTCCTCATGCTGCGGCGGCGCATCCATCAGCACCCCCGTCGTGCCGCCGCGCACCACACGGAAATAGCGGCGGAACGAGGCATCGCCGGCCAGCGGCAGGATCTGCGCGCCATCCCAGCCATGGGTGTTCAGAAAGGCGGGCGCTGCCGCCGGCGGAGTCATGATCAGAGGGCGGGCGGCCATCGCCGCTCCCAAGACGGACCAGCCTCCCAAGTCAAGCGACGGCCGCCATCGGGAGCGTCCTCAATCGACAAAATGAGTGCATCGGGCCACCGGCCGGGGCCGAGCCGCTCGGCCCATTCGATCACGAGCGCCGTATCGATCAGCGCATCGTCCAGCCCCAGTTCCTCTGCCTCGCCCGCATCCTCGATCCGGTAGAGATCGACATGCCACACGGGCAGGCGCAGGCCCTCATCATAGGCGATCACGATCGGGAAGCTGGGACTCGGCGCATCCTCCTCCAGCCCCAGCGCCGCGAGCAGCCCGCGCGCCAGCGTCGTCTTGCCCGCGCCCAGCGGCCCATCCAGCGTCACGACATCGCCCACGCGCAGCCGCTCCGCGATCGCCGCACCGACCGCCGCCGTCCGCTCCGGTCCTTCCAGCGCCAGCGCGCCGCGCGCCGTCTTCCCGCGTGTCGTCACGCCGCCACGGCCTGCACGCCCAGCGGCAGCAGCACATAGACGCTCGTGCCCCGGCCGATCTCGCTCTCGATCCGAATCGTGCCGCCATGCGCCTCGACCAGCTGGCGCGAAAGCGGTAGGCCCACGCCGCCGCCCCGCCGCCCGGCCGTGTCGCCATCACCCGTGCTCTCGCGGCTGAGCCGGTCGAAGATCCGCTCCACCTTGTGATCGGGAATGCCGCGCCCATTGTCCGACACCACGATCTCGGCCGACCGGCCGACGATCCGGCTGCGGACGAGAATGCGCCCGCCGGCCGACGTATAGGCCACCGCATTGCGCAGCAGATGATCCATCACCTGCCGCAGCCGCCGCCGGTCGCCCTGCACGGTCTGGTCGCCCGAGGTGACGTCGATCGCCACCGTCAGCCCCGCCGCATTGGCGGGCTCGGCGATGAAGCGCGCGGCCTCGCGCACCAGCTCGCCCACATTCACCGCCTCCGCCTCCAGCGGCAGCGATCCCGCTTCGCTCTGCGAGAGATCCAGCGCGTCGCCCATCAGCGTGGACAGGCGCGTCACGGCCGAGAGGATCGCATCCACATATTCGCGCGCGGATGGCGGCAGCTCGCCCGCATAGCCCGCCGCCAGCATCTCGGCGAAACCGGCGATCGAGGTGAGCGGCACGCGCAGCTCGTAGCTCATGCTGGACACGAACGCGTTCTTCAGGCTGTTCGCCTGCTCCAGCGCGTCGTTGCGCTCGCGCAGGGCTTCCTCGATCCCGCGACTGGCCGTGATGTCGAGCAGGGTGAACAGCGCATTGCCATCCGGCAGCGGCACCGCCGCGAATTCGAAATGGCGCCCATCGTTGAGCGCGATCCGGCCCGAGCGCTGCTGCCGGTCGATCGTGGCGGTGCGGACCAGTTCGCGCACCATCCCCGCGCGGCTGGGATCCTGCAGGCGCGGCGCCAGCGCCTGCACCAGCATGTCCACGCGCGGATGCTGGACGAGCGCGCCCTCCTCCATGCCCCAGATGTCGCGGAAGCGATTGTTCCACAGGTGCAGGCGCCCGTCGGCGGCGAACACGCCGATCGCCTCGAACAGATTCTCGAACGTCGCCGCGCGCACGCGCAGCAAGGTGTCGCGCGCGCTGGCCAGCTGGAGATGCTCGGTCCGGTCCTCGAAGATCAGCAGCAGGCCGCCGTCCGGCAGCGGCTGGCCGACCACGCGCAGATGCGTGCCGCCCGGCAGCTGCCAATTCTCCTCCACCGGCTCGTGCGCGAGAAACCAGCCGCGCCGCTCGCTGCGCCAGCTGGGGAAATCGCGAATTTCGGGCGCACGCTGCGCCTCGCGCATCCGCTCCAGCACGCGATCGAATTCGGGCCGGTCGGAGAGCCAGTCCGGATCGAGATCGAACAGGCGCATGAAATAGCGATTGTAGAAGACCAGCCCCTGATCGGGGCCGAACTGCGCCACGCCGGCCGAAAGCCGATCGAGCATGTCGCGCTGGGCGCGCACGAAGCGGCCGAGATCGGCGCGCGCATCCTCCAGCTCCTGCACGTCCATGGCGAAGCCCGCCACGCCGATCTCGCCCACCGGCACGTCGACCACGCGCATCACGCGCCGCTCGCCAGTGATGATCGCGGGCGCGGTGCGGGTGGAGATCACGCCCCGTGCCAGCGTGGTCCGCGCCACCTGCTGCGCGGTGCCCTCATTGCCCGTCTCGATCAGCTCCATGCCGCGCCGGACGACTTCGGCGGCACTCTCCGCCTCCACCGCGCGCACGAACGCGCTGTTGACCAGCGCCAGCTGCAGGTCCGGCCCGCGATACCACATCGGGAAAGGCGCGGCCTCGATCAGCGTCGAAAGCCCGTCCAGCGCCGCGCTCAGGCGGCGCGTCTCGGCCGAGAGCCGGTCGATCTGCTCGCTGCTCGCGCTCACGTCGGTCAGCCACGCCAGCACGGCGCGATCCGAAACGCCCGCCGCCGCATAAGGGCCGCCCGAAAAGCAGACGACGCGCCGCGTGCCCGGCAGGCGCACATATTCGGCGAAGCGCTTGCCCGTCTCCAGCGAGGCGATCAACGTCGCCTCCAGCTGCGCGATCCGGTCCCGGTCGAAGCCTCCGTCGAGCAGATCGTTGAAATCGCGGGGCGGCACGTCCAGCCCCAGCCAGGCGGCCGCGCGCGACGATGTCTCGATGCGGCCGTCGGCGTGGATCAGCATCGGCACGGCCGGCGCGGCTTCCAGCAGCCCGGCCACGGCGCGGGCATCCGCCTCCACGCGGCGGGCGCGCAGCGATCGGGTGAGGCCCAGATAGGTGGCGACAGCGGCGAGGCAGAGCCACGCGGCCCCCGCCAAAGACATCAAAGCGGCCGTCGACGGCGGCGTCATCACGACGATCGCCCCTCCGGCCGCTGTGTGAACCCACCCTGCATAGGATGAGCCTTATAACCGGACACAGGCTTAACCCAAGCCCGTGTCCGGCAAGTTTCGTCAGTAGCGATAATGGTCGGGCTTGAACGGGCCCTCGGTGGTGACACCGATATACGCGGCCTGCTTTTCGGTCAGCTTGGTGAGCTTCACGCCCAGCTTGTCGAGGTGCAGCGCGGCGACCTTCTCGTCGAGATGCTTCGGCAGCACGAACACCTCGTTCGCATATTCACCCGGCTTGGTGAACAACTCGATCTGCGCCAGCACCTGGTTGGTGAAAGACGACGACATCACGAACGACGGGTGGCCGGTGGCGCAGCCCAGGTTCACCAGGCGGCCCTTGGCCAGCACGATGATCTGGTTGCCGTCCGGGAACTTCACGATGTCCGTGCCCGGCTTCACTTCGGTCCACTCATAGTTGCTGAGCGCCGAGATCTGGATCTCGCTGTCGAAGTGGCCGATGTTGCAGACGATCGAGTTCGGCTTCATCGCCTTCATGTGATCGGCGGTGATCACGTCGGCATTGCCGGTCGCGGTGCAGAAGATGTCGGCGCGGGTCACCGCTTCCTCCATCGTCACCACCTCGAAGCCTTCCATCGCGGCCTGCAGCGCGCAGATCGGATCGATCTCGGTCACCATCACGCGCGCGCCGCCGTTGCGGAGCGACTGGGCCGAGCCCTTGCCCACGTCACCGAAGCCCGCGACGCAGGCGACCTTGCCGGCCAGCATCACGTCGGTGGCGCGGCGGATCGCGTCGACCAGCGATTCCTTGCAGCCATAAAGGTTGTCGAACTTCGACTTGGTCACGCTGTCGTTCACGTTGATCGCCGGGAAGGGCAGCTCGCCCTTCTTCGCGATCTCGTACAGGCGGTGAACGCCCGTGGTCGTCTCTTCCGAAACGCCGCGCAGGTTCTTGACCGTCTCGGTCAGGTAGCCCGGCTTGCGTGCGATGAATTCCTTGAGCGCGCGCTGGAACTCGACTTCCTCGTCATTCTCCGGCTCTCCGAAGGTCTGGCCGGCTTCCAGCTTAGCGCCCCACAGAGCGAACATCGTGGCGTCGCCGCCATCGTCGAGGATGATGTTCGCGGTCGTGTCGCCCCAATCGAAGATCGAGCCGACATAGTCCCAATATTCGGCGAGCGTCTCGCCCTTCACGGCGAAGACCGGAATGTTGCGCGCGGCGATCGCGGCGGCGGCATGGTCCTGCGTCGAATAGATGTTGCAGGTCGCCCAGCGGACCTCGGCGCCGAGCGCGACGAGCGTCTCGATCAGCACGGCCGTCTGGATCGTCATGTGGAGCGAACCGGTGATGCGCGCGCCCTTCAGCGGCTGCGACGCGCCGAATTCCTCGCGCAGCGCCATCAGGCCCGGCATTTCCGTCTCGGCGATCGCGATCTCCATGCGGCCGAAATCGGCGAGCGAGATGTCGTGGACGAGATAATCGTTGAAGGGGATTGCGGTGGCGGTGGCCACGATAGGTCTCCTCGGCTCGGGGCCTGATGCGCGGCCCGAGGGTCGGGCCGCCTGGCGCCGCCCTAGCCGTCCCGAGGAATCGAATCAAATATAAAGATGTCTTTATATGTGCCCCGCCTTCACCCTGTCACTCGTCGGACGGAGGGCCGCCGGGGCCGGCGGGCGCGGCGGGCACCACCATCGCGATCTCGGTCCGCGCGACGCCGCAGGCGCCTTCCGGCAGCGCGGTGGCGATGCCTTCGCGATGGGCCAGCAGGACGAGCCCCTCTTCCGATCCGGCCATCATAGCCGCTTCGCGTTGCAGCGCCGCGACGGTGGCGCACATCTCGGCCTTGCCCTGGCGCGAGCCATAGGCATTGGCCAGGCCGGTCGCGAACGCATCATAATGGCGCTGCCCTTCCACGGGCCCGTCCGCCTTCAGGAAATGCACCTTCAGGCGCTCGTTCATCGTCTGGATCGTCGCCTTGTTGGCGCGCAGGAAGCCATTATAATCGCCGGTGATATCGATGTGCATCACCTGGCAGCGCAACGTCGCCACCATCAGCATCGACTGGAAATCGCGGATCGTGCCGGCGGACACTTCCTGCTCGTTCCAGCAGGCGGCCTGCGCCGGGATGCTCGTCATCACGAGCGCAAGCGCCGCCGGAACGGCGTGGAAATAGGTACGCATACGAAGCCCCCGAAGCCCTTCCGCGCCGTTGGAATGGCGGCGCGGCACGGGGGATTAGACCATCAATTGGTAATCAAATTCCCAACGAAATGAACGGCCTGCCGCAGATTTGGACCGGCGGCGAAACAGTTGGTCAGGCGTGGCCGGCGGTGGAGGCGAGCAGGCGCACGTCGATTCCGGCGGTGGCGAAGCCGCGCGGCCAGCGGTCGCTCGCCGGCACCTGGAACAGCAGATCGGGATCGAGCGCCGTGTGGAACCAGCCGTGGCGGGTCAGTTCACCATCCAGTTGCCCGTCGGCCCAGCCGGCATAGCCCAGCGCCACCAGCCACCGCTCCGGCCCCTCGCCCGCCGCGATCGCGCGCAGCACGTCCAGCGTACTCGTCAGTCCGAGCGCCGCGTTGACGATCACCGTATCCTCGCCCGCCCAGTCGTTCGAATGAAGGACGAAGCCGCGCTGGGGATCCACCGGGCCGCCGAGATGGATCGGCGCGTCCGGCGCCACGCCGGGCTCGATATCCAGCTGTCCCAGCAACTGGTGCAGCGAGAGCCGGGGCACGATCTGGCCCACGCCGATGCCCAGCGCGCCTTCCGGGCTATGCACGCACAGCGCGATCACCGCATGCGAAAAGCGGGGATCGCCAATACCCGGCATCGCCAGCAGAAGCTGGCCGGCCAGCGAGGGGGTGTCGGGCTCCGAATGCGCCATAGGCCGATTACTATAGACAAGGCCGGCAAAGGTTCCACCCGCGGCCTTCCGCGCGCTGCGGCTGCCTGTTAGGACACATGGCCTTATCCATTTCCGCTTCTTTCGTGAGGATCAGAATGACCATTTCCGTCGGCGACACGCTTCCCTCGGTCACCTTCCTGACGATGACGGACGAAGGCCCCCGGCCGATCGAAAGCGACACCTATTTCGCCGGCCGCACCGTGGCGCTCTTCTCGCTGCCCGGCGCCTATACGCCGACCTGCTCGGCCAAGCACCTGCCCGGCTTCATCGAGAAGGCCGCCGAACTGAAGGCCAAGGGCGTGGACGAGATCGCCTGCACCGCCGTGAACGACGCCTTCGTGATGGGCGCGTGGGGCAAGGCGCAGGGCGCTGACGGCACCGTCACCATGCTGGCGGACGGCAATGCCGCCTTCGTCGAGGCGGTCGGCCTCACGACGGATCTCAGCAAGGGGGGCCTCGGCCTGCGCGGCCAGCGTTTCTCGATGCTCGTCAAGGACGGCACGGTCACCGCGCTGAACATCGAAGCGCCGGGCGACTTCAAGGTCAGCTCCGCCGAATATCTGCTCGGCCAGCTCTGAGGTAACCGACCCATGCCCACCTCGCGCAGCCTGAAGATCGTCGACGAACTGGACACGCTCTATCGCGCGTCCGTCGCCCGGCTGCGCGAGGCGCTGGCCCGTTATATCGAAACGGGCGAACGGCCCGATCCCGCCGCGCGCGCGGCGGGCGCCTTCGCCTATCCGCAGATCAAGCTGCATTATGACGGCGAGAATGTGCCGGGCCCGCTCGGCCGCGCGTATGGCCGGCTCAACACCGCCGGCGATTATGCGATCAGCGTCACCCAGCCCGCCATCTTCCGCGATTATCTGGCGACGCAGTTGGATCTGCTGATCGACGATTTCGGCGTGTGGGTGGATGTCGGCACCAGCGCGGACGAGATACCCTATCCTTACGTGCTCGATTCCAGCCTCGATCTGGCGGACGTGCGCGCGGTCGAGCTGGCGCGCATCTTCCCCTCGACCGAGCTGGAGCGGATCGGCGACGAGCTGGCCGACGGCACCTGGACGCATGGCGAGGACACGCCCCGCCCGCTCGCTCTGTTCGATGCGGCGCGCGTGGATTTCAGCCTCGCCCGGCTGCGCCACTATACGGGCACGCCGCCCGCCCACATCCAGAAGTATATCCTGTTCACCAACTATAACCGCTACGTGGACGAGTTCGTGGCGTGGGGCGCCAAGCAGCTTGAGGAAGGCGGCCGCTACACGATGCTGAGCGGCGCCGGCGGGCTCGAGATCCGCCCCGGCGATCCCGATCCCGAGACGGCGATCACCGACACCGCCTGGAAGAAGCACCAGATGCCCGCCTACCACCTCGTTGCCGAGGATGGCTCCGGCATCACGCTCGTCAATATCGGCGTCGGCCCGTCCAACGCGAAGACGATCACCGATCATCTCGCCGTGATGCGACCCGAGGCGTGGCTGATGATCGGCCATTGCGGCGGCCTGCGCCCCAGCCAGCGGATCGGCGACTATGTCCTCGCCCACGCCTATCTGCGCGACGATCATGTGCTGGACGACGTGCTGCCCCCCGAAATCCCGATCCCGGCCATCGCCGAGATCCAGCTGGCGCTCAGCCGCGGGGCCGAGAAGATTTCGGGCCAGAGCCGCGACGAGCTGAAGGCGCGGATGCGGACGGGCACGGTCGTCACCACCGACGATCGCAACTGGGAGCTGCGCTACACCTCCTCGGCGCTGCGCTTCAGCCAGAGCCGCGCCGTCGCGATCGACATGGAGAGCGCCACGCTCGCCGCGCAGGGCTTCCGCTTCCGCGTGCCCTACGGCACCCTGCTGTGCGTTTCGGACAAGCCGATCCACGGCGAGATCAAGCTGCCCGGCCAGGCCAACCGCTTCTACGAGCGCGCCATCGCCGAGCATCTCCAGATCGGCATCGCCGCGATCGACGAACTGCGGCTGGCGGGCGAGCAACTCCACAGCCGCAAGCTGCGCGCCTTCAACGAGCCGCCTTTCCGCTGATCTGCCACAGACCCCGTTCGTGCTGGGCCTGTCGAAGCACCGTCCTTCTTTCTGCCGATACCGGCTGAAGCAAGAACGGCACTTCGACAGGCTCGGTGCAAACGGACGCAAAAGGGGCGCGAAAACGCCACCTCCTAATCCGCCAGATTGACCCGGTTCCGCCCCTCGCTCTTGGCGCGATACAGCGCCCGATCCGCCCGCTCCAGCGCCTCGCGCAGCGAGCGGTGATCGGCATCCATCATCGCCACGCCGAAGCTGGCCGTGATCGCGGGCGGGCCGCTGGGATCGATGCTCGGCACCGCGAGCAGCCCGCGCACCCGGTCCATCCGCTGGCGCAGGCTCGGCCCGTCCACGCCGATCGCCAGGATCGCGAATTCCTCGCCACCGAGCCGCGCCAGCAGGTCGCCCGGCTCGGTGGCACCACGCAGCGTCTCGGCGAAGCGCGCGAGCGTGGCGTCGCCCACCGCATGGCCATGCTTGTCGTTGATGCCCTTGAAGCCGTCGATATCCGCGATCGCCACCGCCGCCACGCCGCCGCCCGACGCCCGCAGCCGATCGAGCAGATGATGCGCGCCCTCCTCGAAGCCGCGCCGGTTCCACACCCCCGTCAGCGCGTCGGTGCGCGCCAGCCGCTCCAGCGCCTGCGCGCGATCCTCGTTCAGACAGGCGAGGATCGTCAGCCCGCACAGCACCATCAGCGGCACCAGGGTCAGCGAGGAGAAGGACATCGTCGCCGCGCTCGGCACGCGCAGGATCACGAATGCGAACAGCAGGCACAAAGCGCCGAACGCGCCGTTGATGACGGCACCCAGCCACAGCGAGGGCGGCGCACGCCGGTGGCGCGGGCCGACCGCGATCGCCGCCAGCAGCGCACCGCCGGCGATGATCACCAGCCCCATCGCCGATCGCTCGGAAAGGTCGTCCAGCCCCAGATCCTGCAGCACGCTCACGCCGATGGTGGTGCCCACCCAGATGGCGAGCAGCACCCCGCCCCGGTCCGTCCGCTGCGCGCGCTGCCGCAGCCCCCGCGCGCCCAGCAGAGCGGCGGCGAACCAGCACAGCACCAGCGCCGTGCCCGGAAAGACGAATCGGGTCGCCAGCGCGCTCTCGATCGCGGTGACCAGCCAGCCGCCGCCCGAAACGACGAACGCGCACAGCCAGCTGCCGGCATGATCCGGCCGGCCCATGCGGCGCCACTGCTCGTAGACCGCGCCCGCGAACAACGCGCAGACGAGCAACGGCACGACAATGACGGCGGCAGCAGGCATCACCCGGTAGAGGTCCTCGCCTTAGCGACGCGCCGGATGCGCGACGTTCACGGTCGCCTTGTCAGCGACACACAAATTTTCGCTTAAGGACCGCACCGCCACTCCCCTTTTACAGCACACGCGACGGGCCCAGGTTCGCGCGTCACATCAGGGGTTTACGTTTCGTTTGCCGACTCCGCCACAAGAAACAGGGTTAACGTCTCACCCAGCTCCGGACGCAGCACGGCCGTCATATGATTGCCCGGAATCGCGATGAAGCGCGCGTCCGGAAGAGCCCCCGCCAATTCCTCGCCGGAGCCGTTGTCGTGATCGTCCTCGCCGTCCAGCACCAGCATCGGCAAAGTCACGGTCGCCAGTTCATCCAGCGTGGTATCGACGAAACTGTCGAGCAGCGGGATCATCGCCTTGGGATCACCGCCCGTCGTCTTCAGGAAGGCCTCCGAAAACCATTCGGGCGTGCCGCGAGCATTGTTCCCGAAGTTGTCGAGCACCTTGCGGAAGAAGGTGCCGCGGCCGCCCGTGTGGAGAATCCCGTCCAGCCCCATCCCGCACAGCACGGATCGACGCGGCCGCGCGCCGCGCACCAGCATCCGCAGCGTCGTGCGCCCGCCCAGCGAATAGCCGCACAGATCATAGCCGCCGTCGCTCAGGCCGAGATGCCGGAGCAACGACTCGCCATCGTCCGCCAGCACGTCGGGCGGATAGGCGGCGGGATCGTGCGGCGCGCCGCTGCGGCCATGTCCGCGCAGATCGGGCAGGATCACGCGATACCCCGCCTCCGCCACACGCGCGGCATGTCCATAACGGATCCAGTTGGTCCACGCGTTCGAGAACAGACCGTGGATCAGGATCACGGGCCGCGCGGCCGGGTCGCCCATCTCGTAATAAGCGAGGCGCGTGCCGTCGGCGGCGTCTAAGAAAAGGGGGTCGAGGTCAGTCTGGGAGCTTGCCAACGGTCTTCATCCATCTGTCCGTAGTGCTGGGATTGTCTTCCGATCGGATGCCGGGAAGATGCGAGGCGTCCAGCCAGTTGGGCAGGATGCTCTCGGCGCCGAAATTGTGCCGGGGAACGAAGCGCGCGGGATCGTCGAACGATCCCAGCGTCAGGTCGATATTCGTCGCCCGCTCCAGAAAGGCGAAGCCGAGCGGCGTTCCGCAGGCGGAGCAGAAGGGCCGCCGCGCGATCGGCGAGGATTCATACCAGTCCGGCTCCCGCTCCCAGCGTACCTTGTCCTGGGCCACGTTGACGAAGGCGATCGAGGCGCCGCCGGTCGCGCGGCGGCACATCCCGCAATGGCAGAGATAGGCGTCGTCGCTCTCGATCTCGGCCACGAAGCGCACGCGCCCACATTGGCAGCCGCCGGTCATGCTCGTCATTTCGCCGCCCTAGCCCATCTGTTCGACGGCGAAAACCGGAAGAGCCCCGACGCCGCGGTTGACAGGACAGTATTACTGACGGATTTCCGCGCCATCGGACGCGAGAAGCCCGGCCAAGGCGAGGATGCCCTCGAAACGGCGGGGGTCGATGTCCTTCGGCTCCCAGCCTGTCAGCCACCAGGAGCAAGTCTTGGATCTCGAACTTCGTGGACGATCCGTCCTCGTCAGCGGCGGATCGCGCGGCATCGGCCGCGCCATCGTGGAAACCTTTCTGGCCGAAGGCGCACGCGTCGCCTTCTGCGCGCGCGATGCCGCCGGCGTCGCCCGCGCCAATGAAGAGCTGGGCGCCGATGCCTTCGGCACCGCGCTCGACGTCACCGATCCGGCGGCGATGGAAAGCTGGGTCGCGCAGTCGGCCGATCGGCTGGGCGGCCTCGACATCGTCGTGCCGAACGTGAGCGCGCTGGCGGGCGGCAGCGATCTGGAAACGTGGCGCGCGGCGGTGGAAACCGACCTGCTCGGCACCGTCTCGATGACGAGCGCCGCCCTGCCCGCGCTCCGCAAGTCCGATGCGGCCTCGATCGTGCTGATCTCCAGCGTCTCGGGCCGCGAGAATGATATCTTCGCCGAGCCTTATGGAGCGATCAAGGCGGCGCTGATCCATTATGGCAAGACGCTGTCCGCGCGCCACGCGGCCGAAGGTATCCGCGTCAACACGGTATCGCCCGGCAACGTCTATTTTCCGGACGGCGTGTGGGGCAAGATCGAGCGCGAGACGCCCGATCTGTTCGCCGAGTGCCTGGGCCAGAATCCGCTCGGCCGCATGGCCCGCCCGGACGAAGTGGCGAAGGCGGTCGTCTTCCTCGCCAGCCCCGCCGCCAGCTTCACCACCGGCACCAACCTGCTGGTCGACGGCGGCCTGACGCGCGGCGTGCAGTTCTAAATCCTCTCTTCCTCCCTGTGCGCAGCATGGGGAGGGGGACCACGCAAAGCGTGGTGGAGGGGAAATGCGGAACACCGAACGAGTATCCTCCAGGCTCGGAGATACCCCTCCACCATCCTGCGGATGGTCCCCCTCCCCATCTGCGATGGGGAGGAACAGGACGAGTGCTTACGCCTCCAGCTGACGGATCAGCAGGCGCACGTCGGCGTCCAGCTCGGCATCGGCGGCACGAAGCTCCTCGATGCGGCGGACGGCGTGGATCACGGTCGTATGGTCGCGTCCGCCGAAACGGCGGCCGATCTCGGGCAGCGAGCGCTGGGTCAGTTGCTTGGCCAGATACATCGCGATCTGGCGCGGGCGGGCGACTTCACGCGCGCGGCGGGCCGAGCCCATCTCCGACTGGCGGATACGATAATGGTCGCACACGCGGCGCTGGATTTCATCGATCGTCACGCGACGCTGGCTGGCGCGCAGCTGGTCGGCCAGCGCCTCCTGCGTGAATTCCAGGTCGATCGGGCGCTTGGAAAGGTGCGCGAAGGCCAGCACGCGGGTCAGCGCGCCTTCCAGCTCGCGGATCGACGACGACAGACGCTTGGCGAGGAACATCACCACGTCGTTCGGCACGGAGACGGCGGGCTGCTGCTCCAGCTTCTTCAGGATGATGTTGTAGCGCAGCTCGAAATCGGCGGCGTTCACGTCCGCCACGAGGCCCCACGACAGGCGCGAGAGGATCCGGCTCTCAATCCCTTCCAGATCCTGCGGGCTGCGATCCGCGCTGATCACCAGTCGGCGCCCGGCCGAGATCAGCTCGTTCATCGTGTGGAAGAATTCCTCCTGCGTGGAATCCTTGCCGGCGATGAACTGCACGTCGTCGATCAGCAGCAGATCGGCCGCGCGCAGGCGCGCCTTGAAGCTGTGCGTGTCCTTGGCGCGCATCGCCGCCACGAACTCGTACATGAACTTCTCGGAGGTCATGTAGATCACCTTCGCGCCCGGATGGCGCAGGCGATATTCGTGGCCCATGGCGTGCATGAGATGCGTCTTGCCGAGACCGACGCCGCCGTGGAGGAACAGCGGGTTGAAGCCCAGCCGGCCGCCCTCGGCCAGCGTCTTGGCGGCATTGTAGGCCAGCTCGTTCGCCTTGCCGACGACGAAGCTGTCGAACGTGAAACGATCTTCCAGCTGGCTGCCGCGCTCCGGCTCGATCACCACGACGGGAGCGACTTCGGCCTCCACCACGGGCGTCTCGAAGCTGAAGGTCGATCGCGCGGGCGCGTCCGCGCGCGCCTCGACGAGGATCTCGCCGCAGCCGGGCAGCGCCACGCGCCACGCGGCGGCCAGCTGATCGGCGAAGTGATTCTGCACCCAATCCGCCAGAAAGGCGGACGGCGCGACGAGGCGCACGTCGCCCGATTCGGAATCCACGCCCGCCAGCTCCAGCGAGCGCAGCCAGCCGTCGAACGAACGCTGGCCGCAGCTCTTGCGAAGCGTGTCGCGCACGGCCGTCCAGGCCGACTCCGCCGTCGGAGGAGTCGTCGCCGTCTCTACGTGAAACTGCCTGGCAGACACTGCATCGCGCACGCGCAAAACTCTCCCGTTCGCTCGGACGACCTCGTCGAGCGTTGGTTGGCAAACTGAGCAAAGCCCCCACGCAGCGGCCCCCGCGCGCGTCGGCAATCGCAATCCCGTGAACGCCGGATCGGAGAATCACCGGACCGGCAAAGCCAACCTAGGGACCTCGGGACCGGGCAATCAAGCGGTCAAATCGTCATGCTTTTGAAATATACCCGCTTGACACCGAGTCCTGCGGATATTTGCCATAACTTTTCTCAAGTCATTGAGAAATTTATGTATTCTTTGTTACGCTTCGGAGAATCATTTGTTTTCCGAGGGATGGAACCCATCCTGCATAAACAGCAAAAAGCCCGCCGATCTAAGCGACCGGCGGGCCCTGATTTTGCGCCCGAAACGGGGCTAACGGTTACGCCAGTGCGGCGACCGCCTTCGTCAGGCGCGCGAACTTGCGCGAGACGGTGTTCTTGTGGAGCACGCCCTTCGACACGCCACGCGCCATCTCCGGCTGGGCGGCGGCGAGCGCCGCAGAGGCGGCCGCCTTGTCGCCAGCGCCGATCGCCGACTCGACCTTCTTCACGAAAGTACGGATGCGGCTGACGCGCGCACCGTTGATTTCCGCGCGGCGATCGTTGCGACGGATGCGCTTCTTGGCTTGCGGCGTGTTCGCCATCTGATCGAAACCCTTGGCTTGAAATTGGAAGAGCGACGCCGGGCGGACCCGCGTCGTGAAGCGCGCCCACTACAGAAGGTGACCTATCTCGTCAACCGACCATATGCGGCCGCAGGCCAATCTCCCCTCTCCTCTGCGTCTCCGCGTCTCTGCGTGAAAAATTGGTTCACGCAGAGACGCGGAGACGCAGAGAGAAAGGCCATTGCGCTGCGCGCGATCCTGGAAGCGATGCTATTTCTGGCACCTCGGGCACCAGAACGTTGATCGCCCGCCATCCACCTGCCGGGCGACAAGCCCGCCGCATTCGCACGGCTCGCCCTCGCGCCCGTAGACGAGGAACTGCTTGGAGAAATAGCCGAGCTGCCCGTCCGGCCGCGCATAGTCGCGCAGCGACGATCCCCCCGCCTCGATCGCCGCCTCCAATACCTCGTGGATCGCCACCACCAGCTTCCTCAGCTTCGCCAGCGAGATCGATCCGCCCGGTGCGCGCGGGTTTATCCGCGCCATATACAGCGCCTCGCACACATAGATGTTGCCCAGCCCCGCCACGATCCGCTGATCCAGCAGCAGCAATTTGATCGGCGCGATCCGCCCGGCCAGGCGCTCCGCCAGGAACGCCGCCGTCAGCGTCTCGCCCAGCGGCTCCGGCCCCAGCGCCGCAAAGGCCGGAAACGCCGCCACCTCGTCCGTCCGCACCAGATCGAGCGAGCCGAAGCGGCGCGGATCGCACAGCGACAGGCGCCGCCCCTCCTCCGTCTCCAGCAGCAGATGATCGTGCTTGCCGAGGTCTTCGGGATCGACCCGCCACCGCCCGGACATGCCGAGGTGGAAGATCATCGTGTCGCCGCGATCCGTCTCGATCAGCCCATATTTGGCGCGCCGGCCCAGCCCCGTCACCACGGCGCCCGTGAGTCGCTGGCGCAGATCGGGCGGGATCACGCGGCGCAGGTCCGCGCGGCGCGGCTCGACGGTGATCAGGCGCTGGCCCTCCAGCACGGGGCGCAGGCCGCGCACGGTGGTTTCGACCTCGGGAAGCTCGGGCATGCACGGCCGCTAGCCCATTCCCGCTGCCGCCGCTATGGCGCCCCACATGAGCGAAACCGTGTCGTTCGGCTATGCCGAGGTCAGCCCCGAAGAGAAAACCCAGAAGGTCGGCGAGGTGTTCGCGCGCGTCGCCCGCCGCTACGACATCATGAACGATGCGATGTCGGCCGGGATGCATCGCCTGTGGAAGGATCGCTTCGTGTCGCGCGTGAAGCCGCGCGAGGGCGAGACGATCCTCGATATGGCGGGCGGCACGGGCGACATCGCCTTCCGCATGGCCCGCCACGGCGCCGCCGTCACCGTGTCGGACATCAACCCGGCGATGCTGGATGTCGGCCGCCAGCGCGCCGAGAAGAAGCGGATCGAGGGCCTCACCTTCATCGAGCAGAATGCCGAGACGCTCACCTTTTCTGACAAGGCGTTCGACGCCTACACGATCGCCTTCGGCATCCGGAACGTCACGGACATTCCGGCGGCGCTGCGCGAGGCGCATCGCGTGCTGAAGCGCGGCGGCCGCTTCTTCTGCCTCGAATTCTCGACCACGCTCTGGCCCGGCTTCGCGGACATTTACGACGTCTATTCGCACAAGATCGTGCCCAAGCTGGGCAAGATGATCGCGGATGACGAGGAGAGCTATCGCTACCTGATCGAGTCGATCCGCCGCTTCCCCACGATGGACCGCTTCAAGGCGATGATCGGCGAGGCCGGCTTCGTCCAGACCAAGGCCGAACCCATCCTCGGCGGCCTCGTCGCGATCCACTCGGGCTGGAAGATATGACCATGCCGATCCCCGTTGTGGGGAGCCGTAGAGGGGTATGACCACCTCCGTCGTCCACGCGCTCCGCCTCGCGCGCTGGGGCCGCACCCTCGCGCGCCACGGCGCGCTGATGGGGATCGAGCGCGATCCGAACACGCCCGCCACGATCCGCCGCCTGTTTCGCGTGCTGCGCATCGGCGCGCGCGTGCCGGCCCGGCCCAATTATGCCGATGCGTTCCAGGCGATCGGCCCGGCCGCGATCAAGCTCGGCCAGGCGCTCGCCACCCGTCCCGATCTGGTGGGCGAGGAAGCCGCGCGGGATCTCACGCGCCTGCAGGATGCCGTCCCCCCCGCGCCCTTCGCGCTGGTCCGCGCCGAGATCGAGCGCAGCCTCGAGAAATCGATCGAGCAGGCCTATGCCGCGTTCGATCCCGAGCCCGTCGGCGCCGCCTCGATCGCGCAAGTCCACCGCGCGACGACGCATGAGGGCCGCGACGTCGCGGTGAAGGTGCTGCGCCCCGGCATCGAGGAAGACCTCGCCAAGGCGATCGAGACCTATGAATGGGCGGCCGCGCAGGCCGAGGCGATCGGTGGCGAATTTTCCCGCCTGAAGCCGCGCCTCGTCATCGCCCATTTCCGCCAGTGGACCTCGCGCGAGCTGGATCTGCGGCGCGAGGCGGCCTCCGCCTCCGAACTGGCCGAGAATATGGCTGCCGAGCCCGGCTTCACCGTCCCCCAGATCGACTGGAGCCGCACCACCCGCCGCGTGATGACGCTGGAATGGGTGCCCGGCATCAAGCTCTCCGATCGCACCGCCCTGATCGCCGCCGGGCACGACACGCATGCGCTGGCCGCCATCGTCGTCCGCTCCTTCCTGCGACAGGCGATCGCGGACGGCTTCTTCCATGCCGATCTCCACCAGGGCAATCTGTTCGCGCTGCCGGACGGCCGCATCGCCGCGATCGATTTCGGCATCATGGGCCGCATCAACCGGCAGGCGCGCCTGTGGCTGGCCGAGATCCTCCACGGCCTGCTCACCGGTAATTATGCCCGCGTGGCGGAAATCCATTTCGAGGCGGGCTATGTCCCCGCGCACCACAATCTCGCCGAATTCACCACGGCTCTCCGCGCCGTGGGCGAGCCGATCCGCGGCCTGCCGGTCAAGGACGTCTCGATCGGCCAGATGCTGGACGGCCTGTTCGCGATCACGCGCGATTTCGACATGGAAACGCAGCCGCACCTGCTGCTGCTCCAGAAGACGATGGTGATGGTGGAGGGTGTCGCCTCGATGCTCGATCCGGACATCAACATGTGGGAGGTGTCGGGCCCGTTCGTGAAGGAATGGCTGCGCGACGAACTCGGCCCCGAGGCCTGGCTCGCCGACCGCCTGACCGAGGATCTCCGCACCCTCGCCCGCCTGCCCGAACTCGTCCGCCGTATCGAGGCCCGCTACCCGGCGCCGGGCGCCGCGCCCCCGCCCCCGCCGCTGCGCGAGGTGCAGGTGGTCCGCATCGGCGGCGGCTGGCGTTATGCGGTGGTGGCCGTGCTGGCGGGCCTGCTCGGCGCCGGCATAGCCTACCTCCTGGGCTGATGCCGACGCGCGAGGTCGAGCGATCGGTGGCCTGTCAGCGTCCGCACCTCACCCGATCGGGCGTGGCCAGCGCACGGAGGCGATAAGGGAGATAGGCCGCGCTCCGGAATGGTCGCGTGATGCGCGCAGCATCCCCCCGATCAACAGAAACCCGACGATGAAGGCCGCCCACGTCGCCGGTTCGGGGACGATCGAGGTATCGATGATGGTCAGGCGCGCGGATTCATAATCGAGTTCGTCCAGGTTCATGTAGACGCCGGGCGTCGAAAGCGCGCCATTGGTCAGGACAAAAATCGCTCCAAAGGAGTTGTTGTTGTTATCCCGACCATAGAAACCAACATAATCAGCATCGTCGACGGCGATATTCAGGTTTCTGATATCCGGTATGAATTCCGCCCGGAAACAGGCCACCGACCCCGCCCCGGTCACCGAACAATTCGTCAGAACGTTCTCCGGAAAATTCACATAGCTGGTGATATAGTCCGGCTGCGTGATCTCCACCGATCCGACAAGGCCGATAAATGTCTCGATAACGTCGAGCTTGTAAATCACCGACGCCCGAACCGGGTTCGACAGCAGCCCGACGAGAAAGAATGCAAGTCCTGCAATCGCGCGGATCATATCCAAGTCCCCCCACAAGGATTCGGTTAATCATACATGATTTTCGCTCAATTGCGCGATTCATTTGATCCACTCGACAATCGACTGCCGATCACCGCCAACCAGAAATATATCATTGCCGCACGACACTGCGCCCGCCACGCCACTACCGAGCCATGCTCAAAGGCCGGTATCGGCATGCGCGACGCGGCCGCTCCGTCCCGCGTGCCATGCCTTGCCCCCGCCTGCCCCCGGCCATAACGGGGCGCATGCCCGTCGACATCGATCCGTTCCACGCCATCGCCATCAGCCGCCTCGCCCACCGCATGGGCGTGGAGGGGCGCTCGGTGATCCACATGGAGTTCGGCCAGCCCTCCACCGGCGCGCCGGCGCCTGCCATCGCCGCCGCGCACCGCATCCTCGATACGGACGGCATGGGCTATTGGGAGAGCCCCCCGCTCAAGGCCCGCATCGCCGCTTATTATGCCGAGGCACACGGCGTCTCGGTCGATCCCGAGCGCATCATCCTCACCTGCGGCGCCTCACCCGCCTTCGTGATGGCGCTCTCCTGCCTGTTCCTGCCCGGCGCCCGCGTCGCGCTCGCCCGCCCCGGCTATGTCGCCTATCGCAACACGCTGAAGGCGATGCATATCGAACCGGTCGAGCTGGCCTGCGGCGAGGCCGAGCGCTTCCAGATCACCGCCGCCGCGATCGAGGCGCTCGATCCCGCACCGGATGGGCTCATCGTCGCGAGTCCCGCGAACCCCACTGGCACGATCATCCCGCCCGAGGAGTTGAAAGCGATCGCCGAGGTGTGCAACCGGCGCGGCATCGCGCTCGTCTCGGACGAAATCTATCATGGCCTCAGCTATACATTGCCGGCCGACACGTTGCTCCAGCACAAGCCGGACGCGATGATCGTCAACAGCTTCTCCAAATATTACAGCATGGCCGGCTGGCGGCTGGGCTGGCTGGTCGTGCCCGATGCGATGATCGACAAGGCCCGCGCGCGCATGGGCAATCTGTTCCTCACGCCGCCGTCCCTCGCCCAGCATGCCGGGCTGATCGCGTTCGATTGCCGCGACGAACTGGAGGGCCATGTCGCCACCTATCGCCGCAACCGCGCTTTGATGCTGGAGGCGCTTCCCGCCATGGGGCTGCGCCGCATCGCCCCGCCCGACGGCGCCTTCTACATCTACGCCGATGTCGGCCATCTCACGCAGGACAGCCTCGCTTTCTGCGAGACGCTGTTGCGCGACACCGGCGTCGCCACCGCGCCGGGCGTGGATTTCGATCCGGTCGACGGGCACGCCTTCATGCGCTTCAGCTTCGCCGTCTCCAGCGACCGCGTCGAGGATGCGGTCGCCCGCATGACACCCTGGTTCGCCGCGCGCCCGTTGATCGGCTGACCTCTCCCTTTCCCGTAGGGAAGGGGCCGGCTGTGGGTGGAAACTTGCGAGATCGCCGATCGGCAACCGCTGCCCAGTGAAAAGAGCCATAGCCCCCAGCCTTCGCCGGGATGGCGGAGAGGGAACGGCAACGCTCGCCCCAGCGCAGGACATCCGGCGATGGGCGCGTTATAGGAACGGCAATTCCAGATTGAGCATTTTGGCAAGTGTGAATACAACACACATCAATATAAGAAGAGACAGCGAAAATATTACGACCACGCTGCCAACGGCGCGTAGCGCATCGATCTTTTTGGCCTTCTTGTCCTGATCGTAATGCCATTTTACGGCGAAGAACATACCTATTCCAAGCACGACGACTTTGAATATAACGAAGACGATCGGTATCCAGTCCATTATCTAATATGCCAGTTTTGCTGATTGCCGATATTGATTGCGGCGAAAGTCGTACACATCGAAATCGATTTCGCTGTAGGCTAGGCAGGCCGCGATGAGCATCGGGCATAATGCCCACCCTCCCATAAGGATCATGGGCCGGGTCGAGAGCTACCCATCATTCCCGTCATTGCGAGCGCAGCAAAGCAATCCAGTCCCGCAGTATCGGAGCTGGACTGCTTCGCTGCGCTCGCAATGACGATCGGCAGCTCGCAAGGCACGCCCCACCGCGCCCTTAAAGCACGTCCCCGAACATCTTCCACAGCAGCACGAACCAGGCGAGCAAGGCGAGGATGCCGAGCATCCAGCCCGAATGGCGGCGAAGCATGTCCAGCAGGCGTTCCATGCCCCTTCGTGGCAGCGCCCCGCCGCCGGCGCCAGCCCGTCCGCAAAAATCCGCGACATGGCCCTTTCCTGCACGGCCGGCCTCTGCCACCCTTCGCGCATGCCCGTCCCATCGACCCGGCAATCCTCCCGATCCCGCGCAAACCCTTGGGCCGAGCGCTCTTGCCCCCCGACGTGGCGTTGCCTTTGTCATCTTCCGTACCCTCGACTCGCGGCCCCGGCGGCGGCATGGAGCGTCGCATGATCGGCCAGCGCATCCTCCTCATCGTCGGCGGCGGGATCGCGGCCTACAAAGCGTGCGAGTTGATCCGCGCGCTCCGCAAGCAGGGCGCCACGGTGCGCTGCGTGCTGACCGCGGGCGGCGCCCATTTCGTCACGCCGATGACTCTGGCGGCGCTGAGCGAACAGCCGGTCCACACCTCGCTGTGGGATCTGAAGGACGAGGCCGAGATGGGCCATATCCAGCTGAGCCGGGAGGCCGATCTGGTCGTGGTCTGCCCCGCCACCGCCGATCTGATGGCGAAGATGGCGGCCGGCATCGCCGACGATCTGGCCACCACGCTCCTGCTGGCCACCGACAAGCCCGTGCTGGCCGTGCCCGCGATGAACGTCCGCATGTGGGGCCACGCCGCCACGCGCCGCAACGTCGCCAATTTGCGCGCCGACGGCGTCACCGTGCTGGAGCCGGACGAAGGCCCGATGGCCTGCGGCGAATATGGCCCCGGCCGCCTGCCGGAGATCGACGCGATCGTGGGCGCGATCGGTGACGCTCTCGGAGCCCGTGCTTCGACAGGCTCAGCACGAACGGAAGGAGAAACAGTGCGCCCCTCCGCGCTCACTCCGTCCACGCTGGCCCATTCCACCCCGCTCACTCCCTCCGCTCCGTTCGTCCTGAGCGAAGTCGAAGGACGTGCCCCAGGCGCCTCCGCCAGCAGCCCGTCCTTCGACAGGCTCAGGACGAACGGGGAAAATGTATCGTTCTCCGCAGGGCAAGACCCGAACGCGCCGCTTGCGGGCAAGCGCGCGCTCGTCACCGCCGGCCCCACGCACGAGCCGATCGATCCGGTCCGCTACATCGCCAATCGCTCGTCCGGCAAACAGGGCTTCGCGATCGCCGCCGCCCTCGCCCGCCTCGGCGCGGAGGTCACGCTGATCGCCGGCCCCGTCACCCTCGCCACGCCCCCCGGCGTTCGCCGCGTGGATGTGGAAACCGCGCTCCAGATGCAGGCCGCCGTCGATCGGGCGCTGCCCGCCGACGTCGCCGTGCTGGTCGCCGCCGTGGCGGACTGGCGCATGGCCGACGAGGCCGCCCAGAAGATCAAGAAAACGGGCGATACCCCGCCCACGCTCGCCCTCGTCGAAAACCCCGACATCCTCGCCGGCCTCGCCGCCAGCCCGCAGCGCCCAGCCCTCCTGATCGGCTTCGCGGCCGAGACGGAAAGCGTGATGACCCACGCCATGGCGAAGCGCGCGCGCAAGAATGTGGACTGGATCGTCGCCAACGACGTATCGGGTGACGTGATGGGCGGGGATCGCAACTCGGTCCACATCGTCACCGCGCGCGACGTCGAAAGCTGGCCCGATGCCAGCAAGGAAGACGTGGCGAGCCGCCTCGCGCATCGTATCGCCAAAACCCTCGGAGCCTCCGTTTGAACAGCATCGCCATCCGCCTGAAGCGCCTGCCCCATGGAGAGGGCCTGCCGCTCCCCGCTTATGCCACCGCCGAGGCGGCCGGCATGGACGTGGTCGCCGCGGAGGATATCACGCTCGCCCCCGGTGCCCGTGCCGCCGTCGCCACCGGCTTCGCCGTCGCGATTCCGGAAGGGTATGAGGTGCAGGTCCGCCCCCGCTCGGGCCTCGCGCTCCGGCATGGCGTGACCTGCCTCAACACGCCCGGCACGATCGACGCCGATTATCGCGGCGAAGTGAAGGTAATTCTCGCCAATCTCGGCTCGGATGCCGTCACCATCGCGCGCGGCGACCGTATCGCCCAGCTCGTCCCCGCGCCCGTCCTGCGCGCTTACTTCACCGAAGCCGAGGAGCTGGAAGAAACCGCACGCGGCGCGGGCGGCTTCGGCTCGACCGGACGGTGATGACCCTCACCGACGATCAGATCGATCGCTACGCCCGCCACATCATCCTCAAGGAGATTGGCGGCGACGGCCAGCAGCGGCTGCTCTCCGCCCATGTCGCGCTGATCGGCGCGGGTGGGATCGGGTCGCCCGCGATCCAGTATCTCGCCGCCGCCGGCATCGGCCGGCTGACCGTGATCGACGACGATCAGGTGTCGCTCTCCAATCTCCAGCGGCAGACGCTCTACACCACGCGCGATGTCGGCGCGAACAAGGTGGCGATGGTCGCCAATGCGGTGCAGCGGCTGAACCCGGACGTGCGCGTCAGCCCGCGCCAGCTGCGCTTCGATGCGGAGAATGCGGCCGGCCTGCTGTTCGGCGTGGATGTGGTGATCGACGGGTCGGACAGTTTCGCCACCCGCCTCGCCGTCGCCGATGCCGCGCTGGAAAAGCGGGTTCCGCTCGTCTCCGCCGCCGTCGGCCAGTTCGAGGGTCAGCTCGCCGTCTATCGCGGGTGGGAGGCGGGCAAGCCCTGCTATCGCTGCCTCGTCGGCGATGCGCCCGCCATGCCGGACGTGTCCTGCGCCGATCAGGGCGTGCTGGGCGCGCTCACCGGCGTGATGGGCAGCCTCGCCGCGATCGAGGCGATCCGCCAGATCGTGCCCTTCGGCGAGGACAGCGCGGGCAAGCTGCTGCTGCTGGATGCGCTCGCCTTCCGCTTCCGCACGATCGGCCTGCCCAAGGATCCGGCCTGCCGATGCGCCGCGGCCTGACGATCATCATCGCCGGCGCCGATCCCGATCGGCTGCGCAGCGCGCTGGGCGTGGCGGCGGCCGAAGCGGCGCTCGGCGGCCGCGTCCGCCTGTTCTTCGACGCCGCGGCCGTCCCGCTGCTGTGCATCCCGCCCTCGCCGCCGGAGCCGCTGCTGGAAGCGGCCATCGAGCTCGGCGCGCAGATTTCGGTGTGCCAGACGGGCCTGGCCGAACAGGGCATCACGCTCGATCCCCGCTTCGAAGCGGGCGGCCTCGTCTCCGTGATGGCCGATCTGGACGAGGATCGCCTGCTGCTGGCGTGAGCCTCAGCCCTGATCGTCGCCGTTATTGGGATTCTGGGTCAGCGTGATCCGAATGCGGACCCAGGTGCCCACCAAGGTGCGCCCGCCTACACGCGGTGGCCGGACCAGGAACTGGAACGCCGCCTGCCGCATCCCGCGCGCGATTCCGACGCCGGGGAAACTGTCGCCCAGCTCATAGCAATCCTCGACGTGATAGCGCGCGACGGTGCGGCAGGCGATTTCGCCCCAGGATCCCTCCGGCACGTCATGACGAGGCTTGTAGGGCCCGAGTTCAGCTTCGGTCGGATGGCGATACCATTCGGCCGCATAGAGCAACTCGCCCTTCGGCCCCATTTGAGACGGCGTATCGCCCTGGCCGCCGCTGGCCGACGCCACCGCCTGCCCGGTGGCCTGCGCTTCGTGCGGCGTGTTCATCACCTGATCCACCCGGCTCACGTCGCTGCGGCTCAGCTCGATGAAGCCGTCCGGCATCCTCAGCGGGGTCGGCATCTTCACGATCGGCGGCGGCAGTGCCTGCTTCGGCGGAGTGATCGCCTTGTCCACCTTGGTCTGAGAGGCGGCGGGCTTGGCGGCGGCCTTCTGCGCCGACTTCTCCTGCTCCGCCGCCGGCATGACGGAGAAGGTCATCAGCGAGCCCACCCGCCCCATCGGCACGAATTCGGGAGGCGCCAGCCGCAGCAGCAGGAACAGCAGCAGCAGATGGACGATGATCGTGACGGCCAAAGACACGGCCCGCCGGCGAAGCGGCCGATCTTCCTCGTTCAACCATCGGGACAAGGCTGTGGCCATCAGCGCGCCGCTATCCGGGCTCGCGCCGTCGCGAAAGTGCAAATTTACGCGATTGCGCCGGGATGATTCTTTCCGTCGAACGCGACGCTCCGAATCTCCAGCATAGTGGCATCATCGATACAGCGCAGATTGAGGCTGATCGCGTCCGGATGCGAGCGCGGCTTGTAAAAGCTCTTGATGCCGCACTGGGTGCAGAACATGTGCCGCGCCTTGCCGCTGCCGAAGCGATAGGTGGTGAGATCGCCCTTGCCCTCGACGATCCGGAAATCCTTTTCCGGCACGATCACATGGCGATAGCCGGTCATCGTGCAAATCGAGCAATCGCATTCCAGCACCTCGACCGGGCCGTCGGGCAGCACCGCCTCATAGCGCACCAGCTCGCAATGGCACCCGCCTTCGATCTTCATTCCCAGCCCTTCAGAACAAGCGCCCGCCATCGGGCACCGCCCGATCCGGCGCGAACAACACCACCTCGCCCTCCGCATCGGGAAAGCCCAACGTCAGCACTTCGGACAGGAATTTGCCGATCTGCCGGGGCGGAAAATTGACGACCGCCGCCACCTGCCGCCCCACCAGCGCCTCGGACGCATAAGATCGGGTGATCTGGGCGCTCGATTTCCGGTGGCCGATCGTCGGCCCGAAATCGATCACCAGCTTGATCGCCGGCTTGCGCGCCTCCGGAAAGGGTTCGGCCGCCACGATCGTGCCGACGCGAATATCCACCTTCAGGAAATCATCGAAGCCGATCGGATCTGCGGCCGGGCTGGCGGGATCGTGGAGCAGGTGCATGAGGCCCTTTCCCGCTGTTCGAGCGGCCATCCAAACCAGTCCCAGCCCTCCCGTCATTCCCGCGAAAGCGGGAATCCATGGACCGGCTCGGGCCGAAAGGCGCGCTGCATCTTCAGCGTGCGGATGCCATGGATTGCCGCTTTCGCGGGAATGACGACGGAAGGGGAATGACGGCAGGCGTCCGCTTACGCGGCGTCGCCCGCCTTTTCCTTCTTCTTGGCGAAGACGCGGACGGGCTCCTTGCGCCCCTCGACCACATCCTTGTCGACCACGATCTCGTCCACGCCATCCATCGAGGGCAGGTCGAACATCGTATCGAGCAGCATGCCTTCGAGGATCGAGCGCAGGCCGCGCGCGCCGGTCTTGCGCACGATCGCCTTGCGGGCGACCGCCGACAGCGCCTCGTCCGTGAAGGAAAGCTCCACGCCCTCCATCTCGAACAGCTTCTGATACTGCTTCACCAGCGCGTTCTTGGGCTCGGCCAGGATCTTGACCAGAGCGACCTCGTCGAGATCCTCCAGCGTCGCGATCACGGGCAGACGGCCGACGAATTCGGGGATCAGGCCGAACTTCAGCAGATCCTCGGGCTCGCACTGGCGCAGCACCTCGCCGGTGCGGCGCTCGTCCGGCGAGGCGACATGCGCGCCGAAGCCGATCGACTTGCCCTGCAGGCGATCGCCGATGATCTTCTCGAGCCCCGAAAAGGCACCGCCGCAGATGAACAGGATGTTGGTCGTGTCCACCTGCAGGAATTCCTGCTGCGGATGCTTGCGCCCGCCCTGCGGCGGCACGGAGGCGGTGGTGCCCTCCATCAGCTTCAGCAATGCCTGCTGCACGCCCTCGCCCGACACGTCGCGCGTGATCGAGGGATTGTCCGCCTTGCGGCTGATCTTGTCGATCTCGTCGATGTAGACGATGCCGCGCTGCGCACGCTCGACATTGTAGTCGCTCGCCTGCAGCAGCTTCAGGATGATGTTCTCGACATCCTCGCCGACATAGCCCGCTTCGGTGAGCGTCGTGGCGTCCGCCATCGTGAACGGCACGTCGAACGTCTTCGCCAGCGTCTGCGCCAGCAGGGTCTTGCCGCAGCCGGTGGGGCCGACGAGCAGGATGTTCGACTTGGCCAGCTCCACCTCGGCGCCCTTCGCGCCGTGGGCGAGCCGCTTGTAATGATTGTGGACCGCGACCGAGAGGACGCGCTTGGCGCGCGCCTGGCCGATCACATAATCGTCGAGGACGGTGCAGATCTCCTGCGGCGTGGGCACGCCGCCGTCCTTGCGGCTGACGAGCGTCGCCTTCGTCTCTTCACGAATGATGTCGTTGCAGAGCTCGACGCACTCATCGCAGATGAAAACGGTCGGCCCGGCAATGAGCTTGCGAACTTCATGCTGCGATTTGCCGCAGAAGGAGCAGTACAAGGTGCTCTTGGAGTCACCGCCGGAAAGCTTGGTCATAACGTCCTTTACCCTCGGTACGCCGAGTCGGCGTCGATCCTAGACCCCGCACTTGTCGGGCGGCAAGCCTTAGCCCATCCGTCCTTGTCGCGAGGTTTACGCAAAACCCAATATGGAACCGGCTCGGCAGTGGCACAAGTCCGGGGCCCGACGCTTACGATACGAACGGTTCGCGCGCCCGGTTCCGCCTTACCTGAACGGCTTGCCCGCATGAAAAAGGGGGCGAGAGGCCAGCGCCCCCGCCCCCTTCCTCATTCCGTTCCGGGCGATCAGGCCGCGGCCGATTCCTCGGTCGGCACCGGGCGCTTCTCGAACACCTCGTCAATGATGCCGAAGGCCTTGGCCTCGTCCGCTTCGAGGAACTTGTCGCGGTCCATCGCGCGCTCGATATCCTCGATCGTCTGGCCGGTATATTTCGCATAGAGCGAATTCAGCCGGTGGCGCATGCGCAGAATCTCGCGCGCCTGGATCTCGATGTCGGCGGCCATGCCCTGCGCGCCGCCCGAGGGCTGGTGCACCATGATACGGCTGTTGGTGGTCGCCACGCGCATGCCCGGCTCGCCCGCCGCGAGCAGGAAGCTGCCCATCGACGCCGCCTGACCGATGCAGAGCGTGCCGACGCGCGGCCGGATATACTGCATCGTATCGTGGATCGCGAGGCCGGCCGTCACCACGCCGCCCGGCGAATTGATATAGAGATAGATGTCCTTCTTCGGATTCTCGGATTCGAGGAACAGAAGCTGGGCACAGATCAGCGAGGCCATATGATCCTCGACGCCGCCCGTGATGAACACGATGCGCTCGCGGAGCAGACGCGAGTAGATGTCGAAGCTCCGCTCGCCGCGGTTCGATTGCTCGATCACGATCGGGACGAGGCCGCCGAGAATGTCGGCGTGGTCGGTAGAAGCCATGGGGGTCGTTTTCCTTCTGCCCTTTGCGACGCCAACATCGGCGTTTGGCGTAGGCAGTTCAAGAGGCCCGGCACCGCCATCCGGAATGGGCGGGAAAGTCGCAACAAACCCTTTCCTTCCGCAGGAAAGCGGGTGCCGTCCTCTTTACGGAGCAAGCCGGGGCGAGCCCTGCCCTGCCCCGGCGCCGGGCGCGTCTACGGCATGCAGACGCGGACTTCGTCCTTCAGCTCGGAACTGGCCTTGTATTGGGCGGTGAACGCGTCGTAGGCCGCGTCGTGCGCTGGCGGCGGCGCGTCGGCATAGCGCGTGATCGTCACGGCTTCGGCCGGCGACAGCGCGAACCCGCCCGCGCCAGGCTTGACCACGCGCACCAGATTCGTCGTCGTCTTGTTGGCGTGGCTCACATACCAGCTGTTGTGCGCGGCCACGGCCTCGGCGAATGCGCCCCACTGGCCCGGCTTCACCAGGCTGTGGCGGATCGCCGCATGGTGCTCGCCGGCCGCACAGACGGATCCGGGACCCGGAGCCGGCGTCTGCGACGAAACCGTCGTGGCCGCGAACGGAGCGGCGGCAAGCGTGGCCATCAGCAGAACCTGTCTGAACATCGCGTCTCTCCCCGGGTGATGGCGAAGCGCCGCCCGCGATCAGGATGCGCCATCGCCGTTACGCCACCGTGACGGAAAGCCGCATCAGGCGATAGGGGTGTGCTGGAAGCTTTCGTCAGCCGCTGCGGCGGGCCCGCCGATCCGGTCGCGCACCACATAGATCGGTCGGTGCTTGGCCTCCACGAGGATGCGTCCGACATATTCGCCGAGGATGCCGAGCGACAGCAATTGCACGCCCCCCAGAAACAGCACCGCCACCATGATCGAGGCATAGCCCGCCACGTCCACGCCATAGAGGATCGTGCGGCCGATCAGGTAGATGGCATAGGCCAGCGCCAGCACGGCGACGAGCGCACCGAGATAGCTCCACACGCGCAGCGGCACCGTCGAGGCCGACGTGATCCCGTCGACCGCCAGCTTCCACAGCTTGATGTAATTGAACTTGGTTTCGCCCACCGCGCGCTCGGCGCGATCATATTCCACCGCCGTCTGGCGGAAGCCCGACCAGGCGAAGAGGCCCTTCATGAAGCGGTTCCGCTCGGGCATCAGCTTGATGACTTCGACCACCTTGCGATCCAGCAGTCGGAAATCGCCCGCATGCTCGGGAATCTTGTCGTCCGACAGCCAGTTGTGCGCGCGATAATAGAGATCGGCGGTCAGCCGCTTGGGCAGCGAGTCCGTCAGGCGGTTACGGCGCACGCCATAGACCACCTCATAGCCCGCGCGCCATTTGGCCAGCATGTCGCCCAGAACCTCGGGCGGATCCTGCAGATCGACGTCCACCGGCACGACCGCATCGCCCGAAACATTGTCGATCCCGGCCGAAAGGGCGGCCTCCTTGCCGAAATTGCGCGAGAGCGAGATCGCCCGCACGCGCGGCTCGCGCTGGTTGGCGATCACCAGTTCGGCCAGCGTGTGGTCCGAACTGCCGTCGTCGATGAACATGATCTCCCACGACCAGTGCTCGCCTTCCTGCGCCGCCAGCCCCTCGAGAATCGGGACGACGCGCGCGAGGAAGGGCTGGATCGCCACCTCCTCGTCCTTGACCGGAACGATCAGGGACAAGGTCGGCACACAGACCGGTTCCGCTGCGGCCAGCGAATGATCGGAAGAAGCGGTGTGCACGGTCATAAATCTTCAAGTCCTTCGGCGCGCCGGGCTTGCTGCGCCCGCGCGACGAACCATGCGATCAGCGCGAGCAGGGGTAGAAGCCAGGCCATCCGCGTCTGATAACGGCTTTGCGGCTCGGAGATAGCGCCTCCGAGAAATCCGTTGATCGCCATGGCCGTCGCCACCAGCAAAAGCCACAGGCCGATCAGCTTCGCCGCCCCGGGTGCGGAGGCGCGGATGCGGGGCAGCAGGATCGCCAGCGCGACCAGCGAAAGCGCGGCCCCGGCATAGACGATCATGTTCATCATCTCCCGCGGCCACGCGGAGCGCCCGCCCGGCGTCGCGGCGATGGCCTGGATGATGGAGGCCGGGAATTGCCCGCCGATGCAGGCCGTCTGGGCGAAGCACCCCTCATCGACGATATCGATGCGCAGATCGGTGATCTGCAGCAGGCTGTTCCAGATGGCGAGCCACGCCGCCCGAACCGGATAGGCCTTGGCGACCGCGAGCGCGAACGCCTTGTCCTCGCGCGACATCGCCAGCCGCGTATCGGTATCGGCGATCAGGAACGCGCCCGTCGCCGGATCGCGCGACCACAGGAAAATGGTCGAGTTCGTCCAGCCGCGATAGGGGATGCGGCAGACGGCGAAGCGCCGCCCCTCGCAGCCCGCCTCGATGAAGTCGCGCCCCGGCCCGTCGGCGATGAAACGCGCCGTGATCAGCGGAACGAGGACGGGCGACTTGCCGAAATGCGCCTTCACGACGGCCCCGGTCGCGACGACCGATCCGGCCCCGATCGCCAGCGCGGCGCTCCCGATCACCACGGCGCGCGCCACGTGCCTCCATTTCAGCTGCCGCGACAGGACGAGCAGCCCGATCACCGCGAGCATGCCGGCCAGCATCACCACATGCGTCAGATGCGACATGGTCGAGGCGATCAGGATCAGCGCCAGCAGCACGATCTCCCAGCGGGCGAGACGGATGCCGGGTGCCAGCAGGATCAGGAAGGCCGCGATGCCGAAGCCGGACAGCGCATCGGCCAGCAGCAGTCCGTTGTAGATCGCGAGCGGTGAGGCAACGGCCAGCGCACCGACCACGGCGAGCTTCACGTCCGGCCGATCGACCCCGAAGCAGCGCAGCGTCGCGCCGATCAGGTAATAAGCGATGGCAGCCTGCAGGACGACGAACAGCCAGAAGTGGCTCGTCACCCATGCCAGCCACAGCAAGAGGCCGAAATAGGGCGACCGTCCGGCCATGATGTAGCCGGAGGCCGGATCATTGCCGCGCGCGACCTTCGGCTCCGGCGCGGTCGTCGGCACGGCATTCGTGGAAGGATGCGCGGAGGCCGGCGGCGGCGAGGCGTCCGGGATGGTCCAGACCGTCGCTATGTCTCTGCCGCCCACCATCCGGCCCACGATATCGCCGGCGCGCACATAGGAGGACGTATCGGAAAAGAAGAAAGGCTGGCCGTTGATCAGGGCCGGCCACATCAGGATGAGAATGGAGATGATCGCCAGCAGGGCCGCGCGCACGCGGCCGGAAGCGCTGTCATCTCGATCGGCAGACCCCATCGCCCCCTTGCCCGGCTAGCCCACCCAATTCGTCACGGGTCTAGCGCCGGTCTATGCCCGGTCAAGCATCTTGTCCCGATCCCGGCGCCGGAAGGGACAGATAAGCGAGCCGGCGGATCTCGCGCCGCCCGCGCACCACCGTATCCAGGATCAGGCCGGTAAAAAGGCAGAGACTCGCCAAAATCATCAGCCCGGTCACCAGCACGGCGGTCGGCAGGCGCGGGACCAGTCCGGTCTGCAGATAGGTGAGGACCAGCGGTGCCGCGAGGATCATCGCCAGCGCCGCCAGCAGCGCCCCGAACACGCCGAAGAACAGCACCGGCCGCTCGATCCGGCACAGGGTCAGGATCGTGTTGAGAATGCGGAAGCCGTCGCGATAGGTGGAGAGCTTCGACGCCGAACCCTCGGGCCGCGCGCCATATCGCGTCGTCACTTCCGCCACCGGCATCCGCAGCTCCAGCGCGTGGACGCTGATCTCGGTCTCGATCTCGAAGCCGGTCGACAGGATCGGGAAGCTCTTCACGAAGCGGCGCGAGAAAACGCGATAGCCGGAGAGGATGTCGCTGAAGCTGCGCCCGAAGATCCAGGCGAGCAGCCCGGTCAGCAGCCGGTTGCCGGTGCGATGGCCGCGACGATAGGCCTCCTCGATCTCGCTCTCGCGCGCGCCGACGACCATATCGAGATGCTCGTCCAGCAGCCTCTTCACGAGTGCGGGCGCGGCGGCGGCGTCATAGGTCGCATCGCCGTCCGCCATCACATAGACGTCGGCGTCCACGTCGGCGAACATGCGCCGCACCACCCGGCCCTTGCCCTGCTGGGGCTCGGTGCGGACGATCGCGCCGGCGGCACGCGCCACCTCCACCGTCCGGTCGCTGCTGTTATTGTCGTAAACGTAGATGGCCGCGTCCGGCAGCGCCGCGCGGAATCCCGCGACGGTCGCGGCGATCGCGGCCTCCTCGTTGTAGCAGGGCAGCAGGACGACGACGCGCGGGTGCGCCATTCAGAGCACTCCGCGCGCCGTTATCGGTGTCAGGCTTCGGTCTTGGGCTTGGCGGCGCGCTTCGGCTTGGCCGGAGCCTTCGCCGCAGCCTCGTCGCCCGCGTCCGCCGCAGCGGCTTCCGCCTTCGGCTTGGCCGCACGCTTCGGCTTGGCCGGAGCCTCGTCCGTCACGGCCGGCTCTTCAGCAGCGGCTTCGGGAGCGGCCTCGGCCTTGGCCTTCGCCTTGGGAGCGGCCTTCTTCTTCGCGGCGGGCTTCGCCTCGGCGGCATGATCATGATCGTGATCATGGTTGCAGTCCGGGCCATGGACATGGCCTTCATGACCATGGTCGTGGTCATGATCGTGGACGTGCGGCTTCAACTCGCCATCGTCGATCGCCTCGATCGCGGCTTCCAGCTCGTCGCGCGACACTTCGCGATCGGCGATCTCCGCCTTCTCGAACAGGAAATCGACGACCTTGTCCTCATAGAGCGGCGCGCGCAGCTGCGCCGACGCGACCGGATCCTGCTGGACATAGTCGAGGAAACGCTGGCGATCCTGCGGCGCATACTGCTGCGCCGCCTGCTGGGCGAGGCGCGCCATCTCCTGCGGGGAAACCTGCACGCCATTCTGCTGGCCGATCTCCGACAGGAGCAGGCCCAGGCGCACGCGGCGCTCGGCGATCTTGCGATAATCGTCGCGGTCGCCTTCCATTTCGGCGAGCGCGGCGGCCGGATCGGCCTCGTGCGTGGCCTCATGCTCCAGCTGGCGCCAGATCTGGGCGAACTCGGCCTCCACCATCGACGGAGGGACCTCGAAGTCGTGCGACGCGGCGAGCTGGTCGAGCAGCTTGCGCTTCATGTGCGTGCGGGTGAGCCCGTTCAGCTCCTGCTCGATCTGGCTCTTGAAGAGGCCGCGCAGCTGCTCCAGCCCTTCGAGGCCGAAGGTCTTGGCCCACTCGTCGTCCAGCGTCGGCTCGCTCGGCACCTTCACGGCCTTCACCGTGATGTCGAACGTGGCGGGCTTACCGGCCAGCGACTTCTCGCCATATTCCTTCGGGAAGGTCACGTTGAGCGTGCGCTCCTCGCCGACCTTCACGCCTTCCATCTGGTCCTCGAAGCCGGGGATCAGCTGGCCCGAGCCCAGCTCGACGGCCATGTCGGTGCCGGTGCCGCCCGGGAAGGCGACGCCGTCGGCGGTCTTGCCGACGAAATCGATCACGACCTGGTCGCCCTCGACGGCCGGATGGCCCTCGGCGGCGTCCGCGAACGCCTTCTGGCTCTTGGCGAAACGATCGAGCTGCTCGTCGATCGCGGCCTCGTCGGCCGGAACGGTCAGGCGCTCGAGCGCGAGGCCCTCGATCACCGGCGTCGGCACCTGCGGCAGCACTTCCAGCGCCACCTTGATCTCGACGTCCTTGCCCGCCTCGTAATCATTTTCGAGCGCGACTTCCGGCTGCATCGCCGGGCGCAGGCCCTTCTCCGCAATCAGCGTCTGCACGCCTTCCTGCACGGCGGTGTTGAGCGCGTCGCGCTCCAGAGCCGGGCCGTGCATCTTCTTGATGAGGTTGGCGGGAACCTTGCCCGGACGGAAACCCGGCATCTTCACCGTCGGCGCGGCGCGCGCCACTTCGGCGTCGACCTTCGCCAGAATGTCCTTGGCCGGGATGGTGAGGGTGTAGGCGCGCTTGAGGCCCTCGTTCAACGTCTCGACAGTCTGCATTTTCGCCTTCTCGCCAACGCGTAGGAATGGATGTGGCCAGTTCGCGCGCGCCGGGCGGAGACTGGTGCGGGCGAAGGGACTCGAACCCCCACATCTTGCGATGGCAGGACCTAAACCTGCTGCGTCTACCAGTTCCGCCACGCCCGCATGAGGCCGGTCAGGGGCGGCTCCCTATAGCACGGAGCCCTGCTCGGCAAGGAGCCCGGCATCCCTCCGGCGCGTTAAGCCTGCCCGAACCCCTGCAAGGAGCGCTTCATGGCAAGCCATCCCGACGCGAACCCCGATTCGCCTCCGGCCTCCGTACCGGACGATATCGAGCGTGTCAGCGACACACCGCATCCCGACCGGGAAGGCATCGAGGCCCCTGCCCGCCCGGCCGCGGATCCCGAGGCCGGGCAAAAAATCTAGGCCTCTCCCCGCCCGCAGCGAGGATCAGACCGGCGCGTGCCTGCGCGCGGCATCCGGCGCCGGGATCGTGCTGTCGATCATGAGCCAGCTTTCCACCGCGATCGGCGCGCGCTCCGCATTCTCGCGCAGCCAGCCGCCCTCGGCCGGGACGAAGCCGGCGTCGGGATAGACTTCCCTGCACGGCTGATTGAACGGCGTTTCGGCCAGCGGCCCGAACATCGCCTGCCCCGGCACGGCAAGCTTGCGTGCCTCCTCCAGGATCGCGAACTCCATGCCATAGCCGAACACGCGGCAGCTCAGCACGTAGATCGGCACGGTCAGCCTGCCCTTGTCCCGTTCCGCGATCAGGACGGAGATGGTGCCCATCGATCCGAAGCGATCGGACGCGTCCGCGATCAGCACCCACGCATCCTCGCGCGCCGCCAGCTCCTCCACCTGTCGCTTGGTGACGCGCGCGCCGGTCATGTTGAACTGGTTGGTGCGGTTGATCAGATCCGCCACCCGGTCCAGATCGCCTGCCCCCGCCTCGCGGATCTTCAGCGTCAGGCCCAGCTGCGAGAACATCGCCCGCCGCTCCTGCTCGCCCGTCTCCGCCTCGACCGCGATGAAGGCCTGCCGCGCATCGCGCTGGCGGTAGAATTCGGTGCGGTCGGCGCCGGGCTTGGCGGGCAGCAGATCCGCCCACAGATCGAACAGGCGCCAGCTGCGCGGATCCAGCGCATCCAGCGCCAGCGTCGCGGGCAATTGCTCCTCCACCATCGCGCGCTCGTCGGCGCGATCGTCGATGAAGACGAAATCCTTTTCCTTCAGGTTCAGATGTTGCGCGATCCGCCGCATGTTCATCGGCTTGGGATCCCAGTTGATCTGGCGCGAGACGAAATCGTCGAGCGACAGCCGCCCCGCCTCGGCCTCCCACACGGCCTTGGCCGGATCATTCTTCGAATTGATCGCCAGCACCACGCCGCGCGCTTTCAGCCGGAGGAGCGGAGCCTGCCGGTCATAATGCTGGGTGACGCCCAGGCCTTCGCCGATCACGCCGTGCCACAACGTATTGTCGAGATCGCAGGCGATCAGCTTGCGCTTCAGCAGGCGCCCGACGACCATCACGATATCGCGGTAGAAAGGCGCGATCATCGCACCGAACATCGCCGGGTGCTGCAGATCGAATCGCGCCAGATAGCGGCCCGCCGCCACGATTCCGGCCGGCCCTGCCATCTCCGCCTCGTCCAGAATATGGACGACCTGCCCCTTGTCGTTGCGCTGCGCGGCGCGCGTGCGGAGCGCCGTGCCCAGTTGCGTGCAGGCGCGCTTGCGGAACGATCGCGTGCCGATCGCGCCCAGCCGCTGCACCAGCCCGCTCTCTTCGCGCAGGATCGGAGCGGGCGCATGCGCCACGATCGGGCAATCGAACAGATCGGCGAGCAGATCGAAGATATCGAGCGCCGCCGCCACGGCCGATCGCACGTCGCCCGCCATCTTGCCGGGGCTGGCCAGCGCGCGCGGGCGCTGGAGCGCCGCATAATCGCTGAGCATCGCATAGGTGAACGGGCTGTAGAAGATCACGTCGAAGCGTTCGTCGGCCAGCTTGCCGATCTGGCTCTTGATCTCGACCGCATCGTGCGAGGTGATGAAGCGCGGCCGCAGGCGGACGCCGTCCGTCAGCGCCGGCGCCGTCAGGAAGCTGATCACGTCGAGATACAGGCAATCGCCGACGAACAGCGCCTTCACCTCGGCGACGGCCTCCGCCGTCAGAGCATGCTCGATCACGTCGAACGCGGCATCGATCGCCCGCCGCGCCGCCGGCAGCGCGTTCAGTTCCGCCGTGAAAATCTCGCGCTCGCCCGCGAGGAGCACGGCCTCCCGCGCGCGTTTCTCCTCCGCGTCGATCGAGAGATCATGGAATTGCTTGGCCTTTTCGCCGATATAGAGATGGCGGAAATTCTCGTCCCCGGTCTCGATCAGCAGGGCGATATAATCGACGAGAGCATGAGTCTCCGTCTGCGCGAAGCCGGCGGGATCGGCGGCATAAGGGGCGGCATATTTGCCCCAGCCCGACACCAGCGCCGCGAGCTTCGCGCCGATCGCATCGCGCCTCGATCGCAACAGCCCGGCCGCTTTCTCAAGATCGCTCATCGCTCACTCCCCGGCAGACGCCGACAACCACGGCGAGCGGAATAAGGCCGATCGCGCGGTGCGGCAATCGCCGCGAACCCCCGAACCGATTACGGCGCGCGCCTGAGTGCCACCTTGCGCGAAAGGCGATGCGCCGTCCGCTCCACCACCCACCAATAGAGCGCCGCCCCGCCGATCGAGGCGACGAGGATGGCGGCCAGAACGATCAGATCGGCAGCGAGGCCGCTCCCCGCCGCGCGATGCGCCAACATGCCGGCCGCCCCCGTCAGGCTGTTGTGGAGCAGGTAAAGGCTGTACGAGATCGCGCCCAGAAATTGCAGCCAGCGCCAGTCCAGTCCCCGGTCGGCATAGCCGGTCCGCGTCGTGGCCAGCAGGACGAGCGCGGTCAGGGCGCTGGCGCGACCGAAGAACGCATCCTCCTGCCACGGCCCCACCAGCATGAGCGGCACGATCAACAAGGCGAGCGCGATCCGGGCGTCGCGCCGGAAGACGGCCCAATAGGCCAGGACGCCGACGAAGAAGTCCGGCCAGAGCGTCACGAACAATCCATCCGGCATCGTCGGCAAGGATTGCGCGGCGGCCACGAGCGCGAGCGCGGTCATGACGACCCAGGCGATCGGCATCGCCGCCGGAACGCCCATCCGCACCAGGCGCGCCGCCAGCACCAGCAGGCTTACGAAAAAGAGATAGAATTGAACCTCGTAGGTCAGCGTCCAGAAGGCCGGGTTGAGCCCCGGCTGGCCCAATATGCCTTGCAGATAGACGACATGCGCCGCCACCTGCGCCACCGACGGCGGCACGAACGGCTCATGATGCACGCGCGCCGAAAGCCAGCCGAACAGGATCACGATCACGATCGCGCCCCAGTAAGGCGGATCCAGCCGGATGGACCGGCGCAGGATGAAGCGGCCGAGGAACCTGCCGCTCAGCGTCACGTCGCGCAGCGAATGGGCGATGACGAAGCCGCTCAGCGCGAAGAAGATCGGCACGCCATAATGGCCGGACCGGAACAGGATCAGATCCAGCCGGTCGGGCAGCGCCGAGACGAGCGCGGGAATATGCCCGCCCTCGCGCGCGTGGAACAGCAGAACCCCCAGCGCGGCGATGCCCCGAAGGGCCTGAATCAACGGGAAAGAGCGCGGACCGGGTGCGGGCCCGCGCTCGCTCAACCGAGTGCCTTCTTAAGCAGCTCGTTCACCACGGCCGGATTGGCCTTGCCCTGCATCGCCTTCATCGTCTGGCCGACGAAGAAGCCGAACAAGGCCTCCTTGCCGCCCTTATACTGGGCGTACTGGTTGGGGTTCTTGGCGATCACGTCCGCGATCACCGCCTCGATCGCGCCCGTGTCGCTGGTCTGCTTCAGGCCTTCCTGCTCGACGATGTCCTCGGGCATCAGCGCGCCGTCGCTGCCGACGTAGCGGACGAACACATCCTTCGCGAGGCTGTTCGACAGCGTGCCGTCGCTCGTCATCGCGATGATCGAGGCATTGGCGGCGATGTTGTACACCCGGTCGAAGCGCTCGGCCCCATGTTCGTTGGCCGCGCCCAGCGTGACCGAGACGAACCAGTTGGACACGATCTTGGCGACATCCGCCTCGCTCTTGCCCAGCTTGGCCGCCGTCGCCGCCAGCAATTCCTCGAACCGGTCCTTGGTTTCCACCTCGGCCGTGATGATCTCGGTATTGCCCGCCGAAATGCCCAGCACGTCGCGGTAGCGGCGGCGCTTGGCATCGGGCAGTTCGGGCAGGCTCGCCTCGCACTCGGCCAGGAAATCGTCGGCCAGTTCCAGCGGCAGCAGATCGGGATCGGGGAAGTAGCGATAATCGTGCGCGTCTTCCTTCGAGCGCATCGATCGCGTCTCGTTGCGATCCGGATCGTAGAGCCGCGTTTCCTGCACGATCTTGCCGCCCGCCTCGATCACGTCGACCTGGCGGCGCGCCTCGCCTTCGATCGCGGCCATCACGAAGCGCACCGAATTGACGTTCTTCGTCTCGGTGCGCGTGCCGAACGGCTCGCCCGGCTTGCGCACCGAGACGTTCACGTCGGCGCGCATCGAGCCCTGCTCCATATTGCCGTCGCACGAGCCGACATAGCGCAGGATCGAGCGCAGCTTGCGCAGATAGGCCCCGGCCTCGGCCGGCGAGCGCATGTCCGGCCGGCTGACGATCTCCATCAGCGCCACGCCGGACCGGTTGAGATCGACATAGGAGCGCGTCGGATGCTGGTCGTGCATCAGCTTGCCCGCATCCTGCTCCACATGGATGCGCTCGACGCCGATCGTCTTGATCGCGGCGTCGGGATCCTTCTCGTCCAGGCTGATCTCGATCACGCCCTCGCCCACCAGCGGGTGGTAGAGCTGGCTGATCTGATAGCCCTGCGGCAGATCGGCGTAGAAGTAATTCTTGCGATCGAAGCGCGACCATTTGTTGATCTCGGCGCCGATCGCCATGCCGGTCCGCACCGCCTGACGGATGCATTCCCGGTTCGGCACGGGCAGCATGCCGGGCATCGCCGCATCGACCAGGCTCACCTGCGTGTTCGGCTCCGCGCCGAATGCGGTCGCGGCGCCCGAAAAGAGCTTCGCCTCGCTCGTCACCTGCGCGTGGACTTCCAGCCCGATCACGACTTCCCACGGGCCTGTCGCGCCCTCGATGCGATATTCGATCATTACTTCTTCCGACGATGGAGACTGAGGCGACACGCGGAAACGCGCCGCATTTGCCGATCTATCTAGGCGATCCCGGCTCGGATCGCGAGTGTCAAGCGAGACGCGTCCGACATGGTTCAGGCTTGCGCCAGCCTTTCGGCCACCAGCCGGGCGCGTTCCTGGGCGACATGGGCCCAGGTGGCGGCCTCGGCCCTCCGTTTTGCACCGTCGCCCAAGCGCTGCCGCAGGGCCGCATCCCCGGCCAGCCTGCGGAGCGCCGCGACCATCCCGTCCTCGTCATGCGCGTCGACGATCAGGCCGCCTTCCTCATGCTCGATGATCCGGGCGGATCCCATCTCGGTCGTGATCACGGGGCAGCCGCATCCGGCCGCCTGATAGCAGACCAGCGGCGCGCCTTCCTCCAGCGTCGGGAAGAACATGAAATCGGCACCGCGATAGACCGAGACCAGATCATCGGTGAACGGCAGGAACACGATGTCGTCCGCGGCATAGCTCTCGGCGACGGGCTTCATCCCCGGCTCGATATTGCCGACGACGACGAAGGTCCCGTCGATCCCCGCCTTGCGCCACGCGGCGAGCGCCAGGTGCGCGCCCTTCCGCACGCCCACCGTCCCCACGAAGATGACCTTCAGGCCCTTGCCCGGAAGCGGCTTGCGCGCCGCGCCCGCCATCGAGGCCGGATCCCAGCCGAACGAGGTGCGGATGATCCGCTCCGGCGCGATCCCCGCCGCGATCAGCGACGCATCGACACCCGCCGATGGCGAGACGATCAGATCGCACCGCTCCAATTCGGCAAACTCTTCGGCCACCTGCGCGTCGGAGATCGTATGGCCCGAGGCGATGCCCGAACGCGCTTCCTCCTCGTCTAGAATGGCCTTGGCCACGATGCGGTGGGTGTTCACCATTTCGCGCACCATGGTCGCGCCCGCCGCCCGGATCCTGTCCAGGAATTCCAGCGACGCGCCCGGCCACAACCAGATGAGCGCGCCCGGCCCGTCCTTCCGGATCGCGCGCAACACCGCCCGTTCCGTCCGGCGGCGCGCACAATCCTCGACGCGCTTGGCGCCGAGCAGCTTGCGAACAAGCTTCGGCAATCCGCCCTGCACCCTTAATCCAGAGGGAAGGCCGCGATCCGGAAAAGGAATATAGAAAGTCGGCTCTAGCGGCGTGCTGCGAAAACCATTGGCCAGTTCGGCCGCCGCCCACGGAATCCCGGACCCGGCATAAGCCCATTTCCACATCATAACGACATGCACACGCGATTTCATCGACGCCCTTTGCGAAAATGGATGCCGGCGGGAACAAGCTCGGGCAAAGCCTTGCGGAGCGCCTCGACGCGAGTCAAGCACAGCCGGCAGGCCACGTGCCGACGGGGGGGACGGAGGACGAATGAAAACGGATATGCTGCAGGGGCGGAAAATCCTGGTCGTCGGCGCCGCCGGCTTCCTCGGTCGGGCGGTCACCGCCACTCTCGCCGGGGTGGGCGCACACGTGGCCGGCCTCGACATCGAGGTGGAACCCGTGCCGGGCGCGGCCGAATGGCATGTTGTCGATCTCGGCAGCGAGCGGATCCCCGAGGCGGCGCTGGCCGACGCCGATTGCGTGATCCATCTCGCGTGGCGCAACAATCCCGGACGCGGCAACGGCTTCATGGAAGGGGACGTGATCACCAACGTCGCCGCCTCCGTCCGCGTGTTCGAGCAGGCCGCGCGCGCCGGCGTGCGGCGGATACTCTATGCCTCGTCCGGCGGCACGATCTACGGCAAGGCCCCCGTGCCGACGCCCGAAACCGCGCCGATCGCGCCGATCGGCGGCTATGGCGCCGGCAAGGCGTCGGCGGAACTCTATCTGGGCGCGACCCATCACGCCACCGGCGTTCAGGTCTGCACGCTCCGCATCGCCAACCCCTATGGACCCGGCCAGTTGCCCAATCGCGGCCAGGGTTTCATCGCCACCGCGATGGCGCGGACGATCCTGCACCAGCCGATCGAAATCTTCGGCAGCCTGGCGATCAGCCGCGATTATGTGTTCGTCGATGATGTCGCCCGTGCGGTCGCGCTCGCCTGCGCCGACGACCGGCCCAGCCTGGTCCTCAACGTCGGCTCGGGCCACGATCACTCGCTGGAGGATATGCTGGCGCTCATCTTCCGCGCGGTCGGCCATGAAACCGAGGTCATCCATACGGCCGGGCGGCCGATGGACGTTTCACGGATGGCGCTCGATATCGCCCTGATCGAGGCGAAGCTGGGATGGCGCCCGCTGATCGGCATGGAAGAGGGGCTGGCCGCCACCGTCGACTGGCTTACGCATCGGCTTCACTGATCGCCGCCGCGCAGCGATCGGCCGCCGTCGTCAGTTCCGGCCTGCGGCCAGTCTTGCCTTCAGCATCTCGCCACCCACCACGAAATAGGGGTGGCGGATCAGCATCCCGACGGCCACCCAGGCCAGCACCGACGCGCCGATGGCGAGGACGAAGCGGCCGAAATCGAGCGTATCGGGCCAGTTCCAGTGGTGCATGAAGATCCAGGCCGGTGCCGCCGCGCTGGCCGCGAGCAGCATATTCCCGCCCAGCAGCCTCGGCCAGACCCGCCAGGGAAGCCCGCCCAGACGCTGCATCGCCCAGGAATAGAGGAAGAAGGTCACGATGGCATCGGCGGCACGCGCCCAGATCACGCCCGAAAAGCCCCACGGCGCCGCGATCAGGACGAAGCCGATCGCATAGACCGCGTGGGCCGCCTCGATCCACGCATTCACGCCGACCCGATCGCGCACCAGCAGGATCTCGCTGCCGCCCGACCGCGCCTGATCGAAGGCGATGGAAAGACACAGGATGGGCAGCGCCTGCGCGGCCAGTTCCCATCTGGGCCCATAGAGCAGGCTGACGATCGGCCCGGCCAGCACGGCCAGCCCAGCCAGCGCCGGCCAGACGATGAACAGCATCAGCTCCTGCAGCTCTGCCACCGCTTGCTCATGCGGCACGCCGCTGTTGACCTCGCGGAAGAAGCGCGGCGCGCCGACCCGCGCGGTGGCGCCGGCGAGCGTCTTGCCGATCAGATCGAGGGCCGCGCTGGAGCGATTGAAATAGCCCAATTTCTCGATGCCGAGCAGCCGCCCGATCACCAGCCCCGGCGCCTGCGAGGTGATCGCCTGCCCCAGCGTGAGCGCGAAGAAGCGCGCGCCGAACCGCCGCAGGACGCGCCACTGGTCCCGGTCGATCACCGGCTTCGAACGGGCTTCTTTCACCAGCACCACGATCGCGACGACGAAGGACAGCAGCGACGAGGCCAGGAGCCCCAGGACGAGCGAGAAGACGCCGAGATGAAGGCTCAATTCCGCCGCGATCGAGACGGCCGTCTGCGACAGCGCCTTGCTGATCTGGAGGATGGCGACGCCGGAGAAGCGGCCATGCCGCACCCAATACGCATCCGAAATCGCTTCCGGCGAATTGAGGAAGGGCACGATCGCGACGGCGAGGGTAACCCACCCGATCAGCCGATTTTCGCCGAACCACCCCGCCGCCGGCGCCAGCACGGCCACGATCGCGGTCGCGGCAAGCCCCTGGATCATCGCCATCGCGAACACGCCGTCCAGCTTGGCCGGAGTCAGCTCGGCCTCGCTCAGCACATATTGGCTCATCCCCATCTGGAGCAGCCACTGCGTGGTCGCGTAGATGGCCAGCGCATACGCGAACAGGCCATAGTCGGTCGGCGTCAGCAGACGCGCGAGAATAACCGTCGAGAGAAGGGACGCGACGGCGGTGGCGAACTGGCCACCGACGCTCCAGCCTATAGCCCGCGCCCGGTTCAAGGTCGGCCTACCACCACTGCTCCGGTCGTGCCGCGAAGCCCGCGCGTTGCTCGATCGCGAGGCCGGCATCCAGCACACCCTGCTCGTCCAGCGGCCTGCCGATGATCTGCAGACCCAGCGGCAGTCCCTTCTCGTCCAGCCCGGCGGGCACGGACATGGCGGGCAGGCCCGCCAGGCTGGCCGGCACGGTGAAGACGTCGTTCAGATACATGGCCAGCGGATCGGCATTCTTCTCGCCCAGCGCAAAGGCGGCGGACGGCGCGGTCGGCGTCAGCAGCAGATCGCACTGCTCGAACGCCTGCTCGAAATCGCGCGCGATCAGCGCACGGACGCGCTGCGCCTTCGTGTAATAGGCATCGTAATAGCCGGCCGACAGCACATAGGTGCCGATCAGGATGCGCCGCTTCACTTCCGGGCCGAAGCCCTCCGCGCGCGTCGCCGCATACATGTCCTGCAAATTCGCGCCGTCGGGCAGATCGCGCAGGCCGTAGCGCACGCCATCATAGCGGGCGAGGTTGGACGACGCCTCGGCGGGGGCGATGATATAATAGGTCGCCAGCGCATAGCTGGTGTGCGGCAGCGAAACCGAGACCACCTCGGCGCCCGCATCCTTCACCAGCGCGATGCCCTTTTCCCACAAGGCCTCGATCTCGGCGGGCATGCCCTCGACGCGATATTCCTTGGGAATACCGATCTTCTTGCCCGTGAGATCGGCCGACAGCAGCTTTTCCCAGTTCGGCACCGGCAGATCGAGCGAAGTCGCGTCCTTCGGATCGAAGCCGCTCATCGTCTCCAGCAGGATCGCACAGTCGCGCACGTCGCGCGCCATCGGCCCCGCCTGATCGAGCGAGGAGGCGAAGGCGACGATGCCCCAGCGCGAGCAGCGCCCGTAGGTCGGCTTGATGCCCGAAATGCCGGTGAAGGCGGCGGGCTGGCGGATCGAGCCGCCCGTATCGGTGCCGGTCGCCGCCGGGCACAGCCGCGCCGCGATCGCGGCCGAGGAACCGCCCGAGGAGCCGCCCGGCGCCAGCGCCGCATTGCCGCCGTCGTTGCGCCGCCAGGGCGAGACGACGTTGCCGAAATAGCTGGTCTCGTTGGACGACCCCATCGCGAACTGATCGAGATTGAGCTTGCCGAGCATGCCCGCGCCCGCCTCGAACAATTTGGCCGCGACGGTCGCGTCATAGGGCGGCACGAAGCCTTCCAGCATGTGGCTGGCGGCCGTGGTCTGGACGCCGGCGGTGGCGAACAGATCCTTCATGCCGATCGGCACGCCGGACAGCGGCTTCAGCGCGCCCTCGCCCCGCGCCTTGTCGGCGGCGTCGGCGGCGGCCAGCGCATGATCGGGCGTCTCGACGATATAGGCGTTGAGCGCCTTGGCCCCCGCCACGGCGGCGTTGAAGGCCTCGGCCACTTCGCGCGCGGAAAAGGCGCCGTCGCGCACGCCGTCGCGAATCTGGGCGACGGTCAGGTCGGTCAACACGGTCATTATTCGATCACCTTGGGCACGGCGAAGAAGCCATGCTCTGCCTGCGGGGCGTTCTGCAGCACCTTCTCGCGGATGCCGCCATCCGTCACCTTGTCCTCGCGCAGGCGCAGGTGGTTGGGGATCACGGCGGCGAGCGGCTCGACGCCGGTCGTATCCACCTCGCTCAGTTGCTCGATGAAGCCGAGAATGTTGTTGAGCTCGGGCACCATCGCCTCCACCTCGGCTTCGGTGGCGGCGATGCGGGCGAGGCTCGCGATCTTGCGGACGGTTGCGGCATCTACGGACATGCCGCGGCGGCTAGCATCGCCACCCATAGACGGCAAGCGGAGCGAGGCGAACATCGCCGTGACCGCCCGAAAGTCTCCTGAGGCACGCCAGTCGCGCCGTGTCCCAGGTGGCACCGCGAACAGAGAGGAGCGCGACGGCCTCGGCATGATCGGAGACGACGAGAACCCAGTTGATCGGCTGCCGCAGGCTCGACACGACCCATCTGGCGGACCGATCGAAAACATCCCGCGCGCCGGACCCCAGCGCGCGCATCTCCTCCGCCGTTCTGAACGAAATGTCGTGCACGACCATCGCGTCGACCAGCGGCCGCAGAAACGGACTGCCGGGCGCCGCGCCGTCCGGACGCAGCAAGGCTTGCACGGGAAGCAGCGCCGCCGCCAATGATCCGGCATCGCCTTGCGCCAACGAACCGGCCGAATCCCCTGCTCCGGCCGTCTGCAGACCGGCGTCGCGGCGGGAACCCACTCCCTGAATTGGATAATCCACGATCGCCGTGGCCGTCGCCTGCGCCGAACCCAGCATTGCCGATAGCGCAATGCACCACTGCCAAAAGCGTCCCCGCATCTCTTCCCCCACAAAAGAGAATCGCATCTGCTGCGACGCACAAATGGCTAGCAGTTTGTTAACCGAACGGACATGGATTAGGTCCGTTTTGGGGAGATTTTTAAGCATTTCGGCCGAGCTAGCCGTCCCGCCCCCGCGGCCGTTGTACGGAGGGGCCGTTCGCGGATACGGAGGACCTCCGTTCACTGCATTCCGGGATCAGCCGCCATCGCCCGCAAATTTCTCTACGCGATCGCCGCGATCATCCTGCTGGTCCTGGCTTTCGGGGTGTGCTGGGCGCTGTTCCAGGATCGCTTCATCCGCTGGACCTTCGTTCCGTCCGTGGCGTTCGCGGAGAAGGATGCGGGCCCTGCGCCGGATTATGCGAAGGTCACCGCCTGGGTCGCCCGCCCCGATCTGGCGCTCGATCCCTCGCGCTATACGCCGCCCGGCATCACGCCCGGCGATTATCCCCGCGCCGCCACCTTCTACATCCCGCCCACCACCTATCTCAGCAAGGAGCGTTGGAACGGGCCGGTGGCCGATGCCGACGCGAAGGCGCGCACGATCCTCTTCGCGAAAAGCCAGGCCAGCGCCTTCAACGAGATGGGGCCGGTCTGGGCGCCTTATTATCGGCAGGCGACGCTGGGCGCTTTCCTCGCCACCGACGATCCGCGCTCGGCCCAGGCGCTCGATCTGGCTTATGCCGATGTCGCCCGCGCCTTCGACGCCTTCCTCGCGGAACAGCCGCTCGATCGCCCGATCATCCTCGTCGGGCACAGCCAGGGCTCGCTCCTCCTGCTGCGGCTGCTGCGTGAGAAGGTGCGCGGCACCGATCTCTTCTCGCGCATCGTGGCCGCCTATGCGATCGGCTGGCCCATCTCGACCACCGCCGATCTGCCCGCCCTGAGCCTGCCCGCCTGCAAGGCGCCCACCGCGCATGGCTGCCTCGTCGCGTGGCAGAGTTTCGCGGAGCCTGCCGATCCGCGCCTGCTCACGGCCTATTTCGATGCGACCACCGGCTATGCGGGCCTGCCCCGCAAGGGCACGGCGATGCTCTGCACCAATCCGCTGACCGGCAAGGCCGGCGGATCGGCCCCCGCTTCCGCCAATCTCGGCGCGCTCGTGCCCGACAAGGATTATGCGACCGCCAGTCTGAAAAAGGGCTTCGTCGGCGCCACCTGCACGCCGGGGGGTGTCCTCTCGATCGGCGCGCTGCCGGAGGGCTTTGGCAGCTATGTGCTGCCCGGCAACAATTATCACGTCTTCGACGTCGCCTTGTTCTGGGCGAATCTCCGCGCCGATGCTAGGCGCCGCACCGCCGCGATGTCCGCACGATGATCACGACCAGCGCTCCCGAATTCCGCGATGCCTTCCCCGAGGGCGGACGTCTGGCCGGGCTGGATGTCGGCACCAAGACGATCGGCGTCGCGATGTGCGATGCGGGCTGGCACATAGCGAGCCCGGCCGAGACGATCCGCCGCACCAAATTCTCGGTCGACAAAGCGATCCTGCGCCAGTTGCTCGTGCAGCAGAGCGCGAAGGGCCTCGTCGTCGGCCTGCCGCTCAGCCTCGACGGGACGGACAGCCCGCGCACGCAGTCCGTCCGAGCCTTCTGCCGCAATATCGAGGAGATCGGTCTGCCGATCCTGCTGTGGGACGAGCGCTGGTCCACCGCCGCCGTCACCCGCACCCTGCTGGAGGCCGACACCAGCCGCGCCCGCCGCCGCGAACTCGTCGACAAGCTCGCCGCCGCCTACATCCTGCAGGGCGCGATCGATGCGATGGCGGGGATTGGATAGCGCACAAAATGCTTCCCCCGTTCGTGCTGAGCCTGCCGAAGCCTGTCCTGAGCGCCTGCCTTGGCAGGCAGTCGAAGGGCACCGTCCTTCTTTTGAGCCGTTGAGCGAGGAAGAGCGGCCCTTCGACAGGCTCGGGGCAAACGGGAAAGCTTGAGCTAGCCGAGCCACCCGATTAGGAACCCCCTCAATGTCTTCCGCCCCGCCCCGCTCCAGAGACGAGAGGTTGGGGGTTCATCCGTTCCCCCATCGCCACCTGCTCGGCATCGCCGGCCTCGCGCCCCACGAAATCCTCTATCTGCTCGACGAAGCCGAGCAGTGGATCGCGCTCAATCGCTCCACCGCGAAGCGTGACGACAGGCTTCACGGCCTCACCCAGATCAACGCCTTCTTCGAAAATTCGACTCGCACGCTGCTGAGCTTCGAGATCGCCGGCAAGCGGCTGGGGATGGACGTGGTCAACATGGCCGTCGCCACCTCCAGCGTGAAGAAGGGCGAAACGCTGATCGATACGGCGATCACGCTGAACGCGATGCGCCCCGACGTGATCGTGATCCGCCACGATGCCTCCGGCGCCGTCCGCCTGATCGCGGACAAGGTCGACTGCCCCGTGCTGAACGCCGGCGACGGCCGCCACGAACATCCGACGCAGGCTTTGCTCGACGCGCTCACGATCCGCCGCCGCAAGGGCCGCATCGCCGGGCTGACCGTCGCCATCTGCGGCGACGTGCTGCACAGCCGCGTCGCCCGATCGAACATCCTGGCACTCGGCACATTGGGCGCGGACGTGCGCGTCGTCGGCCCGCCGACTCTGCTGCCGCCGCAGATCGAGCGGATGGGCGTCACCCGCTTCACCGATTTCGACGCAGGGCTGGAAGGCGCCGACGTCGTGATGATGCTCCGCCTGCAGAGCGAGCGGATGGACGGTGCCTTCGTGCCCTCCCCGCGCGAATATCATGCGCTGTACGGCCTCACCGCCGAGCGCCTGGCCCGCGCCGCGCCCGATGCGCTGGTGATGCACCCAGGCCCGATGAATCGCGGCGTCGAGATCGCCAGCGACGTGGCCGACGATCTCAACCGCTCCGCCATTCCCGAGCAGGTCGAAATGGGCGTCGCCCTCCGCATGGCCTGTCTCGACGTGCTGACGCGCGGGCAGCGCGGCGTGGAGGGCTGGGCATGACGCTCGCGCTGCTCAACGGCCGCATCGTCACGCCCGGCGGCGTGATCGAGGGCGGTGTCCTGATCCGCGACGGCCGCATCGCCGCCGTCGGCCCGTTCGAGGTGCCGACCGGCGCGCAGACGATCGATGTGCGCGGCAAGCTGATCGCGCCCGGCATCGTCGATGTCGGCGTGTTCGCGATCGACATGCCCGCCTTCGTCGCGGGCGGCATCACGCGCGCGCTGCTGATGCCCGATCAGTCGCCCCCGCTGGATACGGTCGCTCTGATCCAGCGCGCCGCAGCGGCCGGAAAGCCGCACGTGTGGATCCACCCGCTCGCCGCCGCCACCAAGGGGCTGAAGGGCGGCGACCTCGCCGAAATCGGCCTGATGGCGCGTGGCGGGGCGACCGGCGTGGCCACCGGCCGCGAATGGATCGCCGATTCGGCCGTCATGCTGCGTCTTCTCAGCTATGCAGGCGCGCTCGGCCTCGTCACGATCAGCCATCCCGAGGATGGCGGCCTGGTGCGCGGGGCCGTCGCCACCGAGAGCGAGGCAGCCACCCGCATGGGGCTACCGGCCGCCCCCGCCGAAGCGGAAGCGCTCGCCGTGCAGCGCGATCTGTTGCTGGCCGAGATCACCGGCGCGCCGATCCACTTCCGTCAGGTCACCACCGCGCGCGCGATCGATCTGATCCGCGCCGCCAAGGCCAAGGGCCTGCCCGTCACCTGCGGCATCACGCCCGCGCATTTCCTGCTGTCCGACGTGGCGATGGGCGATTTCCGCACCTTCTCGCGTCTGTCCCCGCCGCTGCGCGACGAGGCCGACCGGCTCGCCTGCGTCGCGGCACTCGCGGACGGCACGATCGATCTGATCTGTTCGGGCCACGATCCGCGCGGCCCCGAGGCCAAGCGCCTGCCCTTCTCCGATGCCGAACCCGGCATGGCGGGCGCCGAGACGTTGCTGGCCCTGTCGCTCGCACTGGTGCGCGACAGCCATGTCCCGATCGAGCGACTGTTCCAGTTGCTTTCCACCACGCCCGCCCATCGCTTCGGGCTTCCGGCGGGCGCGATCGAACAGGGTGCCGAGGCCGATCTGCTGATCGTCGACGAACATGCGCCGTGGCGGATCAATTCCGAGCAACTGGTCGCCAGCGCGGGCAACACGCCCTTCGATGGGCTGCCGGTGGAGGGCCGCGTGGTGACCACGGTGAAGGGCGGGACGATCCTCGGATGAAGCTGAGTCACACCGCTTTCGCGCTCGCTCCCATCCTGCTCGCGCTGGCGGCGCCCGTCGCCGCGCAGTCGATCGATGCGATCCAGACGAGGGCCGCCGCCGGCGACCGCGCGTCGCAATTCCTGCTGGGCGAGGCCTATCGCACCGGGCAGGGCGTGACGCCCGATCGCGATCAGGCGATCGCCTGGTTCCGCAAGGCCGCCGCGCAGGGCGACACCCGTGCCGCCGACGCGCTCGGCCTGCTGCTGTTCACCAAGGGCGAGCGCAAGGAGGCCATCCCGCTGCTGGAAGGCGCGGAAACGCGGCAGGATGCGCGCGCTTTGTATCTGCTCGGCACCGCCCGCTTCAACGGTGACGGCGTCCCCAAGGATCTGCCGCGCGCTTATGCCGAGATGCGCGCCGCCGCCGACAAGTCGCTGCCGCAGGCGATCCGCAGCCTCCAGCTGATGGAGCCCTATATCAGCGCGCAGGATCGTCAGGCGGCCGCCGCGATCCGCCCCGGCGTGACGCCGGTCGCCACGGCTTCCGTCGCGCCGGCATCGGTCGCCCCGACCGCAGCCGTGCCGAGCACCGCGCCCGTCGCCACCGCCATCGCGCGGCCGTCCCCGACTCCGATCCGCACGACGGCGATCCCGCCATCCGTCCCGGTCGAGGCGACCAGTCCGCTGACGCCGCCCGCGCCGTCACCGGCCGCCCAGACGCCGCTCGCCCCCTCGCCCCTGCCGGCGCCCACGGCGACGTCGGCCGCCGTACTGGCTCCGCTAACCCCACCGGCAGCGCTCCCGGCACCGACACCGGCCCCCATCCCCGTCGCGGTGGCGAAGCCTGCCCCTCTTCCGGCCCCCGCCCCGCCGCCGAGGCCGAAGCCCGTCACCCCCGCCACCGGAAAATGGCGCGTCCAACTCGGCGCGCTCACCACGCAGGACAAGGCCGAGGATCAGTGGCGCGCGCTCGTGAAGAAGCTGCCCGAACTCAACCGCCTCACCCACGTCGTCGTGCAGGCCGGCCCGATCTGGCGCCTGCAGGCGAGCGGGCTCGCCAGCCGGGATGAGGCGAATGATCTCTGCAAGGCCGTGGTCGCCAAAAATGGCGTCTGCATCGCGCTGAACCCGGCCTGATGCGCGCGCCTCGCCCCGCCTCCCATCTCGCCCGGCGCGATATTCTGGGCGGTGCGCTGGGGCTTGGCGCGCTGTCTCTTCTCCCCGCCCCGCTCCGCGCGGCCGAGATCGACACGAGCGACCTCGCCAGCATGATCGGCGACGTGAAACCGATCGACGCGGCCGAGCGAGCCGCCCGGCTGGAGCGCGCCCAGCGCCTGATGCGCGACAACCGCATCGATGCCGTGCTGATCGAGCCTGGCGCGAGCCTCGTCTATTTCACCGGCATCGAATGGCATCTGAGCGAACGGCTGACCGCCGCCGTGCTGCCCGCCAAGGGTGAGGCGATCGTCGTCACGCCCTTCTTCGAGGAGCCTTCCGTCCGCCAGTCGCTCGCCGTCCCCGCCGACGTGCGGACATGGAACGAGGATGAGGATCCGATCGCCCGCATCGCGCAGGCGCTGCGCGATCGCGGCCTCGCCACGGGCCGGATCGGCATCGAGGAGCGCGTGCGCTTCTTCGCCAGCGACGGCCTCGCCCATGCGCTCCCGCAGGCGAAGCTCGTCTCGGCCAATCCCGTCGTACGCGGTTGCCGGATGCGTAAGACCCCCGCCGAGATCGCGCTGATGCAGAAGGCCAGCGACATCACGATCGCCGCCTATCGCTGGACCCATCCGCGCATTCGCGAGGGCATGGGCCCGCGCGACATCGGCGCGCTGATGGACGCCGCCACGCGCAGGCTGGGCGGCGTGACCGAATTCAACCTGATCCTGCTGGGCGAGGCCGCCGCCTACCCGCACGGCTCGTCCAGGCCCCAGCGCGTGCGCGAGGGCGAAGTCGTGCTGATGGACTGCGGCTGCACGGTCGAAGGCTATCAGTCCGATATCTCGCGCACCTTCGTTCCCGGTCGCGCGCCGGATGCGGTGCGGACGGTGTGGGATACGGTCGCCGAGGGGCAGCGCATCGCTCTTGCCACCGCGAAACCCGGCACGCCTGCGGGCGCGGTCGACGATGCCGTCCGCGCTTTCTACACGAAGCGGGGCTTCGGCCCCGGCTACACGCTTCCGGGCCTGTCCCACCGCACCGGCCACGGCATCGGCCTCGATGGCCACGAGCCGGTCAATCTCGTCCACGGCGAGGCGACGCCGCTCGCCTCCGGCATGTGCTTCTCGAACGAGCCCGGTTTGTATCTTCCGGGCAAATTCGGCGTGCGACTGGAGGACTGCTTCCACATGACCGATGCGGGCCCCCAATGGTTCTCGTCCCCGCCACCCTCGCTGGATCGCCCGTTCGACTGAGCGGATGACGGCGGGGTCCGATCCGCCGAAAATCCCCTCCCGCATCGACGATCCACCCCACGATGCAAACCCCGCATCGCCCGATATCCGGAAAGTGTTGGTGGCGGCACGAAGACCCGGCGTAGCAAAGTCAGGCTGAATTCCGGCCAGCAGAGCCGGACGCGGAGGGAGAGGATCGATGGAAAGACGCGCATTCATGGCGCTCGGCGGCGCGGCACTGGCGGCCGGCGGGCTGGGCATGGCGCCCGCCTCGGGCGCCCCTGCAAAACCGACGCGCCCCGGCCGCAAGCCGCTCCTGATGAAGCTCGGCTGCCAGAGCGAGCCTTCCACCGAAGAGCATTTCGCCTTCTTCGCCCGCTATGGCATCCACAATGTCTGCGCCAAGCCGGAGACGTCGGGCGGCCGCCTTTATTCGACCGTCGAGGAGCTCGAAAAGCTCAAGGCGATGGGCGCGCGCCACGAACTCGCCATCGACATGGTCCAGCCCATCCTGCTGCCCTCCAGCCATATCGATCGCGAGGCGCATCCCGCGATCATGCTGGCCGACAGCCCGGAGCGGGATCGCGACATAGAGGCGTTCCAGACGCTGATCCGCAACTGCGCGAAAGCGGGCATCCCCGCGATCAAATATAATATGAGCCTGCTCGGCGTGCTGCGCGTGGGCGACGTGCCGGGGCGCGGCGACGTGCGCTATCTGGAATGGGATGCGGCCACCGCCAAGCCCAAGACTCCGCTCACCAAGGCCGGCCCGGTCAATGCCGACGCTTTCTGGGAGCGGATCACCTATTTCCTCGATCGCGTCGTGCCGGTGGCCAACGAATATAAGGTGCGGATCGCCTGCCACCCGCACGATCCGGGCGTACCGCCGAGCGGCTATCAGGGTATCGATCGCGTGCTGGGCACGATCGATGGGCTCAAACGCTTCGTCAGTATCCGGGAAAGCGCCTATCACGGCCTGAATTTCTGCCAGGGCACGATCTCCGAAGACCTCGCCGATCCGAATACGCAGATCCACGACGTGATCCGCTGGTTCGGGACGCGGAAGAAGATCTTCAACGTCCACTTCCGCAACATCCGCGGCCACCGCGACAAATTCCTCGAAGTCTATCCGGACGAGGGCAGCGTCGACATGGTCCGCGCGCTCGAGACCTATCGCGAGGTGGGCTATGACGGGATGATCATGCCCGATCACGTCCCCGAAGTGCCCGGCGACAATGGCGGTGCGCGACTGGCGAGCTTCGCCTTTTGCTACGGCTATATTCGCGGCCTGATGCAGTCGGCCGAACGGCTGGCATGACGCCCACCTTCGTCATTGCGCCTCCTGCCTTGAGCCAGGGTCGCAATGACGATCGGATGAGCGCCGATATGGATCATGGATCGATCGATGCCCGCTTGGACATGGCCGACCTTACCGGCTTTGCTATGCAAGGCTGAAAGAGCCGCCGCCAGCGGCCGAGACACGATCAGTCCGCCGGTCATGATGCGGCCGGCATCGAGAGGATAGCCCCGAATGGCAGGTATCGCAGCACGCGGCGGCAAGGTTCGTTACTCGATCCTCGCGATGCTCTTCTTCGTATCGATCATCAATTATGCCGATCGCTCGATCCTCGCCATCGCGGCCCCGCTGCTCTCCAAGGATCTGCAGATCGATCCGCTGGAACTGGGCATCGTCTTCTCCGGCTTCGGCTGGGCCTATGTCATCGCGCAATTGCCCGGCGGTTGGGCGCTCGACCGCTTCGGCACCAAGCGCGTCTATCTGGTGGGCATCACGCTCTGGTCGATCTTCACGGCGGCGCAGGGCACGGTGCTGGCGTTCGGCGCGTCGGCCGCGGTTTCGATCCTGTTCGCGCTGCGTTTCCTCGTCGGTTTCGCGGAAGGTCCCTCCTTCCCCGGCAATGCCCGCCTCGTCGCCGCCTGGTTTCCGGCGGCCGAGCGCGGCACGGCGTCCGCCATCTTCAACGCCTCGCAATATTTCGCCACGGTGCTGTTCGCGCCGATCATGGGGTGGATCACCTTCACCTTCGGCTGGCCCTACACCTTCTATTTCATGGGCGCGCTGGGCCTCGTCGCCTCGCTCATCTGGACCGTGACGATCTACAGCCCGCGCACCCATCCGCGCGTGACCGAGGCGGAGATCGATTTCGTCGCGGCGGGCGGCGCACTGGTCGACATGGATCGCGGCACCGTCGCCCGGCCGCCGGCCGTGCCCGGCGAGATGGCGGCGAACCTGCGCGTGCTGCTCAGCAACCGCACGCTCTGGGGCCTCTATATCGGCCAGTTCGCGATCAACACGCTCACCTATTTCTTCATCACCTGGTTCCCGGTCTATCTGGTGCAGGAGCGCGGGATGAACGTGCTGAAGGCGGGCCTGTTCGCCTCGGCGCCGGCCATCTGCGGCTTCCTCGGCGGCGTGCTGGGCGGCATCTGGTCGGACTGGCTGCTGCGGCGCGGCCATTCGCTCACCGTCGCGCGCAAGGTGCCGGTGGTGAGCGGAATGCTCGTCAGCCTCACGATCGTCGCCTGCAATTATGTCGACGTGAATTCGCTGGTGCTGCTGTTCATGAGCATCGCCTTCTTCGGCAAGGGAATCGGCGCGCTCGGCTGGGCGGTGGTGGCGGACGTGGCGCCGCGCAAGGTGGCGGGCCTCAGCGGCGGCCTGTTCAACATGTTCGGCAACCTCTCCTCGATCCTCACCCCGATCGTGATCGGCGGCCTGCTGAAGGCGACCGGCTCGTTCAAGCTGGCTCTGGTGTTCGTGGCCTGCAACGCATTGCTCGCGGCGTTCAGCTACCTCTTCATCGCCGGCAGGATCGAGCGGATCGAGGAAGGCGAGCCCTCGGGCAGCGGCGCGCCCGCGGCTCGCGCGGCGGCGGCCGCCTAGGTCGATCGATGATGCCCGATCCGTATCGCCCAAGTCCCATTTTGAGTTGGCCCTGCAAGACGACCCCCGGCAATCCTTCCTTTCATCCGGCAGCCGCCACCAAGGCGCTCCCCTCCCAAGGACCAGACAAATGATGTCACCGAATGAAATGGCCAAGACGATCGGCGCGGGATTGCTGTCCTTTCCCGTGACGCATTTCGATGCCGATCATCAGTTCGTCGAAGGCGCCTATCGCGAACATTGCGCGTGGATGGCGGGCTACGACGTGGCCGGTCTGTTCGCGGCGGGCGGCACCGGCGAATTCTTCTCGCTGACGCCCGATGAGGTGGTGACGGTGGTGAAGGCCGCCGCGCAGGAAGTGAAGGGCATCCCGCTCCTCTCCGGCTGCGGCTACGGCACCGCGATCGCGACCGAGATGGCGCGCGGCGTGGAGAAGGCCGGCGCGGACGGCATCCTGCTGCTCCCGCCCTACCTCATCAATGCCAAGCAGGAAGGCCTGTTCGCCCATATCGAGGCGGTGTGCCGCTCCACCTCGCTCGGCGTGATCGTCTATAATCGCGACAATGGCGTGATCCACGAGGATACGCTTGCCAAGCTGTGCGATCGCAACCCCAACCTCGTCGGCTTCAAGGACGGCGTGGGCGATATCGAGCTGATGATGCGCGTCTATGCCAAGATGGGCGATCGCCTCACCTATGTGGGCGGCCTGCCCACCGCCGAGACGTTCGCGCCGGCCTATCTGGAAATGGGCGTCACCACCTACTCGTCCGCCATTTTCAACTTCATGCCGGAATGGGCGCTGGCCTTCTACAAGGCCGTCCGCGCGCGCGATCAGGCGACGGTGATGAAGCAGCTCAGCGATTTCGTGCTGCCCTATATCGCGCTCCGCAATCGCGGCACCGGCTATGCCGTGTCGATCGTGAAGGCGGGCATGAAGGTGATCGGTCGCGACGCGGGCCCCGTCCGCCTGCCGCTCACCGATCTGTCGCCCGCCGAAATGGAAGAGCTGACCGCGCTGATCGCCAAGGCCACCGCCAGCGTGCAGCAGGAGAGCAAGGCAGCGTGACGATGATCCTGTCCGAGACCCGCACCGCCCCCTCGCTCGGCGCATCCGACGTCACGGGCCTGCCCGCGATCGTCGAGATGCGGGTGGTGCCGGTCGCCGGGCAGGACAGCATGCTGCTGAACCTCAGCGGCGCGCACGCCCCCTTCTTCACGCGCAACGTGATCGTCGTGCGCGACGCTTCGGGCCGGGTCGGCCTGGGCGAAGTGCCGGGCGGCGAGCCGATCCGGCGCACGCTGGAGGATGCGCGCGCGATCGTGGAGGGCGCGCGCGTCGGCGATCATGGCCGCGTGCTGAATGCGGTGCGCGCCGCCTTCGCCTCGCGCGACGCCGCCGGGCGCGGGCTGCAGACCTTCGACCTGCGCACCACGATCCACGTCGTCACCGCGATCGAGGCGGCGATGCTGGATCTGCTCGGCCAGCATCTCGGCCTGCCGGTCGCGGCCCTGCTCGGCGACGGGCAGCAGCGCGACCGGGTCGAGATGCTCGGCTATCTCTTCTACATCGGTGACCGGCGGAAAACCGATCTGCCCTATCGCGACGGCAGCGGCGCGAAGGACGGTTGGGAGCGGCTCCGCGATCAGGAGGCGCTCACGCCGGACGCCGTCGTCGCTCTCGCCGAGGCGACGCACGAACGCTACGGCTTCCGCGATTTCAAGCTGAAGGGCGGCGTGCTCTCCGCCGATCAGGAGATGGAGGCCGCCACCGCGCTCGCCCGTCGCTTCCCCGAAGCGCGCGTGACGCTGGATCCCAACGGCGCCTGGTGGCTCGCGGAGGCGATCGCCGTCTGCAGGGGCAAGAACGACGTCCTCGCTTATGCCGAGGATCCGTGCGGCGCCGAGAATGGCTATTCGGGCCGCGAGGTGATGGCCGAATTCCGCCGCGCGACCGGACTGCCTACCGCGACCAACATGATCGCCACCGACTGGCGCCAGCTGGGCGCCGCGATCAAGCTGGACGCGATCGACATTCCGCTCGCCGATCCGCATTTCTGGACGATGCAGGGCGCCGTCCGCGTCGGCCAGCTCTGCAGCGAATGGGGCCTCACCTGGGGCTCGCACTCGAACAACCATTTCGACATTTCGCTGGCGATGTTCACGCACTGCGCTGCCGCCGTGCCGGGCCGCGTCACCGCGATCGACACGCACTGGATCTGGCAGGACGGTCAGCGCCTGACGCGCGATCCGCTGGAGATACGCGACGGCCACGTAAACGTGCCCGAAAAGTCCGGCCTCGGCATCGAGATCGACATGGATGCGCTGGAGGCGGCCTATCGCCTCTACCAGCAGCACGGCCTTGGCGCGCGTGACGACGGCGTGGGCATGCAATATCTGGTCGAGGGGTGGACGTTCGACAACAAGCGCCCCTGCCTCGTCCGCTGATATGCGTCCGCGCTTGTGTGCCCTGCCTGATTGCCGCAATCCTCTGTGATGTTTGAACTCATGCAGCTGCGCTGCTTCGTCGCGGTGGCGGAGGAGCTTCATTTCGGCAAAGCCGCGTCGCGCATGAACATGACGCAGCCGCCGCTCAGCCGGCAGATCCAGATCCTGGAGCGCATCCTCGATGTGGAGCTGTTCAAGCGCAGCAGCCGCTCGGTCGAGCTGACGGCGGCGGGCGCGGCCTTCATGAACGATGCGCGCCGGATCGTGCGGCTGGCCGACAATGCGCGGCTGACGGCACGGCGCGCGGCCACGGGCGAAGTGGGCGCGCTCACGCTCGGCTTCACGGCCGCGTCGGGCTACAGCTTCGTGCCCAAACTCGTCGCGCATGCGCGGGCGGGTCTGCCCAATGTCGATCTGCGGCTGAAGGAGATGGTCAGCGTCGAGCAGATCGACGCGCTGATGGCCGGCCAGATCGATATCGGCCTGCTGCGCCCGCCGCTGCGCCGCGCCGAACTCGGCTCGCAGCTGGTGATGCGCGAAGGTCTGGTGATCGCCTGCCACGAGGATGGAGTGGATGGCGCCCCGCCCCCGCGGACGCTGGCCGATTTCAACGACATGCCGGTCGTCATGTATTCGCCCGACGGCGCGCGCTATTTCCACGATCTGGTGCAGGGGCTGATGACCAATGCGGGCGTCGCCCCGCGCTACGTCCAGTATCTCAGCCAGATCCACTCGATCCTCGCGCTGGTCGGCGCAGGCCTCGGCGCCGCGATCGTGCCCGAGGCGGCGCGGTCGCTGCACATGGACGGCATCATCTTCCGCCCGCTGGAGGAAGCGAACGAGCCGGTGGAGCTGATGCTTGCCTGGCGCCACGACAATGACAATCCCGCGATCCAGCGCTTTCTGGCGCGCATGGAGACGATCGGGGGATAGGCGCCTTGCGCCTGCCGTCATCCTGAACTTGTTTCAGGATCCATCGCCCAAGCCATACTGGTCCGCTGTGCGGATCGGACTGGCCATGGATGCTGAAACGAGTTCGGCATGACGATACGGCCCTGCCACCCTTTGTATCGATCAATCGCCGGAGCGCATTGGTCTCCGCAGCCGGCACGCTCCTAAACTCCGCGCGCCGGCCCGACCGGCGGGAGAGACAATCATGAAAATCAGGACCGTCCGGGTCACGCCGATCGCCTTTCGCGACCCGCCTCTGCTCAACGCCAGCGGCATCCACGAACCCTATGCGCTCCGCTCGATCATCGAGGTGGAGACGGACGGCGGCGTGATCGGCCTCGGCGAAAGCTATGGCGACGCCCCCGTGCTGGCCGCGCTGGAGGCGCTGCGCGAGCCGCTGGTCGGCCTCTCCATCTTCGATCTCAACGGGCTGGAAGCGCGCGTCCGCAAGGTCCTCTCCACCCTGCCCCCGCCCGAGGCCGGCGCTGAGCTGGCGCCCGGGTCGCATCCCTCCAAGCAGATCCCCAACGCCTATTCCGCCTTCGAGGTCGCGCTGCTCGACGCGCAGGCGCGCACGATCGGCGTGCCGCTGGTCGAGCTGCTGGGCGGCGCGGTGCGCGAGAAGGTGCCGTTCAGCGCCTATCTCTTCTTCAAATATGCCAGGCATATCGACGATGCCTACGCGCCCGATCCGTGGGGCGAGGCGATCGATCCGGCCGGCATCGTCGCGCAGGCGAAGCGCATGATCAGCACCTATGGCTTCGAGAGCATCAAGCTGAAAGCGGGCGCGCTGGAGCCCGAGGTGGAATGCGCGTCGATCGTGGCATTGTCCGAGGCCTTTCCCGGCCTGCCGCTCCGGATCGATCCCAACGGCAACTGGTCGCTGGAGACGGCGGTGCATTGCGCGGACCAGCTTTACGAGATGCTGGAATATTATGAGGATCCGGTGCCGGGCCTGCAGGGCATGGCCGATCTCCACCGCCGCACCGGCCTGCCGCTCGCGACCAACATGGTCGTCACCGATTTCGAGGAATTGCGCCAGAGCCTGAGCCTCGACAGCGTTCAGATCGTCCTTTCCGATCATCATTATTGGGGCGGTCTGCGGCGCACCCAGCTGCTCGCGCAGATGTGCGAGATATTCGGCCTCGGCCTCTCGATGCACTCCAATTCGCATCTCGGCATCAGCCTGATGGCGATGACGCACCTCGCCGCCGCCACGCCGCGCTTGAGCTATGCCTGCGACACGCATTATCCGTGGGTGGAGGAAGAGGATGAGGTGATCGTGGGCGGCAAGATTCCGATCGTGGGCGGCTGCGTCGCGATCGGCGATGCGCCCGGGCTCGGCGTCGAGCTGGATCGCGACAAACTGGCGACCCTTCACAAACTCTATCGCAATATCGACATAAGAAGTCGCGATGATGCGCGGCAGATGCGGAAATATCAGCCCGACTGGTCCACCCAAAAACCGCGTTTCTGACCGGTCCCCTCCCGGAGGCATTTCATGACGATCCAAGGCAGCATGTTCATCGGCGCGCGCGAAGTGGCGGGCGGCAACGGATCGGTGTTCGCGATCGATCCCGCCACCGGTGAGACGCTCCAGCCTGCCTTCGGCGGCGCGACCTCCGCCGATCTGGATCGCGCCTGCGCGCTCGCGGCCGAGGCGGCCGAGCCTTATGCGGCGCTGGCGCCCGCCGAGCGCGCCGAATTTCTCGAAGCCATCGCCGACGGGATCATGGCGCTGGGCGACGAGCTGATCGTGCGCGTGATGGCCGAAAGCGGCCTGCCGCGCGGCCGTCTGGAAGGCGAGCGTGGGCGCACCTGCAACCAGCTCAAGCTGTTCGCCTCCGTGCTGCGCGCGGGCCGCTATCTCGACGTCCGGATCGATCCCGCCCTTCCCGATCGCACCCCGCCCCGGCCGGATCTGCGCGTGATGAACGTGCCGCTCGGCCCGGTCGCGGTGTTCGGCGCGTCGAACTTCCCGCTCGCTTTCTCGGTGGCCGGAGGCGACACCGCCTCCTCGCTGGCGGCAGGCTGCCCGGTCGTCGCCAAGGCGCATCCCGCGCATCCCGGCACGTCCGAACTGGTCGGCCGCGCCGTGCGGGATGCGGTGGCCAAATGCGGCCTGCCCGAGGGCGTCTTCTCGCTGATCATGGACAGCGGCTATGCGATCGGCTCCGCGCTCGTCGCCGATCCCCGCATCAAGGCGGTGGGCTTCACCGGATCGCGCCGGGGCGGCCTCGCGCTGCAGGCCGTGTCGCAGGCGCGCGCCGAGCCGATCCCGGTCTATGCCGAGATGAGCTCGATCAACCCGGTCGTCCTCTTCCCCCATGCGCTGGCCGAGAAGGCGGAGGCGACCGCCAAGGCGTTCGTCGCCTCGCTCACGCTGGGATCGGGCCAGTTCTGCACCAATCCCGGCCTCGTGCTGGCGGTGGAGGGCGAAGGGCTCGATCGCTTCATCGCCGCCGCGAGCGAGGCGCTGACCGCGCTCCCCGCGCAGACGATGCTGACGCCGGGCATCGCCAAGGCCTATCGCGAGGGCGTCTCGGCGCTGGCCGGCCATGCCGATGTCGAGACGGTGGCGCGCGGTGCAGAGGGTGGCGCGCATTGCGGGCAGGCCGGCTTGTTCGTGACGACGGCCGAAGCCTTCCTGCAGGAAAAGGAACTGCAGGACGAGATCTTCGGCGCCGCCTCGCTCGTCGTCCGCTGCCTCGACATGAAGATGCTGGCCAAGGTGGTGGATGCGCTGGAGGGCCAACTGACCGCCGCGATCCACATCGTCCCGGCTGACGAGGCGGCCGCCGCCGATCTGCTGCCGCGCCTGCGCGCGAAGGTGGGCCGCCTGCTGGTCAACAATTTCGGCACCGGCGTCGAGGTGGCGCATGCGATGGTGCATGGCGGCCCCTATCCGGCGACGTCGGATGCGCGCAGCACCTCGGTCGGCAGCCTCGCCATCGCGCGCTTCCTGCGCCCCTTCTGCTTCCAGGACCTGCCCGACACGCTCCTGCCGGATGCGCTGAAGGATGCGAACCCTCTGGCCATTCCTCGCCTGGTCGACGGCACGCTGCAGGGCTGAGCAGGCGACGAACACCCCTTCTCGTCACCCCGGACTTGATCCGGGGTCCCGCTTCTTCGCCACGTTTGAAGAGAAGCGGGACCCCGGCTCAAGGCCGGGATGACGATGTTGTTTCATAAACGCCCCTGCCCCGTTTTCCGTCCTCGCGGGGAACCCTCCCCGGCATAGGCGCTTATAGTCTCGATCATGCCGCGGCAGGGCGCGCACGCTTTGCCGCGCATTGTCTTGCGCCATCGCCCGCCATGCGCCGGGTGCTGGCGATGCAGCCCGGCTGCATACTCGAACACAGGATGACCGCCGCCCGATGCCGACCAACAGCACCGCTCCCATCGCCCACCCCGGCGCCCATGTGGCGGTCCAAAGCCAGTTGCTCGTAACGCAGACGGCCGATTGGCTGGCCGACAACTGGCTTCGCATCTCGATCGCGCTGGGCATCGCGGCGCTGGTCGTGCTGGGTCTTCTCACGCTGCAGAAGCTCGCGCAGCGCCTGTGTCGCGAGAATGAGGCGCTGGTGGGGTGGCGCACGATCATCGGGCGGCTGGCCGCGCGCACGCGCTTCTGGTTCCTCGTCCTCGTCGCGGCGCGGCTGGTGGATGGCTATGCCGATACGCCGCCGCTGCTGAGCAAGACGATCGGCTTCCTCTTCACCGTCGGCATGACCTTCCAGGCGGCCCTGTGGGCGCGCGAGGTGGTGCTGGGCCTGATCGAGCATCGCGCGGGCGGCGCCGATCATGGCAACAGCGCGCTGGGCTCCGCGATGGGGATCATCCGCGTCCTCGTCACCTTCTCGCTCTTCGCGATCGCCCTGATCCTCGTGCTGGGCAATCTGGGCGTGAACGTCGCGGGCCTGATCGCCGGTCTCGGCATCGGCGGCATCGCCATCGGTCTGGCCGCGCAGGGCGTGTTCGCCGATCTGTTCGCGGGCATCTCGATCCTGTTCGACCGCCCGTTCCGGCTGGGCGACGTGATCTCCTACGGCGACAGCATGGGCACGGTCGAGGCGATCGGCATGCGCACCACGCGCATCCGCGCCTTCACGGGCGAGATGCTGATCATCTCGAACAAGAATCTGCTCGACAAGGAAATCAAGAATGTCAGCGGGCGCGACCATATCCGCCTCTCCTTCACGCTGAGCGTCACCTACGAGACGCCGCCCGAAACGCTGGCGCGCATCCCCGCCATGCTGAAGGAGATGGGCGAGGCGGAGAATGTGAAGGTCGCGCGCGCCGGCTTCGAAACGTTCGCCGCCAGCTCGCTGGATTTCGCCTTCATCATCGACGTGCCCGGCACCGACTGGGGGATCGCGCATCCCACCCGCGATCGACTGCTGGTGGCGATCATGACGCGCTTCGCCGCCGAGGGCATCAATCTCGCCTACCCGACCCAGACCAGCTACACGGCCGCACCCGACGGCAAGCTGATCATGCCCTATCCGGAGCAGATGCCCGTCGCGCGCGGGGGCGGGCAGCCGACGTGATCGTGCCCTGGCCGTCATCCCGGCCGAAGTGACGCTGATACGAAAAGGCCGTCACCCCACCGGGATGACGGCCAGTCGCTCGGGGAAGGAAATCAGGCGCGGAAGATTTCGGTCGCGGTCGTCCAGGCGCGGGCCTGTTCGGTCAGCGTGACGCCGAGGCCGAGGCGATCGGGGATCAGCATCTTGCCGTCCTTCGTCTCCAGTTCCTCGTTGAAGAGCGGCGCGAGCCAGTCGAAATGCTCGACCCAGGCATCGTGCGGATAGGCGGCCGAGAGGTGGACGTGGATCTCCATCGCGAAATGCGGCGCCATCTTCAGGTGGCGCTGCTCGCCCATCGCCATGATCTTCAGAAACTGGGTGATGCCGCCGACGCGCGCCGCGTCCGGCTGCATGAAGCCCACCGCATCCTGCCGGATGAAATCCCAATGCTCGGCCGGGCTCGTCAGCATCTCGCCGCTCGCGATCGGGGTGGCGAGCATCGCGGAGAGCTTGGCGTGGCCGGCCGAGTCATAGGCATCCAGCGGCTCCTCGATCCACACGAGATCGAACTGCTCCATCGCGCGGCCCATCCGCATCGCGGTCGGCCGATCCCATTGCTGGTTGGCATCCACCATCAGCGGAATTTGCATGCCGATATGCTTGCGGACGGCCTCCAGCCGCTTCAGATCGGTCGCGGTATCGGGCTGGCCCACCTTGATCTTGATGCCGGCGATGCCGTTGCCCAGCGCCTCGTCGATATTGTCCAGCACCTGCTCGATCGGCGTCGAGAGGAAGCCTCCGCTCGTGTTGTAGCAGGAGACGCCGTCGCGATAGGCGCCGAGCAGCTTGGCGAGCGGCAGTCCCGCACGCTTGGCCTTCATGTCCCACAAGGCATTGTCGAACGCCGCGATCGCCTGCGTCGACAGCCCCGAGCGGCCGACCGACGCGCCCGCCCAGACGAGCTTCGTCCAGATCTTGCCGATGTCGTTGGGATCCTCGCCGATCAGCAGCTGGCCGATTTCCCTGGCGTGGGCATATTGGCCGGGGCCGCCCGCGCGCTTCGAGTAACTGAAGCCGAGCCCTTCCTGGCCGCCGGCGGTGCGGATCTCGCAGAAGAGGAAGGCGACTTCGGTGAGCGGCTTCTGCCGCCCGGTCAGCACCTTGGCATCGCTGACCGGGGTCTTCAGTGGCAGGAAGGCCAGCGAGAGTTTGACCTCGTCGATACGGTCTGCGGCGGGGAAGCTCATCTCATTCCTATTCGCTGAGGCCCATGCGGGCGAGTTGGACACGCGCGCATTCCGCCTGAATGCGGACGTAACGCTGGTAGGTATCGGCGCCGACCACGAACGGATTGGGGTCGCCGGGCAGCGCGTGGCGCAGCAATTCCTCCTTCTCGATCGTCTCGGCGTGGAGCGGATGGTTGGCGATCAGCACGTCGACGCCCGCCGCCTTGGTCAGTTCGCCCCAGCGCGCGAAGGCGGGGATGCTGGCGCGCAGGCCCGCTTCGTCGCGCCCGCCCCCGGTGCCGCCGTTGAAGCCGACGATATGGCGCTGGCCGTGATCGGTGACGGGGAAGATGGCGGACAGCGTGCCGGGCGTATGGCCGGGCGTCACGTAGAACCGGATCGTCGTATCGCCCAGAGTGAGCGTGCCGCCGTCCTTCATCTCCATGTCATGCTTCGGCAGCGGCAGATCCTTGAAGACGCCGGGCTTGGGGCCCTTCTCCATCATCTCCCAGTCGATCGCCGACGCCACCACCCTGGCGCCGGTGGTCTGCTGCAGCCACCGGGCGCCGCCATAATGATCGCCATGGCCATGCGTGACGACGATATATTTCAGATCCTTGGGGTCGAGGCCGAGCGCCTGCATGTTCGGCACGAGCAGGGTCTTCGCCTCGTCCGCATTGTCCAGCGTATCGAACAGGATCAGGCCCGCGCTCGTCTTCAATACGTAGGCCGAAACCGCATTCTGGCCGACCGAGTAAAGCTGGTCGAACACCTTGGTCGGCGTGATCTTCCCGTCGAACTGGATGCCACGCACGCGCACCGGATAGACCGGGCTGATGATGCAGCGATGCGCCATGTCCGCAAACAGATCGGTGCCGGCCAGCTTGCGCGCGGCGGAGAGATGCTGCGCCACCGCCGCCTCGTTCGCCTTGGGTAAGGCGGTCGGGGCAGGATAATCGACGGCGGCCTGGCGGGGTGCCCCGCCCACCTCCTGCGCTGGGGACGCGGAGGCGAGCAGGGCGAGCGCGATGCCCGCCACCGGCACGAAAGACATGGACGTCGTCGCATATCTCGCTGTGGGGAGGGTCCGGGTGCGGGGCATCGGCTGGCTCAATATTTGAAGCGAATGCCGACGCGATAGGCGCGGCCGACCACGTCATAGAGGATCGGGTTGGTCTGCAGGCCGCTGGTGCCGACCTGCGCGACCACCGGCGGATCCTTGTCGAGCAGATTTTCGATCTTGATGAAGACCTCCATCTGGCTGTGGCCGGCCGCAGGCAGCTTGTAGCCCGCCGCGAAGTCGACATAGGCCGCGCCCTTGATCGTGTTGTTGTCGATATCGACACCGGACGTCCACGTATTGTCGTACACGCCCTTGCTGATCGTCCGCAGCGTGATCAGGCTGTTGAACTTGGCATCGTCATAGCCGAGCGTGACGAACCAGCGCCACTTGGGCGCGTCCGCGGTATTCTGGCCGGCGGCTTCGGTACGGACGCCGCCGTTGATCGTCGTGCGCTTGGCGATGTGCGAGCCGAGCGCGCGCAGCGTCACCGTGCCGGGCATGCCCGCGAAAATGTCGCCCAGCGGCTGGCGGAAGCTGCCTTCCACGTCGAAGCCACTGGTCTTCAGGCGGGACAGATTGATCGGCTGGGTGACGATTTGGGCAATCACGCCACTCGAATCGCGCTGGATCGCGCTGCAGAGGACGGTTTCGCCGCGGAAGCAGCGATCGATCGTCTCCTGGGCTGCCAACGTCGTGATCGCGTCCTTCAGATCGATCTTGTAATAATCGAACGAGGCCGTGAACTGCCGGAGCCACGACGGCGAATAGACGACGCCCAGGCTGGTCGTATCGGCCTTCTCCGGCCGCAGCGCGGTGTTGCCGATCGTCAGGCGGTTGGCGCGATTGCCGGCGAGGTTGCGCGTCGGATCGACGATGTCGACCCCCTGCGTGTTGCCGGCCGCATACAGCTCCGAAAGGCTGGCGGCGCGGATGTCGCGCGAACGGACGGCGCGCAGGCGGATGTCGTTGATCGGCTTCCAGGTGAGGCCGGCCTTCCACGTCACGACGCCGCCGCTGGTGGAATAATGCGTGTAGCGGCCGGCGCCGTTGAACTCGAGGCTGCGCAGGAAGGGGATGTTCTCGGCCAGCGGCACGACGACTTCGGCGAAGGCCTCCTTCACGTCGTAGCTGCCGTTCGTGCCCTTGAAATTGCCGGTATAGAAGCCGTTGACCGCCGAGACGGCGTCACCCACGCCGGAGATCTGCTCCTTGCGATATTCGCCGCCGGCCGCGAGGCTGACGGGGCCGGCCCACAGGCTGAACGGCTCGCCGCTGATGCTGGCGGCGGCGACGTTCTGCTTGAGCGTCAGGTCCTGCGTGGCGGTGCCCTTCACATAGGCGATCGCCTGCGGACTCGCGACGCCCCAGCCGAACACGTTCAGCGGAACACAGCCGTCATTCGGGTTGGTCAGCGTCGAGGTGCAGACGATCTGCCCGGCCGAATTACGCGTCGCCTGGATCGCCTGGGCGAACCGGGCGATGTTGGTCGTGTTCGTCAGGACGTAGCCGATGTCTGCCTGACCATATTGATAATAGGCATCCCACTTCCAGTCGCCGAACACCTTGCCGGAGAGCGCCGCGACGCCGCGATAGACCTTGCGGGTCGCCTCGTTATACGGCCGGCCGAGATCGTAGGTGGAATAGCCGTAGCGGAAGGTGCTGACGCCCGCCCCGCGCGCTGCTGCCGCCACGCTGGCGGGCAGATAGGGGTTGTTGACCGACAGGGTCAGGTTGCCCGGATAGCGCTGATAGGCGGCGATATTGCCCGTCTGCGAATAACCGTACGAACCCTCGACGCTGAACTCGATATCGTCGGTGATGTCGTAGCTGACGCGCCCGAAGGCCGAGCCGCGCTTCACCGTCGAATCCAGCGCGATGAGGTTGCCCTCGGTGAATTGGTTGCCGCCGACCATCAATGGATCGGAAAGGAACGTGCCGCGCACGAACGGGCCGACCGCGCCGTTGAAGCCGAACTGGGTGTTCCCGATCGCCGCCGCCTGCGCCGCCGTCAGCCCGGTCGGCGTGATCACGCCGCCCTGCGCCACGGTCAGGCTGTTGACGTTGCTCGCGATGATCCGCCTCGGCTGGCCGTTGGTGGCGGTATAGGCGGTGTTGGTCAGCAGATTGGTCTGGTTGAACCATTTGCGCTTCGACGGATCGATCCCGGCGATGCCAGCCTGATACTGGCCCTCGACGCTCAGCAGCACATGGCCACGCCCGTCGGCGAAGGGGGCGCCAAAGGCGAGATAGCCGTTGGTGTTGGCATCGTCGCCACGGCTGGTGAGGCCGCCCGCGATCGAGCCCTTGATACCCGTGAACTTCTTCTGGAGGATGAAATTGACGACGCCGGCGACCGCGTCGGAGCCGTAGGCGGCAGACGCACCGCCGGTCACGACATCGACGCGCTCGATCAGCGCGGACGGCAGGTTGTTGATGTCGACGGCATTGGTCGGCGTCGAGGAAACGACGCGCCGGCCATCGAGCAGCACCAGCGTACGGTTGGCACCCAGCGAGCGCAGGTTGAGCGTGTTGAGGCCGTTGGTGCCGGTGGACGTGTTGCCGTTGCCGGTGCGCGTCGTCGAGCTGCCGGACAGCTGCGGCATCTGGTTCACGAAATCGGCGATGTTGGCGGGCGCCGCCTTCTGGATCTCCTGGATGCCGACGACGGTAGTGGGCGTGGGCGCGGCGAAGCCGTTGCGGGTGATGCGCGATCCGGTCACCACGATGTCGGCGGCGGCCGCAGCACTGGGGGCAGCGCTTGCCTGCGGCGCCTCGGCCGCAGCGGCATCCGGCGTGCCGGCCTGATCCTGAGCATAAGCGGCAGCCGGCAGAAGCGCGCAGGAAACGGCGAAGATGGCGGCGCTCTGCAGCAGGCGCGACCGACCGGTCGCGCGGAAGGAATGTTCCACGGCTCTCTCCCTATTATATTTTCGCATTGCTGGAAGAATAGAGACAGGCACCGGGCCATATCTTGCCTCACCAGCAATTCGTCTTTTGTTTTTATCGCATGATCAGTCTGTAATCGCGCCGCCCAAGGGTCCAATGCTGATGGCGGATTGAGCAATGCAGCCACGGCATGGATGGGTCGGCCGGTCGCGATCGGCGGCGTGCGACCGGCCGGATGCTCAATAAACGGTCGCGTTCTGCTTGGCGGCGCGCTTGCCCGGATCCTCGCCGAACCGCGCCACCTCGTTCAAAACGGGATCGACCGGCGGGGCGCCCCACGGGAAATCCAGCGTCGGCGGATTGGCGTAGCGCCGCATCTTCAGCTGCAGGCGCGTGCCGGTGCCCGGCGCGAGGCGAAGGGTGAAGGCGCGGGCATTCACCGTCTTCGCCGCCCCCTTCCCTTCCGCCACGGTCAGGATCTGATGCTCGCCATAGGCTCCGCCCTGGATCGTTATGGTGCGGGTCTCGGTCGGGCTGCAATTGACGAGCGTGACGCCGGTCGTGTCCGCCGTCAGCGTATCGACGAGCGCGGCCACGTCCTGCGGCACGCCGGGGCGGCGCGCATCCGCATCGAAATAGCGCAGGCGCGAGAATTGCAGCGCGCCGCCCACATGCGGCGACTGCGCCGACCAGCCCGGCCGCCCGACATGCGCGCCGCCCTGCATCAGCATGATCAGTGCGGAGACGCTGGCCGGATTATAATCCATCACCGTATCGACGAAGCGCGTATCCGGCAGCGTGGTATCGGCGCGCACCGCCGCCGCCGTCTCGCGGATGTGATCCAGCGCTCCCTGCAGCGCCGTGACCGGGAAGGTCGGGTTCTTGCCGTCGAGATATTGGAAGAAGGGATGATCGGGCGCCCGCGCGCGATCGCTGGGCTTCATCGACAGCAGATAGATGTCCTGTGCGGCCACCGTCCACTTGTTGGGCTTGAAGCTGTACCAGCCATTGTCCCCATACATGGTCGGATATTGCATCTTGCCGTCGACCATCTTGCCGTTGGCGTTGATGCGGTCGGTCATGCGCCGCCACACATCGAGATATTTGTCGTCGCCCGTCATCAGGAAGGCGTTGAAGAAGCCGACGCTCGCATAAGGAATGCGGTTGCGGTCCTCGGGTTTGCCCGTCATCGGCACGATCGGGCTGAACGACCAACCGTACGTGCCGCCATACCATTTGCCGCCGGCCTCGCCGCCGATCTTGCCGTCATAGCCGATATTGGAGGGGATGATGTCGTTGTTGGCCTTCGCCCGATCGATCCAGGCATCGACATAGTCGGTGATCCAGGTGCGATATTTGGGCTCGTGCGCGAGCATGTAGGCGTTGAGGACGAGCCCGGTCGCCTCCAGGTTCAGCGGGTGATCGCCCGTCGTCTCGGTATAGTCCTTGAAATGCTCCAGCATCTGTTCGTAGCTGTGCTCGCCGTGCAGCAGCGCGCTGGGATCGATGCCGGTGAGGTCGACCGGGTCGCCCGCCCAGTCCAGCGCGGTCGCCTTGCGCATCAGCGGGCCACGGCTGCCGTTCATCAGGCTGCGGATGATCTTGTATTTCGGATCGTAATTGGGCGCGGCCGGATCCTCACCCGTATAGAAAGCGGCGAAGCGACGAACCCGATCGCGATACTTTTGCGAATAGGGGTTGCCGAGCCCCATGATGTTGAAGACGGACAGCCCCTCGCCATTGTGCTGCCAGTCCATCATGACCGGAAATTCCTTGAAGTACATGCCGCCCCGCGCGAACGGCACGTCCTTCGTCTTCGCCAGCGTGAACTGACGGACATGGCCTTCATAGGCCTTTTCATAGAGGGCGCGGATCTTCTCCGATCCGCCGAGCTGATAGAGGTGCGGCCAGTCGTTGACGTTCTCGATCGCGTCGTCGGGGCCGTCATCGCCGCCCCAGCGCTCGATCGCGAGGAAGAAGCCGGTATTCGGATCGTAATAGCGGGTGAAGAAAGCTTCGCAGGCGGCGGTGTGCGCCTCCAGCAGGGTGCGCTGGAGCAAGGCCCATTCGGGCGGCGCCATCGGCGTCGCAATCTCCAGCATCGGCGTTTCGGCTACCGCCGCGACGACGGCCGCGCCGAGAGGAGTCACCGCTGCCGAAAGCGCGAGCGCCGTCGATCCAAGCAGGAAGTCGCGCCGGCTGCTGCCCATCAATCTCTCCCGATCACCCGGACCTGCTCGGCCGGTGTATCGCAGCGAGGGATAGGACGCACGCCGACGACCGACTAAGCCAAAGCCTCTATCGATCGATGCGGCGATTGAATGCGTTGCCGGAAGCCGCATGTGATTTTTCCGCGGAATTGCGCCCGGCCGGAGGATATCCGGCCGGGCGCCTGCTCCTCGGAATTTGGCCGGGAAGTCCGCGCCTTTCCCGTTCCCGTTCCCGTTCCCGTTCCCGTTCCCGTTCCCGTTCCCGTTCCCGTTCCCGTTCCCGTTCCCGTTCGTGCTGAGCCTGTCGAAGCACGTGCTGCAAGCGCCACGCTCGCAGCACGTTCTTCGACTTCAGCCCTTCGGGCTGAAGTTTATCCTGAGCGCCTGCCTTGGCAGGCAGTCGAAGGGCTCAGAACGAACAGATTGTGGAGGCCCCGGGAAGGCCGATGAGATGCCCTCAGAACTCCGCGCTGACGCCGAAGGTGAAGGTGCGGCCGCTGGTCGTATAGACCTCGGTGCGCTTGGCATCGACATTGGCGAACTGGCGGATCGGCTCGTTCGTGATGTTGATGCCTTCGACGATCAGGCGAACGTGCGGATAGACGTTCCAGTGCGCCTGGAAATCGACGTTGTTGGTGCCGTAGATCCCGCCGCCCGAATTGGCGAGCGCGTTGCCCGCGCCCGTCAGATACTGACTGCGATAGGCGGTCGAGATGCGCGCGCCCCACACCGCATTCTCATAATAGAGCGTCGCATTCGCCGCCCATTTCGAGAGATTGTAGAGCGGCAGGCTGCGCGAGGTGGTCACGCCGCCGGTGGTGTAGAACACGGTCTGCTTGCCGTCGAACCACGTGCCGTTCACGACCATACCGAGATGCTTGAGCGTGCCCGGCAGGAAGGTGAAGTCGTGCTGGACGGCCGCTTCGATGCCCTTGATGTCGGCGCCGGGGCCGTTGATCGGCTGGCTGACGTCATATTGGGTGGTCGCATCCTGGCCCTGGATCAGCAGCGACAGCGGCAGCCCCGTCTCGCCATAGGGGATCTGCTTCGACGAGGTCGTCACGAAGCTGTCCATCTTCTTGTAGAAGGCGCCCAGCGACGCGAAACCGTGCTGGTCCATATAATATTCGACCGAGCCTTCGACCGACGTCGCCTTGTACGGCTTCAGGAACGGATTGCCGAGGCTGAGCGACCCGCCGTTCGGGCGCGTCGTGATCGATCCCGCCGCCGCCAGATCGCCGAGGCCGGGCCGGTTCACGTTGCGGCTGGCGCTGACGCGCAGCACCAGGTTGCGCGCCACATCCAGCGCGACATTGGCCGCCGGCAGCCAGCCGTGGCTGTTCGTCTCGATCGACACCGGCACGAAGCCCGCGCCCGTCGCGAGATTGCCCGACGAGATCAGATCGGTCGAATAATAGCGCACGCCCGCATTGGCGCGCAGGCGCATGCCGCCGACCTGCGTATCGAGATCGATCTGGCCGAAGCCCGCCCAGGTCTTCTCGTCCACCCGATAGTCGCTGCCCGCCTGCAGATAGGAGGCGTTCAGATTGCGCGGATCGCCGATCGCCGCATAGATACCGTCGACATCGCCGACGATATACTGGAGCAGCGTATCGACGGGCACCGTCTGCTTCAGAGTGTTCGGCACCGTCGTCAGCGTCGGCGTATTGTGGAAAACCTTGTTCACCCACGTATATCCGCTGTTGGTGAACTTCTTATATTCCCCGCCTGCCTTCAGCGTCAGCGCGTCGGTCAGCTTGTAGGCGCCGTCGAACTTGCCGTTCGTGTAACGGTTGACGATCTTGTTCTCCTGCGTGTCGAGGCGCTGGAGCTGCCAGTTATCCGGATTGGCGAGATCCTTCCCATAGGTGTTCACCGGAATGGTTGGGCGCGTATCGTAGCTGAAGGCCATGTTCTTGGCCTCCATGAACACCTTGTCGAACACCGGCTGCGCGAAATCGGATTCCTCGAACCCGGCCAGCGCGTGCAGCGTCAGCCGATCGCTGACGTTCCAGCTGGCATTGCCCACCGCCTGATAGAAATCGGTGTGGTTCTTCACGATATGATGCTCGGAGCGCTGATCGATGCCGGTGAAGCTGGCCGCGCGCAGCGTGTTGGACTCGTCGATCACCGCGCTCTGGATGATCTGCGTGCCGTTGATCGTGGTGCCGGTCAGCGGGTTCGCCCCGGCCGTCGCGATCGCATAATCGTCGCGATGATCCGAAAGGCGGCCGTAGAGCAGATCCACGTCGAGCTTGAAATCGTCGCCGGGATGATATTGCAGCGACGAGGTCACGCCCAGCCGCTTGCGATCCGTATACCAGCTCGACGGCGACTGCGCGGTCGACTGCCACACGCCCGACAACAATTTCTGGCGCGTCGCGGCATCGATGTTCGGTCCGATATTGGCGGCCGCATATTTGGTCAGGCCCCAGCCCCAGTTGCGATAGCCATATTCGTTGTTACGGATGTTGCTGTAGGCGACGGAGACGAGCGCGCCGAAATCGCCCCAATGGCCCGAGGCGAGGCCCACCACGCGCGGCGTGACGCCACTCGTGTTCGTGTTGGTCTGCCCCTTGGCGGAGACGACGAACTTGGTGCCCTCATAGTCGAAAGGCTTGGCGCTGGTGAGCTGCACGGTGCCGGCGATGCCGCCCTCGTCCTGCTCGGCCGAATAGGATTTCTGGACGGCGACGCGGTTGAACAGCTCGGACGCGAACAGGCTGTAGTCGAACGAGCGCGAACGGCTGACCGACCCGCGATTGTCCATGCCCGAGGCGGTGTTGCCCAGCACTTCCATGCCGTTCAGCTGGGTCCGGGTGAAATCGGCGCCGAGGCCGCGCAGCGCGATCTGACGGCCCTCGCCGCTGTCACGCGTGATCGTGATGCCGGGAATGCGCTGGAGCGATTCCGCGAGGTTCAGATCGGGAAAGGCGGCGATATCGGTGGCGACGATGTCGTCCTCAGCCCCGACCGCGGAACGCTTGAAATTCTGGGCCGCCGTCAGCGACTGGCGATAGCCGGAGACGACGATGTCGCTCGGCAGCGCCATGCCGTCCTCGCCGGGCATGAAGGCCGCCGCCTGCACGGTCGCGGCCGTGTCCGCCCCGGCCGTCTCACGCGGCAGGCCCTTTCCCGGCTTCACCACAGCGACACCGCCCTTCATCGAGGCCGCGAGGCCGGTGCCGCGCAGCAGCTCGTCCAGCGCGCGCTGCACGCTGTAGGCGCCATGCACGCCGCCGGTGCGGCGGCCCGCCACCGTCGCGGGGGCCACGACGACCTGCAGGCCCGTCGCCTGCGAGAATTGCGAGATACCCGCGCGCAGGTCCATCGGCGCGATATCGAACCGCATTTCGCGCGACAGATCGGTGGCGCCGGCGCCCTGAGCCTGCGCGGCTGCCGGAATGGCGAGCGCCAGCGCCAGCGCCATCCGCGAAATTCCCTTTGAGCGATTCATTCTTCCCTCCGTTCGAGCGCGACGCGCCTCCGTGGGGAAGACGGGGTGCCATCCGAATATGGACAAAAGAATTTTGTTGCGCCGCAGCGACTTATTGATGGCATTTTTCTGACAATGGGAGCGATTGCCCTGCCGTACTCCTGCGTTCGCAGGAGCACGACGTTGATTTAGACGCCGGGCACGAGACGCAGGCGATCCTTGTCCTGCACCACGCGGAAGCCATAGGCCTCGCCCATCGCGTCCAGCAGCTGGCGGGCATCGTCCAGCCGGAACCGCCCCGAGAGCGGGATCGCGGCCAGCTTCGCCGGGGGCGCCGCGATCACAGGCCCGTCGCGACGGTTGAGCGCCTCGACCAGTTCGCCCAATTCCATATCGTCGGTGTCGATCCAGGACTGGCGCCAATCCTGCTGCGTCGCATCGAAATGCGTGGGCGTGCGGGCGACACCGTTGGCGAAGCGCGAACGCCAGCCGGCCGAGACCAGCACCGCGCCGCGATCGCTGCGGACGCCGCCGAAGCGCACCCGGCCGCGATAGACGGACAGCTTCACCTCGCGGCTGCCGACATCAATCGAGAAAGCCGTGCCCAGCACGCGCGTGGCCGATCCGGCGGCACGGACCACGAACGGCCGGTTCACCTCATGCGCGACATCGAAATAGGCCTCGCCCCGGCGAAGCTCCACGACTCGCTCGCGCTCGCCCACCGTCACGTCCAGCGCGGTCGCCCCGTCCAGGTGGAGCGTCGAGCCATCCTCCAGCCGCACGATCTGCTGCTGCCCGCGCCGTGTCTCGAAATGGTGCGGCGCGGGCGCGGCCGGCAGGAACCAGCCGCCCTTCATCGCGCTGACACCCACCACTGCGACCAGCATCGCCGCGAGCCCAGTGCCGATCGCGCGGCGGCGGCTCTCGCGCATCGCGCGCACGTCCGCATCGGACAGGCGCCCGACCATGCCGATCTCGGCCAGCGCCGCGTCCAGCGCGGGATCGTCGAGCGTGCGCTGCACCTCGGCGGCGGCCTGGGGCGGCGCCTCCTTCAGCGCGCCCTCATCCTCGCGCATCGCCCAGCGCGCAGCATCCAGCAAGGCGGCGCGACGGCTCACCCGCGCGCATCCAGTTGCAGGCCGCGCCGCTCCAGCGCATCGCGCAGATCGGCCAGAGCGCGTGTGCAATGCTTGTCGATCGCAGCCTGGCTCATGCCCAGATCGGCGGCGATCGTCGCGCCCGGAATCCCGTCCAGCCGACGCCGCAGGAAGATTTCGCGCCGCAGCGGCGGCATCACCTTCAGCGCGCGAACGAGGATGTCCACGCGCTCGCGATAATCCAGCACCTCTTCGGCGCGCGGCTGCGGGCAGGCGATATCCTCGGCCAGTTCGCCCGCCGGCGGCAGCGCGCGCAGGCGGCGGAAATGATCGTGGACCAGATTGCGCGCGACCGCGAAGCAGAAAGCGGCGGCATCGGTGATCGTCCGTGTCCGCCGATAATCGTACAGGCGGACATAGGTCTCCTGCACGATATCCTCGCCCTCGGTGCGATCGCGCATGCGGCCGGTGACGAAGCCGTGCAGCGCCTTGTGCAGCGCGGCGTCCTCGGCGGCGGCGGTGCGCCGGGCGGCGAGCAGGGTCATCTCATTCATGGCGGTCGCCCCGGCGGGACATCGCGGCGGCAGCCCGCTTGGGCATCGTCATCGTGGCTGTTCCCGGCGCAAAGGTCGCGAGTCCGGCCTGACTAGGCGCGCTCCGTGAAGGGTCTGTGACAGTCGGCGATGACACGCCTTCCGTGCGCGCCTAGTGGCCGCGCGAACCTTCAGGCGAGCCTATCCCACGATGCGAACCCCGATCCTGCTTGCGGCCTTGCTGGCCTCCATCGCCACCGCCTCGGCAGAGACCCCGGCCCGCCCCGATTTCAGCATCGGCGCGATCGCCGACGCGCAGTTCGCGGCCGAGCCGGATGCGCCGCCGCGCCTCTATCACACCGCGCCCGGCAAGCTGACGGCGGCCGTCGCCGATTTCGATCGCCAGAAGCTGGCCTTCGTCGTCCATCTCGGCGATTTCATCGACAAGGATTGGGCGAGCTTCGACACGATGCTGCCGATCGCGCACAAGTCCCGCCATCCGTGGCATTTCGTGCTGGGCAATCACGAATTCGCGATCCCCGAGGCGCGCAAGCCGGAGCTGCCCGCCAGGCTCGGCATGCCCGCGCGTTACTATGCGTTCACGCAAGGGGACTGGCGCTTCCTCGTCACCGACGGCAACGATCTCAGCACCTATGGCTGGCCCGAGGGCAGCCCGGAGCAGCGCGCGGGCGTCGCCGCGCACGACACGCTCTATCCCGCCAAGCCCACCTGGGATGGCGGCCTGGGCGAGGCGCAGATGCGCTGGATCGAAGCGCAACTGACCGAGGCCGACAAAAAGGGCCAGAAGGTCGCCCTGCTCTGCCATTTCCCGGTCTTTCCCGAGAACAAGCACAATCTCTGGAATGCCGAGGCCGTGATGGCGCTGATCGAGCGCCACCCGTCGGTGAAGCTGTGGCTCGACGGGCATAATCACGAGGGCAATTACGGCGTCCATGCCGGCGTCCATTATCTGAACCTCAAGGCGATGCTCGACACGGACGACACGGCCTATTCGCGGCTCGATTTCTTCAAGGACCGGATCGAACTGCACGGCACCGGCCGAGAGGCGGACAGGGTGATGCCGCTGCGCTGATCGGGGTCGGGCGCCGCTGATCCCTCTCCCCGTTCGTCCTGAGCGAAGTCGAAGGACGTGCTCCGAGCGATACGCCGGCCCTTGCAGCCGGTGCTTCGACTTCGCTCAGCACGAACGGCTTTTTGGGCGTCTGCGGGATGCCCTTTCGGCTTTGCGGGAGGAGTTCTGGCACAGCCGCACCCTCATTATTCCATTTCCCGGAACAGATCCTTCATAATTAATGGGATTAATCGATCCACACGGAATACTTATTCCGTGTCTCCAGAGGCCGGGCGGATCGCTCCGGCAGCTCACGATGGAGACCTGCGATGAAGCGACTGATCCTTCCGCTGCTGCTGGCGACCGCCGGTATCGCCACCCCGGCCTCGGCGATCGCCGCGCCCGCCGCCATCAGCGCCCCTGCCCCCGCCACCATCCACTACAGGACCGCGCAGGTCGAAGGCGTCAGCCTGTTCTATCGCGAGGCAGGACCCGCCGACGGCCCGGTCGTGCTGCTGCTGCACGGCTTCCCGACCTCGTCCCACATGTTCCGCAACCTGATCCCGCTGCTGGCCGATCGCTATCATGTGATCGCGCCCGATTATCCCGGCTTCGGCGAGAGCGGCGCGCCCGATCACAAGGCCTTCGCTTATTCGTTCGCCCATTATGCGGACATGGTGGACGCGCTGATGGGCCAGCTCGGCGCGAAGCGCTACGCGATGTACGTGATGGATTATGGCGCGCCCGTCGGATACCGGCTGGCGCTGAAGCATCCCGAGCGCGTCTCCGGCCTGATCGTCCAGAACGGCAATGCCTATACCGAGGGGCTCGGCGACTTCTGGAACCCGATCAAGGCCTATTGGGCGGACGGCTCGCAGAAGAACCGCGAGGCGCTGTCGATGCTGGTCAGCCCCGAAATCACCAAATTCCAATATACGGACGGCGTGAAAGATCTCAGCCGGATCGACCCCGACAATTGGAGCCACGATCAGGCGCTGCTGGACCGCCCCGGCAATAAGGACATCCAGCTCGATCTGTTCAAGGATTACGGGACGAACGTGCCGCTCTACCCGCAATTCCAGGCCTTCTTCCGTGATCGCAAGCCGCCGACTTTGATCGTGTGGGGCAAGAACGACAAGATCTTCCCAGAGGCCGGCGCCCATCCCTATCTGCGCGACCTGCCCGATGCGGAGATGCACATCCTCGACACCGGCCACTTCGCGCTGGAAGACAAGCTCGACGAGATGGCGCCGCTGATCCGCGACTTCCTCGACCGCAAGATCGACCGATAATCCACAGCCGATCGAGCGCGCGAAAGGGTGCGCCCGATCCCGCAGGACCGCAGGAGCTCGACATGAGCGACGCCGCATCCGAACACCGCCCCACGACATGGCATGAAGGCGAGAAGGCCCTGCAATCCGCTTATGGCGTGGCCGGGCGGATGGAGGAGATCGGCCCTCACATCATCCGCGATGCCATGCCCGATCAGCACCGGATCTTCTACGCGCAGTTGCCCTTCCTCGTCGCCGGCAGCGTCGATCCGCGCGGCGATGCGTGGGCCACCCTGCTGGCCGGTCATCCCGGCTTCGTCCGCTCGCTGACCCCGACCACGCTGGAGATCGCCGCGCGGCGCGATTCCGGCGATCCCGCGAGCGAGGGCATGCAGGCCGGCGAGGCGATCGGGCTGCTCGGCATCGAGCTCCACACCCGCCGCCGCAATCGCGTGAACGGACTGCTGGATCATGTGAGCGAGGATGCGCTCGGCTTCACGGTCGATCAGAGCTTCGGCAACTGTCCCAAATATATCCAGCGGCGCGACTTCGCCTTCGTGCGCGATCCCGGCCTGCTCCGGACGACACAGCGTGAGGAGAGCGACCGGATTGGGCCCGAAGAGCGCGCGATGATCGAGGCGGCCGACACCTTCTTCGTCGCCTCTTATGCCGATCGCGAGAATCGCCGTCAGGTCGATGTCTCGCACCGGGGCGGCCGACCCGGCTTCGTCCGCGTGGATGACGATGGCCTGCTCACCATCCCCGATTTCTCGGGCAATCTCTTCTTCAACACGCTCGGCAACATCCTGCTGAACGGCAGGGCCGGCCTCGTCTTCGTCGATTTCGAGACGGGCGATCTGCTGCAGATGACGGGCGATGCGGAGATCGACCTGCGTTCGCCCGAAATCGCGCTGTTCGAGGGCGCCGAACGGCTGTGGCGCTTCCGCCCCCGCAAGATCGTGCTGCGGCGGGATGCGCTCCCGCTGCGCTGGACGTTCGAGGCAGGCGGCTGGTCCCCCTTCTCGCTCCAGACCGGCGACTGGGCTCAGGCCGCGCGCGCGCGCATGATCGTGTCGCACATTCCGGCTAGGATGGTCCCGAGGCCAATCAGGAGGTCATGATGTCCCGTCCCCCGCTTCCGCCATTCGACGAACAGTCCGCGATCGAGAAGGTCCGCCTGGCCGAGGACGGCTGGAACAGCCGCGATCCGGCGAAGGTCGCGCTCGCCTACACGCTCGACACGCGCTGGCGGAACCGCGCGGAATTCCTGGAAGGGCGCGCCGATGTTGAGGCGTTCCTCACCCGCAAATGGAATCGCGAGCTCGATTATCGGCTGATCAAGGAGCTATGGGCCTTCGCCGGCAACCGCATCGCCGTGCGCTACGCCTATGAATATCACGACGATAGCGGCCACTGGTTCCGCGCTTACGGCAATGAGAATTGGGAATTCGCCGCGGACGGGCTGATGCGCGTGCGCCATTGCAGCATCAACGAACATCCGATCGCGGAGGCGGACCGCAAATTCCACTGGCCGCTGGGTCGCCGCCCGGACGATCATCCCGGCCTCAGCCACTTCGGTTTTTAAGCGAAGAGAGCGGGCGCTCTCCGTTCACGGGAGCGGCGCCCGCGAAACCTTCGCACAGACGCCGCGTGGCCCCGTCGCCGGCAGGCGCAGTCTCCGCCGATGCGCCCTCGCGACGGCATCGGGATCGTCTTATTTGTGCGTCGGATGGTCGCCGTAATACGCCCATTTCGTGGTGTAATTCTTGTCGATCGTCAGGTTCTCGAGATCGGCGCGCAGCAATTCGATCGGCATGGATTTTCATGCAGGATCGCGTCGTGGAAGTCGCGATTGCTCATCTTCCCCGATTGCCCGCGGCTCGGTTCGGGCGGGCATTCCGGGAGCTTTCGTTTTCCAGGGTACATCGCGCGGGATCGGATGATGGCGCCTTGGATCGCAAGTCTTTCAGCTCGCGGCGAGCGGCGAGCATGTCGGGGGCGAAGTCCGGCGATGCGTGGAGCAACGCCACCATTGCCGATCCAGCCAGATATCCCGCCTCCACCGCGCTTTTGCTGTGCGCGCCGCACAGATAGCGGCTTTCGCCATAGACCCGGCCGCGCCGCAGGATCGCGGTCGCGCGATCCGGCATCAGTTCGGCCAGCACCAGCGCGGTCGACCAGCCTGCCGTGGTATGGCCCGAGGGATAATCGCCATTGCCGGCCAGATGCGCCGTCTTGGGCTCGCAGATCGGGCCGGGCACGTCGAGATAAGGGCGGCGGCGCTGATAGGCGCTCTTCACGGACGCGACGAGGTCCACCCCGCCCATCCGATCGAACACGCGCGCCAGCGCCGGAGCGCTCTGTCGATCCAGCTTCATGCCCATCGCACAGGCGAAGGTGGTGAAGCGATCGTCGGTCACGTCATGCGTGGCGAGCTGCCAGCGCGGGCTACCTTCCAGCGCGCGGGTTTCGCGGAAAATGCGCCGGTCGGCCTCTTCTTCGGCCGAGCCCGATGCGGGCGGCGGCGGCAGGACGTGGATCAGTTCGGCCTTGGGCACGTCCGCCAGATAGGGCCTCGGCGCATCCGTGGCCGCCACCGCTCCCACCGCGATACCGGCGAGGGCGAGGACCATGACGACCTTCACTTGGCCGCTTCCATGGTCGTGTCAGCGCATCCCTTGGGCGCGCGGACAGGATTGCACCGCGCCGGACCGCCACCGGGCAGGCGGACGCTGTAATCGGTGCCGAGGCGCGGATCCGGCCACAGATAATCGGTCGACACATATTGGGCGCCGCTGGCGAAGGCGGCGTCGCGCGGGTGCGTGTCGTTGGCGCGCGCCTCGACCGTGTTGGCATCGGCGCGCGTGCGGACAATGAAGCCGGCCGCCACGTCGCGGCGGATCCTGTCCTGATCCTCGATCGGGTGGTTGAGCGTCAGATACGCGGCGGCCGGCGATTGCTCGTCCGTATTGATGAAGGACACCCGGCCCTCCAGCGAGCGCCGCTTGCCGCGATAGACGGCGACCTTCGCGGGAGGCTCATCGAGCGCGAACAGGAAACGCCCGCGCGCTTTCTCCAGCGTTGGCCAGTTGTGGGCGAGCACGGCCTCGCGCAGGGTCGGATAGCGGCCCTGCACCTCGTCCGGCGTGATGATCTTGCCCGCAGGCAGCACCGCCCGGATCTCGGCATCCAGCGCATCATAAGCGGCCTCGGTGAAGGGCAGCGCGTCGATGCCGCCGCGCTTCGCATTCTGCTCGTCCTTGGCGTTGAACATCAGCAGGATCGGCACGTGGCGCGGATGCGTGTCCGACCAGGCGAGGATCTGCTTCAGGCAATCGGTGAGCAACGTGCAACTCGTGCCATTGTCGATGCCGGGAATGTGCAGCACCTTGAAGCCCGGCATGGCGAGCTTGGGATCGGCGGAGCCGGCCGCATAATGGCCACCCTCAGGATCGTAATTGACGTCGATCTCCAGCTGGCGCGCGCCCGCATCCAGTTGCTCGGCGAGTGGACGGTGGCTGTAATCGAGCGTGTCCGCCGCTTTCGGATCGGCCGCGCGCAGCTTCGCCATCGTCGCCAGCGCCATCGCCTGCTTGTAGCTGTTGTGCGTGCCGACCACGCTGATGTCGTTCATGCGGAGGACGGGGGCGGCATCGGCGGCGAGCGCCAGCAGAAGCGGAAGCATGATATTTCCCGAATGAGGATGCCGGGCGACCGTAGGGCCGCCCGGCCGTCGCCTTAGAAGCGGAACATGACAGAACCCTGGAAGGCCCGGCCGAAGATCGGGCGCGCCAGGATGATATTGTTGGTGGTCGCCCCCGGCAGGAGCTGCTGGCCGCCGCCCTGGCCGAGGCCCAGGCTGTTGCTGAGGTTCGTGCCCTTGAACAGCAGCGAGATCTGCTTCGTCACGTCATACTGGATGCTGGCGTTGAACACCGAGAAGCTTGGCAGTTGCACGAGATTGGCATCGTCATTGTACTTCTTGCCCTCGTAGCGCCACTCGCCCAGCACGCGCACCTTGCCGCCGAGAAGCGTCAGGCCCGGCCGCACGCTGAACATCGTCTTGGGCATGCTGCTCGGCACGTTGCCGTCGAACGACGTCGACACGGTCGCGCCGGAGACGACCGTATTGTAGGTGTAATTCTCGAACTTCGGATCCTGGAACGTCGCCGTCGCCGAGATATCGAACCAGTTCACCGGCCGGACATTGGCTTCCAGCTCCACGCCGATCGTGCGGACGTCACCATAATTGGTCTCCTGCACGATCAGCAGGGTGCGCGGATCGATAAAGGTGTTGGTGAACTGCACGTCCTTGAAGCGATTGTAGAACACCGTCGCGAACGCACCCAGCCAGCCATTCTGGAACTTCACGCCGCCTTCGGCCTGCTCGATCGACTGGCTGCGCACGTCGGTGGGCAGCACATTGTCGCGATACTGGCCGATCTGCGGCAGGCGATAGGTGTTGGTGTAGCGCGCGAACACGCCGGCATTGGGCATGAACTGCCAGTTCACGCCGACCGTGAAGCTTTGATCGTGGAACGGCTCGTCGAAACGCTGGAGCACGCCCGAACCGTACAGCACGTTATTGTCCGCCAGCGTGTTCGGATCGCCGAGATTGTAGCTCTTCACGCCCTCGCTCAGGCCATGGATCCAGATCTTCTCCCAGCGGAAACCCGCATCGAGGCGCAGCTTCGAGGTGATCTGCCACTCGTCCGAGATATAGGCCGCAACATCCTCATAGCCGCCCGTGGCATGGGCGAAGCGGGATTCGTAGCGCTGGATCCCGTTGTCGGTGACGGACCCGACGATCTGGCCCGCCGCATTGACCGCAACCAGATCCAGCAGGCGGGCATTGTCCGCCACTTCGGTGATGCCGACGCCGTCATTCCGGTCATGCGCCCAGTCGGCGGTGGTGCCGTAAATGCCGACCTTCACGTCGTGCGAGCCGATGCCGGTCTCGAACTTGTGCCCGATCTCCAGCGTGCCGATCATTTCCTTGATCGGATTCTGGATCGACTGGAACGTATTAGTGCCGACGAAGCCGTTGCCGCTGGCGTTCGCCGGAAAGGCGCTCTTGTCGTCGGCATAGACGATCCGCAGATCCGTCGCCCCGCGCGCGGCGAATGCGTCGAGCGCGGTCGAGCGGTTGGACGAGATCAGGGCCGCCTGCGTCGTCAGACTGTTGAGGCCGCGCGCGTTGCGGTTCGTGTTGCTGTCGCGATAGCGCAGGCCGCCGTTGATTTTCGTGCCGTCGTCGAAGGTGATGTCGCCCTTCGCCGTGAACTGCAGATCGCGGCTCTGGTTGAAATCGTTGAAGGCCGCGTCGCGCAGCCCCACCGGGGTCTTGATGACGACGGTGCCATCCTGTGCGCTCGTCAGCGTATCGTAATTGCCGTCGATGCCGGGGAGCGCCCTCACCTTGCCGCCGGCGGTGCGGACGAGCGGAATGGCATCGAAGAAGAAGTTGTTGTCCCGCATATATTTCACGCCGAACGACAGATTGCCGCGACCGAAATTCTTCGAGATCAGGACGCGCCCTTGCCCGCCCTTGTTGGCGACGGGCCCCGGATCGCGCACGCCATTGTCGCGGTTGTAATATCCGCCGATCGAAAAGCGCCAGTCATCCGCGATCGGGCCGCCGATCCACACGTCGCCGCGTGCCTGTCCATAGTCGGAGGTGGTCAGCTTCACGAGGCCGCTCAGTTCGGGCGTGCCCTTGCGCGGGATGAAGTTGACGAGGCCGCCCGGCGCGTTCGACGCGAAGATCGAGGACGGGCCGCCGCGCACCGCCTCGAAGCCCGAATAGGTCTCGTCGATGCGGACGAACTGGTCGACGTTGATCCAGTTGATGCCCGGATCATGCTGCACGGGCATGCCGTCTTCATAGACGGCCAGCGCCTCATAGCCGCCGCGCGGAATGCCGCGCACGCGCGTATTGTTCGCGCCGATGCCGCCCGAACTGTCGGACCAGACGCCGGGGATCGTCGCCATCACGTCGGCAAGGTTGCCGATCGAGCGGGCGCGGATATCCGTGTCCTTCAGCGTCGTGATCGAATAGCTCGCCTCGACCTTCTTCTGTGCCGAGTTGCCGAGGCGGCCGGTCACGAGAATGTCGTTCATGTAGACGCTGTCACCGGCGGTGGGGCTCGCGGCGCCTACCTCGTCGCGCCCCTCCGCGCTTTGAAGCGAGCCTCCCGCGCGCTTGATCACGATCGTGCGCCCGTCGTCGCTCGCGATCGTCAGACCCGATCCCACCAGCGCCATGCGAAGCGCCTCGCGCGCATCCAGTTCCCCACGCACCGCGCGCACCTTCGCCCCGGCCAGATCCGCCGCCGAGCCGATGATCTGCAGGCCGCCCTGCTGGCCGATCTGCTGGATCCCTGTCGCAGCGGCCTGTTCTGGCACGTCGAAGCGATGCGCCTGGGCAAGAAGCGGAGACGCGCAGAGAAGAAGAGCGATCGGCGCAGCCGCCGTCGCCAGAAGACGCAATTTCATGACCCACCCTTTGGTTTCGGATACACAAGAGATGGATCAGCTTTTAAAAATACGCCGGTCCTGGAAAAATTATTTACATTTCTTTCAAATGACAAACTGGCGTCATCCGAATGACTATTTCCCGATGATTATTCGATCAGCATCATGCCTGACCGATGTATTGAGGCTGACGGACACGGCATGGCCCAATGCCTCCGGATCGCGCGCGCGGAACGTGCCGTAGATGCGCTGCCCGGCCAGTGCCGGATCGTCGATCACCAGCTTCACCGGATTGTAGCGATTGAAATCGTCGGCCGCCTCGCGCAGCGTCTGGCCGTCCAGCACGATCATGCCGGTGCGCCAGGCCAGTTGCCGATCGTCTTCGCCCACCGGGCGCGTCTCGTGTCGCAGCGCCCTGTCCGTCACGACGCCACGGCTTCCCGCCGCGATGCGGATCGCCTCTTGCTCATGGCCATCCAGCCAGGCCAGCACCACGCCCTCGGTGACGGTGACGACGCCACCATTGTCGAGCTGGCGGACCGCAAAGGCCGTGCCGACGGCGCGGACATGGAGCCGCCCGGCTCGCACGATGAAGGGCCTGGCCGTATCGTGCGCAACGTCGAACCACGCCTCGCCATGGACCAGGTCGATCCGACGGACCTCCTTCGAATAAGCGATGCGAACGGTGGAAGCGGTGTTGAGCAACGCGGTCGATCCGTCACGCAGCGGCAGGCTGCGTGTCTCACCCAGATCCGAACTGACGCTCTCCGGCCGCAGCGCGAGCGCGACCAGCCCCGCCGCGACCGCTGCGATCGTCCCACCGCCGGCCAGCAACTGGCGGCGTGTCGGTCGTGTAGCCACCAGCGCGGAGGCGACCTCGCCGGGGATCGCCTGCGAGGCGCTATCCAATTGCTGCGCCGCCAGAGCGAGCGCGCTCGCGCGCAGGAAGCTGCCGGCATGCCGTGCATCGGCCGCGCGCCATTGCTCGAACGCCTGCCGCTCGTCGGCGCTGATCTCGCCCGAGAGACGGACGACCCATTCGGCGGCGGCCGTGTCGACCGCGATCGCCGCGCTCGTATTGGTGGCGCCCGTCATTCCTCATCCTCGATCGGATCGAGGGCGATATCGCGGGCATAGGCGGTCGCAACGCGCGCCATTGCTCGGGTCAATTGCTTCTGCACGATATTCTCGCTGACGCGCAGTTCGCGTGCCGCTTCCTTCTGGGTCATGCCCTTGACATAGCATAAGCGGAAAACCGACTGACAGCGCGCCGGGAGGCCATCGATCAGGCGGCTCAATTCCAGCCGGCTCCAGACGATCGCCTCGCTCGTCGGCCGGTCATCCACCTCGACGGCCGGCGTCAGATCGGTCAGCGCGTCCATCGGCACGATCTTGGAGCGACGCAGATGCTCCAGCGCGATGTTGCGGGCGGTCGTGAACAGATAGGCGCGACCGGAACGGATGTGCGCGGTGCTACCGAGCCCCGCGATCGCGCAATAGGCCTCCTGGATCACGTCATCGATATCGAGCGCGAAGCTGGACCGGGCCAGCCAGCGGCGGACGTCGCTCTCATGCGGGAGGATCTCGGCCGCGACCCATTGCGCCGTCGGCGATGCCGTCGCGCTGTTCGTGTGGCGAAACATCCGCGACCCGCTAGCGACGTATCATGACGGACCTGTTGCATTCGGCGGATGGCAGCTTCGATATCGCCGTCGCCTTCCAGTTCCGAGCGCGTTTTCGGTCTCAAGGCCCTCCCATTAGCCCGGGCGGACGCCACCCCCGAAGTCATACACGGCCTGCCGCCCGCAATTCCCATCCGGTAGCGGTGTAGATCATGAACCTCTGGGACGAGGGCTGGCCGGCCTTCTCGCCCGGACACACATGGCCGCAGCGGCTATGCTCACGCAGATTCTTCAGTCGCGCGGCCGCCTGACGGGAATGGTCGCGGCGTTGGTGCTGATCCACCGCCTTGGGGTGGTTGATTCAGGGGTGTGCCGGGTTTGGAGGTTCGGCCCCGAGCCGCCCGGCTCTGTGGGGGCCTGTCGCGCGGTGAAGGAACGGCCCTCAAACGAAAAGCCCCCCGGCGCTGTTTGCGCTGGGGGGCTTTTGGTATGTGTTGGTTGCGGGGACAGGATTTGAACCTGTGACCTTCAGGTTATGAGCCTGACGAGCTACCGGGCTGCTCCACCCCGCGCCACCTGTTGGTCCTGGGTGTGAGCCCTGGACCATTTGTCCGTCAAACACGAACGCCCCCGATATGGATCGAGGGCGTTCGGGCCCTGACGGGCGAAAGACATTGTGTATGGGTTCGTGAACCGCGCGCATGACGCAGGCTTCAATGCCTGGCGACGACCTACTCTTCCAGTGCTTAAGCAATAGTACCATCGGCGCTGTCTGGTTTCACGGCCGAGTTCGGGATGGGATCGGGTGGGTCACAGACGCTATGGTCACCAAGCAATGGAGCCTGCGTGATGCGGCGTGACTGTTGGGTCACGCCTTGCGGTTCGGGTTCGAAATCGATGTGCACCACTATGATGAGCTTGGAACCGCCACATCGAAGGCATCAGCCTTGTCGATGATGGTGGGACTCTCAAGCGCGAATAGGACAATTAGTATCGGTTAGCTCCATGCGTTACCGCACTTCCACATCCGATCTATCAAGGTCGTGGTCTTCGACCGTCCTAAGATATCTTATCTCGAGGGGAGCTTCCCGCTTAGATGCTTTCAGCGGTTATCTCGTCCATGCATAGCTACCCTGCTGCGCCGTTGGCACGACGACAGGTCCACCAGAGGCATGTTCATCCCGGTCCTCTCGTACTAGGGACAAGTCCTCTCAAATATCGACGCCCACGGCAGATAGGGACCAAACTGTCTCGCGACGTTCTGAACCCAGCTCACGTACCACTTTAATTGGCGAACAGCCAAACCCTTGGGACCTGCTCCAGCCCCAGGATGTGATGAGCCGACATCGAGGTGCCAAACAACCCCGTCGATATGAGCTCTTGGGGGTTATCAGCCTGTTATCCCCGGCGTACCTTTTATCCGTTGAGCGATGGCCCTTCCACGAGGGACCACCGGATCACTATGACCGACTTTCGTCTCTGCTCGACTTGTCAGTCTCGCAGTCAGGCTGGCTTATGCCATTGCACTCTAACAGCCGGTTTCCAACCGGCCTGAGCCAACCTTCGCGCGCCTCCGTTACTCTTTGGGAGGCGACCGCCCCAGTCAAACTACCCGCCACAGAGGGTCCCTGTTCCGGCTTCACGGAACGAGGTTAGACATCAGAAAACAACAGGGTGGTATTTCACCTATGGCTCCACATCAGCTGGCGCCAATGCTTCAAAGCCTCCCACCTATGCTACACAGTTCTTTCCTAATGCCACTCTGAAGCTGCAGTAAAGGTGCACGGGGTCTTTCCGTCTAACCGCGGGTACTCCGCATCTTCACGGAGAATTCAATTTCGCTGAGCATGTGCTGGAGACAGTGGGGAAGTCGTTACGCCATTCGTGCAGGTCGGAACTTACCCGACAAGGAATTTCGCTACCTTAGGACCGTTATAGTTACGGCCGCCGTTTACCGGGGCTTCATTTCGATGCTTGCACATCTCCACTTAACCTTCCGGCACCGGGCAGGCGTCAGACCCTATACGTCGTCTTGAAGCCGACTTAGCAGAGCCCTGTGTTTTTGCTAAACAGTCGCTACCCCCTGGCCTGTGCCCCCCAACAGTGCTTGCGCATAGTTGGGGCCTCCTTCTTCCGAAGGTACGGAGGCAATTTGCCGAGTTCCTTCAGCACACTTCTCTCAAGCGCCTTGGTATACTCTACCTGACCACCTGTGTCGGTTTCGGGTACGGTCTATACGGTGGGGCTATTTCCTGGAACCTCTTCAAAGCCCGACCAATCCGATAAGGTCGAACAATACACGAGATCCGTCACACACCACCAGGCCCACGAATATTAACGTGGTTCCCATCGACTACCCCCTTCGGGCTCGTCTTAGGGGCCGGCTCACCCTGCTCAGATTAGCTTTAAGCAGGAACCCTTGGTCTTTCGGCGAGAGGGCATCTCACCCTCTTTATCGCTACTCATGTCTGCATTCGCACTTCCGATACCTCCACGACCCATTACCAGATCGCTTCACAGGCTTACGGAACGCTCCGCTACCGCGTGGATAAATCCACACCCTAAGCTTCGGTGCGTGTCTTGA